>JBEKRG010000146.1:0-10745 GCA_049518955.1 Occallatibacter sp.
GGCGCGCCCACTCGCGGAGGCGGGTAGACCGGATGTACTGGTCAGGGGGCAGCTTGAACTCCTTGGTGATCTGCTCAAAAGAGGTAACTGTGGGCACAACCGGGCCAATGGGCTCCGGCTTGCCCCAATTCGGATTTCCACGACGCTTTGCCATTGATTTGTTTGTCCTTATCCTTAGAAAGGAGTATTTTTCGTGGTCCAACCTCGGACGTGGCTGGGGATGCGAAAGGATCCGAGGAACGTACATTTCCATTCTAGGGATATTTTGTTCAAAAATCAATAGGGAAGGGCTGCTTCGCCGGGGACAAAGCGGCAAGATATTGGAGCATATGTCATGTGTAATCAGTAAATTATGCGAATCTCCCCAGATTCCCACAAGAAACGAATAGGGCCGATGTGACGAGCGACGTTGGCAATAACCGAGAGGGGGATGGCAGGATACTGTTATGAGGACATTCTGGCAGGTAATTGCAGCAGCTTTGGTGCTATTTGGAGGGGTGACCATGAGCCGCGGAGTGGAGTTGACAGTGAGCCGCGACGCCCTGGAACGGACGCTGAAGCAGGAGCTCTTCAGCGGGCCGGATGGAAGGTACTACCTGAAGGGCAACGCGCACTCGGCATGCTTCATTTCGACCGAGGACCCGCAGCTGCGGTTTGAACAGGACCGAATTGTGGTGCGGGTAAAGACGCGCGCGCGGCTCGGAGTGGGCGGAGTGTGCGTGGCGACGGTGACGCTGCCGGCGGAAGTTTCGATGGAGCCGGATGCAGAAGGGGAGACGATCGGGTTCCGGGACGCGAACCTGGACAAGGTTTCGGACCGGAAAGAGATCAACTTTGTGCTGGCGCCGTTTTTGCGGGGACAGGTGCCGAAGAGCATGAAGGTGAATGCGGCGGATTTGTTGCGTGCGGCGCTGGCGGGATCGACGGCGACGTCGGGATACAAGGTGAGCCTGGGGCGGCTGAAGATTTTGTCGATTCAGATTGTGGGCGACAAGCTGGTGGTGGAGGCGGACGGAGACCTGAGCGTGGAGTGAGAGAGGCAGGGATCAGGGAACAGGGAGAAGTGAACAAGGGAACGAGTGAAGAAGTGAATGAGTGAACGAGTGAAAGAATGGGGCGCGCAGGTGGGGCGCGGCGTTCAATGAAAGCAACATTTTGATGAGGTCAGACCACAGCGATAGAATTGTCATTAAGCGCAAATTTTGCAGTGATAGAATTTCGATTTTGGAGAACGTATGGCGGAAGCAGTTTGTGATATCGGCCTGATTGGGCTCGCAGTGATGGGACAGAATCTGGTCCTGAACATGAACGACCATGGCTTCAAAGTGGCCGTGTTTAACAGAACCGTTTCGAAGGTGGACGACTTTATCGCAAACGAAGCGAAGGGGACCGAGGTGGTGGGCGCGCACTCGATGGAGGAGCTGACGAACCTGCTGAAGCGGCCGCGCCGCGTGATGTTGATGGTGAAAGCCGGCGATACAGTGGACCAGATGATCGACCAGATTACGCCGCACTTGGAGGCGGGCGACATCATTATTGATGGCGGCAACTCGCTGTTCAGCGATTCAACGCGGCGCACGAAAGCGCTGGCAGCGAAGGGCATTCTGTTTATCGGGACTGGCGTTTCGGGCGGCGAAGAGGGCGCGCGAAATGGACCCTCGATTATGCCGGGCGGGAATCCGACGGCGTGGCCGCACGTGAAAACGATCTTCCAGTCTATCGCGGCCAAAGTTGAGGACGGCACACCGTGCTGCGACTGGGTGGGCGAAGAGGGCGCGGGACATTTCGTGAAGATGGTGCACAACGGGATTGAGTACGGCGACATGCAGTTGATTTGCGAGGCCTACGACCTGCTCAAGCGCGGGCTGGGATTGACGGCCGACGAGCTGCACGATGTATTCGCGGAGTGGAACAAGGGCGAGCTGGACAGCTACCTGATCGAAATCTCAAGCCAGATCTTCGCCAAGAAGGATGAGGACGGAACGCCGCTCGTGGACAAGATTCTGGACACCGCTGGACAGAAGGGAACAGGCAAGTGGACGGTGATCAGCGCGCTCGATACCGGCCAGCCGGTGACGTTGATCGGCGAGAGCGTGTTTTCGCGCTGCCTGTCGGCGCTGAAGGATGAGCGCGTGGAGGCGGAGAAGGTTCTGCGCGGGCCGAAGTCTTTGCCGAAGGTGGGTGACCGGGCGAAGTTTATCGAGGACGTGCGCAGGGCGCTGTTCTGCTCAAAGATCATCAGCTACGCGCAGGGGTACATGCTGCTGCGGGCGGCGGGCAAGGAGTATGGCTGGAACCTGAACATGGGCGGCATCGCGCTGATGTGGCGCGGCGGGTGCATTATCCGCAGCCAGTTCCTGGGCAAGATCAAAGACGCGTTCAGGAAGAACAAGAAGCTCGACAACCTGCTGCTGGACAAGTTTTTCTCGCGCCTAGTGAACAAGTACCAGGCATCGTGGCGCAAGGCGCTGGTGCACGCGGTGAAGCTGGGAGTGCCGACGCCGGCGTTCTCGACAGCGCTGGCGTTCTTTGACGGCTATCGCGCGGGACGGCTGCCGGCGAACCTGCTGCAAGCGCAGCGCGACTTTTTCGGAGCGCATACGTATGAGCGGGTGGACAAGCCGCGCGGCGAGTTCTTCCACACGAACTGGACGGGGCACGGAGGAAGAGTTTCGTCGGGGACGTATAACGCGTAAAGGCAAGGAATAGGAAAAACGGAGCGGCGATTCCTTAAGTGGGGATCGCCGCTTTTTTTGTTGGAGCCTTGTGCAGATCGATCGGAGCGATTTACCGCAGGGATTCGACCGGGGCGGGGTCCATGTCGGCGTAGTCCTGATTTTCGCCACCCATGCCCCAGCAGAAGCTGTATGCACGCGTGCCCACTCCGCAGTGGATCGACCAGCCGGGTGAAATGACGATGCCCTTGTCGGCCATAACGATGTGGCGGGATTCAGCGGGCGGTCCCATGAAGTGCATGACGCGCGCGTCGGCGGCGAGGTTGAAGTACATATAGATCTCGCTGCGGCGCATGTGGGTGTGCGGAGGCATGGTGTTCCAGTTGCTGCCGGGGGCGAGATGCGTGACGCCCATGACGAGCTGACAACTGCGCGCGCCTTGGAGATGAATGTACTTGCAAATAGTTCGCTTATTGCAGGTTTCGAGGCTGCCGAGTTCGGTGGGCGTGGCATCTGCCTTCCGGACGAGGACGGTGGGATACTCGGCGTGAGCGGGGTAGCTCAAAAGATAGAAGACGGCAGGCGCGGATTTGTCTTTTGAGGCGAACGTGACCTGCTTGTTGCCGCGGCCGATGTAGAGCACGTCGAGATTGTCGAGGTCATAGCTTTTGCTTTCGACGGTGATGAAGGCGGCGCCGCCAATGTTGAGCGCGCCCAGCTCGCGGCGCTCCGTAAAGTAGGTCGCGCGCAGATCAGGATCGGTGGGCAACGCGATGGGAGTCTCGAGTGGAGATGCGAAGCCGACGACGGCGCGATCGAGATCGACGTAATTGAGATGAAGTTTACCGGGCTCGTAGAGGGAATCGAGCAGAAACGTTCCGCGGAGCTCGTCGGTGTTCATGCGCGGGTAACGCACAGGGTCAGCCATCAAAACGGTCTTCATTTTTTCTTTCCTTCAGTTCAATTCTACTGCTGTGGAAGTTGAAGCGGGTTCCAGTTGTCGGAGCCGCGGAGAAAGACCGAGGGCTCGTATTGTTTGGCTTCGTCTGGGGTAAGGAAGTGGGTGTGCGGATCGCGCTGATCGTGATGCGCGCCGGGACCGGAGGAGTCGAACTCCGCATAGAAGGTGGTATCGAGCATGTGCGTTTGTTCGGCGTGCCATTCGCTCCATCCGGCGGGGGCGATCTTGTCGTCCATCCAGGTGTGCATATAGATGACCGTTGAATATGCGCGCCAAGGGCGGCCGAGAAAGACGTTGCCGACGACACCGGGGTCAGCGGTGAGCTTGCAGTGGTCGATGACGAAACCGGAGTCCTCTTCCGGATAGTGCTTCGATTGCGCGGTGATGAATCCGCCATTGTGCGGTGTGGAGTGAATCTCGCAGTTCTCGAAGACGGCTTTCGAGTCGCCGAAGATGAAGTCGACGTTGCCTTCGACGTAGCAGTCAGAGAAGTACTGACGCGTGGGCGTGCAGGCTGGAGTGTTCTGCGTGCAGCCGCGGCTGCCGAGATAGACCGTGTCCTGATTGCCGAGAAGATGGACGTTGTGGAAGATGGCGCGGTCGCCGATGACGAACAGGGCCAGTGCCTGAGAGCCTTGCGGCAGTTGCTCGTGGGTGCGATTGAAGTCGTTCTGGAAGGTGATGTTTTCGGCGAAGAAATTGTCGGCGGTGACGTTGACGGTGGAGGAGTGAAGAGTGCCTCCGTTTTGGCCCGCGCTGCGATCGTTGACAATGACGGTTTTGCTTGCGTCAGGATTGGCGCTGCGTATGGTGATGTTTGGCTTGTCGATGTTAATGACTTCGCGATAGACGCCGGGCGAGACGGAAAGAACAGCGCCGCCGGTTTTGGGTGCCATATCGAGAGCGCGCAGAACAGAATAGTAGTCTCCGGTGCCGTCGGCAGCGACATAAAAGGTTTTGTCTTCGGGGGGAATTCTGCCGGCCATTTCAGGAGCCGTCTTGTCTTCAGGGAAGGGAACGAAGCGGGCGTCGCAGGAAAGCGGCTGGCCGGGCGCGGAGGCCGGCGCTTGCGTGATCGCGACGTTGTCGCCCTTCGGCTGGAGATCGCCGAGGCTCGTTCCGACGGTGATGTCAGCGTCCTTGTCGTAGAAGAGCGAATCTTTCTGATCGTCGGCGAAGACATTGTCGAGCCTGATCTGGAGCTTGTGATCGGCGTCGAGGCCGTAAAACGTGTATGCGCCGGGCGTGAGGACGTGTACGTTTTGAAGTGTGATGTCCTGGTAGATGGGAAGACGGTCGCCGATGAAGTTGGTGTAGTGCGGAGTGAAGACGAGCGGGTTGGGCACGTTGCGGATGCAAACGTTGCGATAGAGGACCTGATGGACGAGGCCGCCGCGGCTGGGATCGGACTTGATGCGGAGGCCGTTGTCGGCGCCGTCGATGGTGAGGTCGTCGACCAAAAGGTGATCGACGCCGCCGTAGGTGCCGCTGCCAATGGACATGCCGTGGCCGGAGTAGAAGTGGTTGTGAAGTACGGACATGTTCGAGACGGGGCCAGCGCCGCTGGGCTTGAGGCAGACATCGTCGTCGCCGGTGTGGATGTAGCTGTAGGCAATGGTGATGTCGCGCGATGAGCCGGGATCGATGCCGTCGGTGTTGCGCGCGGTTTTGGGAGTCATGATCTTGACACCCCACGCGGTGAAGCCGTCGGTCTGGTTGACGGAGACGTGGAAGCCAGGCGAATTGCGCAGAGTGATTTTATAGAGAATGAAGTTGTCGACGTGACGAAGGGCGATCATTGCGGGGACACTCTGCTGCTGGTCAGTGACTTTGGCCTGGTGTGCAAGATCCCACCAGGTGACGTCCTGGCCGAGGAGCGTGGCACCGCCGCGCGCGTCGATGGATCCTTCGCCCATGATGCCTGCGTTGGCAGCGCCGTCGCCGTTGATGAGCGGCTTGCAGCCGCGGCCGCGTGTCGAGACGATGCCACAGGAGCTGGGCGAGAGATCGTAAAGGCGCGGATCGCGCGAAGCGACGAGCGCGGTGTTTTTGCTAACTACGAGCATGACGCCGGGACGAAGCGTGAGGGGGCCGATGAGGAAGACATTCCTTTTGCCTTTGGAGCGAAGAACGACCGAGCGCGAGAACGGAGACGAAGATTGGATATCGGGCGCGGCGGCGCACTGGTTGAGGGCGTCCTGAATGCGAGTCGTGGAGAGC
Source organism: Occallatibacter sp. (assembly GCA_049518955.1). Classification (GTDB taxonomy): domain Bacteria; phylum Acidobacteriota; class Terriglobia; order Terriglobales; family Acidobacteriaceae; genus Telmatobacter. The sequence goes on from JBEKRG010000146.1 coordinate 5,857, forward strand.
TTTTGCTCGTCGGCTAAGGCGATCGCACCGTTCGCGGCGGTGATGTTGGCATGCAGAGTGAGGCAGGCGGGAGGGATCCTGGGCTCGGTGACTGTGCGGGTGTCCTGGGCGTGGAGGGCCAACGCGACGAGAAGTGAAAATGCAAGGAGCGGAAGGCGGATTGATACAGGACGCATTTGGGTTTCTCCGGTTATCGACGATCCTGTGGATCGTCATGCAAAGCCCGGCTCCAATCAATCAAGGGCCGCGCCGGATTTGTTTAGTGTGGAATTTGCCCGAGGACCCAGCGAACGAGCTCGTTGCCGGCGGCGAAGTTGTCATAGACGGCGGGGAGCTTGCGGCCGTCGGTGTACTCGTTGTAGAGCCACGGATCGACCATGGCGAAGACGGTTCCCTTGCCATATTTTGCTGTTGCGATGAAAGTGTCGGGGCCTTCGGCGAGCACTGCACGGGCAGGACCGCTGACCGAGATTGTGCAAACGTCCTTGACGTAGATGGTGTGCGGCTGATGGAAGATGGGGCCGGTACCGTCGATGGCGATCTTGCCTTGATCCCAATTCGTACCGATGACATGTTTGCGCAGGACGCTGTTGAAGTGGATGCCAAATTTCTCGGAGACGACGTTGAAGTGATCGAGGTCGGCGTAGGAGGTATCGTTTTCCATGATCATGAGCACGCCGCCGGCTTTGACCCACTCCGCGAACTGAGTTGCGTCCTCGGCGTTGGCAAAATGGGGATGAGGGTTTTTGTCGAGATTGTCGGGCGAAACAATGACGTAAACTTGCGCGTCGCGAAGGTTTGCGGCCGTGGGCTCCGCGTCGAGTTGCGCCGTGTTGGCACCGTAGTTGCGGAAGATGTGGCCGAAGAGCGAGTAGCCGGGCTCGTCCCAGGTGTCCCACTTGTAGTGGAAGTAGACCTGTTTACCGAAGGCATCCGTTCGCTGCTGCGAGTTGAACCAGCTGTCGACGAGGACCGTGCGACCGCGGCCGAGCTTCGCATTTTGCGCGGTTTCCATTTCCGAGGCGGCGAGCAGAAAAGCGCCCACACCTTTGGGATCGTCAGTGGCAACCTTTTCGCCGATGTAATAGGCGTAGGAACCGTCGCGATAGGGGTCGCCGCCGAGGCCGGAGGCCTTGACCGTATCTGTCAGCGAGAACTCCGACTCGGGAGCAATGCTAGTGAAGTGAGAGAGGATTCCGCTATATCCCCGCTCGGCGTCGGGCGAGTAGGTCAGAGGCAGAAAGCCGCGGCGAACGCCTTTGGCAAGGGCGTATACGAACATGCAGGCCGCAGAGGATTCGAAGTAATTCCCCTTCTCGTGGGGCTTGTTCAGCACGTCGTACCAGAGCCCGGTGTTGGGATCCTGGTATCGCGCGACGGCGGCGGCTGCGCGGCTTAGGATCGCGAGAAGCTGCTTACGGCCGGGGTCGTTCACGGGATAGTAGTCGAGCGTATCGACGAGGGCCATCATGTACCAACCCATTCCGCGCGCCCAGAATTCGGATGAGTTGCCGGTTTGCTTGTTGGCCCAGCGTTCCTGCCTCGATTCATCCCAGCCGTGATAGAGGAGGCCAGTCTTTGGATCGCGCGCGTGCTGCTCCATGAGGACGAATTGATGGGTGATATCGGCGAAGTCCTCGGGGTGATGGGAGATGGAGGCGTACTCGGCGCGAAATGGCTCTGCCATGTAGAGACCGTCAAGCCACATCTGGTTGGGATAGCGCTGCTTGTGCCAGTAGCCGCCTGAAGCGTTGCGCGGCTGTTGAGCGAGCTGATCGTAGAGAAATGTGGCGGCGGTGAGATGGCGCTGGTTGCGCGTGACGCGGTAGAGAAGGAGAAGCTGGCGGCCGAGAAGGATGTTATCGAGCTGATGTTCTTCCGGCTTGAGCGTGGGGATAGATCCGTCAGGAGCAAGAAGGGCATCGACCGAGTTTTGGATGTAGTGGAAGTAGCTCGGATCGGCGGTATTCAGCCAAACAGAGTCCATTCCTTCAAGGAGGGTGCCGAGTTCGTAGTTCCAGGCCCATGGTGCGCCGGGGGCGACGAATCGGCCGTCGGGCCAGCGCGCGATGGCGGAATCGGCGAAATGCACCGCCCATTCAACCTCATCGGCGGGTGCGTTGGCGGCGTTGGCGGCGCGCTGCGACCCGGGGAGCTGCTGGGCGAGTAGTACTAGAGTCGCGGCGGTGGTGAGCGCGAGAAGAGAAAAAAGAATGCGGAGGGTCTTCATCATTGCTCCGAGGAACGTGATGCCGTCACCGCCAGGAAGCGGGAGGCCTCATCCAATCATCACGCAAAAGAGGCTGCCGGGTTTAAGCGGCAGCCTCCTGAGCGAACGATGCGAAAAGCCAACTCAGAAACTGATGCGAGCAGAGAACTGAGCGGACTTGCGGTTGAGGTTGGGGCTTTGGGTGACTTGTCCAAAGTTGGCATTGCCGACTGCGGTGCTGGCGACGGCAAACAACGTGTGATTGGTGACGTTGTACCATTCAGCGCGGAAGTCGAGCTTGGAGGATTCTCCGAGGTGCAGCGGGAAGCTGCGCACCAAGGCAAAGTCGAGCTGGTAATTGCCCGGTCCAACGAGGTTGTACGGCGCTGTGCGAGCCGCATCGCCGAATGTGTAGTCGTACCCGCCACCGGTGGACAGAATCGACTTCTGGCCAGTGGGGGCAACCGGGTTGATAAACGGACCCGTGGGCGCGACCGTCTGGCTGCCGGCGCTGGGCACGATGTAGGTGCTGGCAGCCGTTGGGCCAGCGGCTGTTGTCGTGGTCGCGGGTGTTGTGGCGTTATAGGTTGCCCAAGTCTGTCCCTTACCCCACTTGCCGTTCTGGCGCGCCACACCCGAGAAGTTCGGATTGAGGGTTGCATTGCAAGTACTGTCGGCCTGATTGGTCTGGCAGGACGAGCCGGTAATGGCGAGAGGCGAACCGGAGTAGGCCTGATAGACACCGGAGAACGAGAATCCTCCCATGATTGCCCGCTCGACCGCACTGTTGGCGAGGACCGTTTTACCGAATGGCCATGCCCAGACACCGGTTGTGACAAAGTGCTGGGGCTGGTTGGAAGTGGAGACTGTCCGCTCAATGCGGTCGGCAGGATACGAAGCTGAGGGGTGATTGGCGAGTGTGCCGGCGGGAATTGCATAGCCGGTACGGAAAGTGCCTCCGTCGTCAATCGCACGGGCCCAGACGTAGTTAGCATTCATGGTCAAGCCATGCCATGTACGCATGCTCAACATCGCCTGGAGCGCGTGGTAATTGGCGTTGCCGACGTAGCCGTAGTTGTCGGAGGGTGTCTGGAACGGAAACGGCTTGAGCAGTGTGGAGAGCGACTGAGACGTGGTGAAGTTGCTTAGGCCCGGGCAGGAGATGGCAAAGGCCGTGTTGGCACAATCTGCCGTTACCGTCGTGGTTGTGGTTCCTGTGTCGGAGAGATGTGTTCCGAGGAACAGGTACTTCGGATCGAGATCGTTGGCCGCGAATCCACGCGCGTGGAAACTATCCAGTTGCAGGAAGTGGCCCTCCGAACCCACATAAGTCAGATTAAGCGCCATTGCGTTGGTGAGTTGCTGTTGAATGCCGAAGCTCCAGTTCTCGAATTCCGGGGCGCGGCCGCCGTAGTAAGGATCGTCGTACGTCATGGATGACGGTGTGCCAGTGGTCGCTCCCAGGGTGGCAGTCTTGAGGTAGCCTGTGCCGTACGCCGGACCGGATGCGACGCCTGTTGCGCCGGTGAAGGCAGGAATTGCACCGCTGCCGCCAGCGAGCAGACCGGGCATGGTGGTGACATCGGAGCCGTTGACGGAGAAGGCGGGCGCGGCCGAAAATCCGAGCGTTCCAATGTTGGTATTCAATCCACCCACCGCGGCGCCATGCGAGAACATGATGCCGTAGCTCGCCCGAATCACTGTTCCCGGATCGATCTGGTAGGCAAAACCGAGGCGAGGCCCGAAGTTTTTGTAATAGTTGTTGGCTGGCGTAGAGCAATTGCAGGTGCCGGCGCCCGATCCTGTGTAGGCCAGTGCTCCGTTGAGGCCGGTAGCCGGGTTGGCCAGGTTCGGATTGAAGAAGCTCTCCGCGTTGTGCACTTCGGTGATGGTCGGATAGAAGTCATACCGCAAGCCGAGGTTGACGGTGAGCTTGTTGGTCATCTTCCAGTCGTCCTGCACATAGGGCGAGATGGCGCGGAAACGCGCACCGAACTCCTGCTGCAGGTATTGTGTAAAGCTACCCTTGTCGATCTGGCCGATGAGGAAACTGGCGTAGGCCAGACCCGTGCCAGTGGACGCGGTAAAGGCGTTGTTCAATTGCGCAGTCTCAGTCACTGCGGTGGCCAGCGTGATGGGAGTTGAACCACCCTTGGTGGCGTTGTTCACGTTGTAGAGCATCCACGCGAGGTTGCCACCGAAGGTGAAGGAGTGCTTTCCGACGGTCCACTGCAAGTTATCGAGGAAAGTGTAATTTTCCGCCGTGGTGCGATTCTCGGTGGCGCCATTCCAGTTTGTAGGCTCGGCCGTTCCGCTGGGAAAGGTGACGAAGGGGAACATGTTCGAAGCCTGACCGGTTGGGAGCCCGGACATACCCATCGTGGTTGCAGCGTATTTCGGATTGTCATTGGGGTTAAAGGTGGGCCCGTTATACCGGGCATAACCCCACTTGGCCTGGTTGAGAATGTTCGGAGAGAAGACGTGCGTCTCTTCGATGGTCCAAACTGCGGTCTTGGGGGCGTACGCCTGGCCATAGTTGTAGGGCAGAGGGCCAATGTTGCGTCCTGCTGTGGTCTGGCCGACCGGGATGGAACTGGCCTGCCGGCCCACCGCGCCGAGTGCGCTGAGGGTATCGTGTGCACTGAGAATGTAGTCAACCCGCGAAGTGGTGGACCAGTTG
>JBEKRG010000147.1:0-10728 GCA_049518955.1 Occallatibacter sp.
AGCTCTCATAGACTTCGGGCGCGACCGGTCGCGCCGCGATAAGCCTTTGATGCTCCTGCCCTGTGACGGTCACTTCGATCTTTTCCGTGATCGCTTGCGCCACTTCACTCTCCAGGGTGAGCGCATCGCTCAACTCGCGATCGTAGGTTTCCGACCAGAAATGTTCGTCCGACGCGCCCCGTATGAGCTGGGCAGTGACGCGAATACGCGTGCCGTCGCGAATCACCGAACCCTCCACAACAGCATCCACGCCGAGTATTTTCGCGATCTCGGGAACGGAAACCTGCGGGTTCTTGAAGCGCATCACGGAGGTGTGTGAGATGACCCGCAGATCGTGAATGCCAACCAGCCGATCGATGAGGGCCTCGGTGAAGCCGTCGGCGAGATAGTCCTGTGAAGGATCGCCGGAAAGATTGCGCAGTGGAAGGACCGCGAGAGAACGGATGGTGGCCGGGGGCTGATTTACCGGGCGATGGCGGAAGACAATAAAGACGGCGGCAAGCACGACAATCGAAGCAGTCAATGCCAACGGAATCCAAAACCGGAATCTCGAGGCCGTTTCGGCCGGATCGATTGTTTCGGAATTGGGCGGCATCGCATCGGATTTTTGGGATTGATCGGCTTTCAGGCCTCGAGTCCGACGCCAGGCGTCCAATTCCTCCGGCACGGCGTAGGCAGAGCCCCGCTGGTCGTGGAGGTGCCGGTGGACCGGCATGCCTTCACGCTTTTCCCAGCGCTGGACGGTGCTCACATCACGGTTGAGGTAGGCCGCGATCTCCTTCCAGGATTCGAGGCGCTTCCCAACCAGATTTTTTGAGATCGCAATGTCGAGCGGCCCTTCAGCCATCGCTTTCTCCTGATGGTTCAGGGATTTGGCGAACATGGTGAGCAGATTCTACCTCGGCCGGTTCGGCACGGCAAAAGACGGCATTTAGCAGCACTTCACCTTCCCGCGCAATGCCGTTTGACTCCACTGGAAAGATGCGTGACTGTGAATCCGGAAGTTCAAGCGCGAAATCGCCTCAACGCGACACCGGAGTCATTGAAGAGCAGCGGAAACACGACGCTCTTCTAACTCTGATCAGCCTTCGGCGGGTAGCGCAAATATCGTGATGGAGGTTTTCCTCATGAAAGGAATCAGGTTTATTGCAGCTGCGGGGCTGCTCTCAGGTCTAACTCTGGCTGCGAGTCCGAGCGCTCGCGCCCAGGACCCTGCTTCGCTGAGTTTTAACGGTCTGCTCAATGACTACTCGCCTTCAACGGTGTCCGGCGGCCCATGGGAAATGCATGGCCAATGGACTCTGAGTATCAACCCGTGGTCCGGAACCGCAGATTTTTCCGCGGATATGACGATGTCAGGGTATGGGAAGACCTCGATGGGCACCCCTGATCCGACGCAGGGTGGCGCGTCGGCACACGAGCACCACATCAAGTTGACCAACGTCATGGTCACATGGAATACCAATGGTTGCCCCACGTACAGCCCGGCTACCTATGGGGGCTTTCAAGTGACAGGCACCGTCAGCCTACTGACAGCCAATGGAAGCAACGCTGTATTTGAAACGCAACCACCGTCTTCCGTGTTGCAGGTCTGCGTGACCGGGGGCGAAAATGCGAACTCGATTCCCTATTCGAACATTACCCTGCAATTCCAGACCGACAGTCCCGCGATCAAGCATTTTGGCTCGCAGCCGATTCATGGAGTGGTGCGCGGGTGGAATCAAAGGTGGGACGTGCTACATCAGTTCGGTATCCATCCGGATGGGTCGAACTAGCAAGCGAATGGGCTCGAACATGGGCTCGCTTCGCACTCGCTCATTTCGCTGCGGCTCACTATCGTGGCTGACCGAATGGCATGGCTTTCCACGCTGCCCAGTCAGAATTGGCACCCGAACCCTCTTCAATTAAGTGAGCTGTGTTTTTTGCCAGACACCGAATCGCTCCGAGCGACCTGCACGTCATATTGCTGCCGACAGCAAGACCTGCAGGTCGTCGGTTTTTCCGCGTCTGAACGCATTCGCAAGAGCGCACCCACGCCATGAGTTGAAAGCTGACATTTGGGGGCTAACTCTTTTCCCCCAGTAGCCGCTCCACCTCAAAGTGCAGCCGGGTCGTAATCGCAGCTTCGGCTTCTTCCGGGCCGAAGCAAATGGCCTCGCCCACGTGAATCTCGATCGTCCCCGATCGGAACCAGCCTCGCTGGCGCGTCTTCAGCTCGCCCAGTCCCCGCATGGCCACCGGCAAGACAGGCACATAGCTCTGCTTCGCCAGCAATCCAATACCCGGCCGGAACGGCGCCATCTTGCCATCGGGCGAGAGCGTTCCCTCGGGAAAGACCAGCACGTTATAGCCGTGGTCCAGCGCCTTACCAGCGTGGGCAAAGCTCCGTTGGAAGTCGCGCTGGCGCGGCAGCGGAAACACGTTGAACAGTGCCGTCACCAGCCAATAAGCGAGAGGCCCGAAGACATAAAAGCTTTTGTCTCCCGGCTTCCATGGGTTGCGCCAATGCCGGAAGTCCTCAAGCATCTCGCCCAGCATCGCGACGGCCATCTGTCGGCGGTAAGGCCCGGGCAGCGCGTGCACGATCAGCGCTCCGTCATACGACGTGACGTGGTTGGCCACGATGAGCAACGGTCCCTCGGGAAGGGGTTTCTCCGGACCCACCACGCGTGGCTCGACCAGCAGCCACGTCATCGGGCGCAGCGCAATCTCAACAAATGCAGCGCGAATCCACTGGAACGGCTTCCACCACGGCCACTCGGGATAGGCGAAATGCGGCCGTCCCACATCACGCGGCATTTCTTGCTGCACCGCGGGCTGCCTCGCCCCTTGCAACGTTTCGTGAGCTTGGGAATTCGTCTCCGCCGCTGTCGCACGGTCGCTCCGCGCGTCGTTCCGCCGAAGGCTATCCGGTTCAACCGCAGCCGGCTGCACGGCAGTTCCTTGCGCAGGTTCTGGCTCAGTTATGACTCCGCCCGCCACCACCCTGCGCAGCTCTCCCAGCGTCTGCACTTCTTCAAGCAGGCTGGTGCCCGAAACGATTCCCAACCGCTCCTCGATCGCCGATGCCAGTTGCACGCGCCCCAGGCTGTCGAGATGCAAGTCCTCGGTCAGCCGCAGCTCATCGCCAACTCCCGGATGTGCCTCTCCCGTAATCTGCGCAATGAGCGCGAGCAGCCAGTCCGCCGATGGCCCGAAGGCGTGGTCGCCGTTCGTTGCAGCTTTGCCGCTCGAGGGCGTCGCGGCCGCGCTCTGGATGCGCTTTAGCCACGCCGCGACGGGCTTGCGCCTCACCTTTCCGGTCGAAGTCCGCGGCAGATCGGGCTCCGGCCACAGCACCCAGCGGGTAATGCGCTGGAACTCCGGCAGCGTGGCATTGGCGCGCTCGATTGCCGTCAGCGCGCAATCGCCCGACCCACGGCACGCCAGCACCGCGCACGGCTCCGACCCAGTTGGAGTGTCCATCGCGACCACCGCGCACGCCGCAATGTCGGGTTGTTCCTCGATCGCCGCTTCGATGTCCTCTGGGTGAATGTTTACGCCGGCAGCGGTGACAATAACCTCGCTTTTCCGGCCCAGAAATTTAAGCTCGCCACTCTCCGTCCGCTCCGCAATGTCCCCCGTCGCCAGCCACTCGTCCTCGCGCGGGCGCATGGCTCCGTCTTCCCATGTGGCGGAGGAGATGACTGCGCCGCGCACCAGAACTTCGCCGTCGGGGCCCAGCTTCACTTCGCTGCCCGTGACTGGCTTGCCGATCGTTCCCTCGGCCACATGAAAAGGATGATTGAGCGTAATCATCGCCGTGGTCTCCGTCATGCCGTAGCCCTGCACAAGCACAAATCCCAGCGCGTTCCAGAATTGCTCCAGCGGCCCGGGCAGCGCGCCGCCGCCGCAAACAAAAGCCCAGAACTTCAGCCCGAACTCGCGATGCACTCGGCGATAGCGCCACCAGCGCCGCCCCGGACCGATCTTCTCGGCCGACTCTTCTACGCGCTCAGCCAATCCATCGTGCGTCACTTCCAAGTGTGTCTTGAGCAGCGCCAAAACACGCGGCACTGCAGCCAACACAGAAATGCGCTCGTCGTGGATCTGCTCGATCAGCCGCGGCGCTGCCAGCCTGCTCTCGAAATGCACTTCGGCCTGGAGAAGCGGTGGAACCCAAATGCCCAAGGCTTGGCCAAAGACATGGCTTAGTGGCAGCGTATGCAGGATGCGCAGCGGATGAACGAGACGTTCGTAGCGCATGTAGGGTTTGGCGCCGTCTTCGATTGGAACCATGCTTGCCAGCACGTTGCCATGAGTAAGAACGATTCCTTTCGGGTCGCCCGTAGTGCCGGACGTGAAAAGAATCTCCAGCGGGGTCTCGTTCGAGAGGCCAGGTATGGCGTCAATCTCCTCGGACGGGAGCTCGCTTTGCCAATCTTCGAAGGCAAGCTTGGGAGGGTTCAAGCTGTCACGCACTGCGGCGAGTTTGGCCAAAAGCACTGCGTCGCCGATAATCAGCATCGGTTTCACGTCTGCCGCCACACGCGCCACAAATTCAGCGGTCCCAAATGCATCGAGCGGCACGGCAAGCACGCCGCGCAGCACGCAGCCGTGCAGGGTGGCGAGCCATTCAGCGCTGTTCTCCCCCCAGATAAGGACGCGGTCGCCCTTGGTGATGCCTCGCTTTTCGAGCAACGCGGCAAAACGCCCTGCAAGCCGCGCCAGCGTGCCATACGTCGTTACGCGTCGGCGATTCCCCTGGTAGCGCACCACCGCGATCTCACGGTCAAAGCGGCGAAAGTCATCGATGATTGTGGCCAGATGATCGCGCATCGCGGTTATAGCTACAGCATTTTCGATTCTGGTCTTTGCGGAAAGCTGCAGGCAAAGTGGCTTCTTCTAAAAGAAGAAACCTCCCTGCATGCCCCAAAAGCGGCAACAAGTGAGTCGAAGATGCTTTCGTTCATCGTAGCAGCGGCACGTTGACTAACTGAGAAATGATGTTTACACGTGCGGCCTTACAGATAGGAAAATCCGCTATGAAGTATCCAATAAACAGCTTTGTTTGCCCGGATCTGGTGCTGGGCGGAGTCTTTGGAATAGCGGGCAGCATAGCCCCCGCGCCCAGCCTTCGCACCGCCCTTCCCGCGTTGGATGCGGTGGGCCTCGAGACTAAAGCATTCATTCTCGCGTTCAACTGGCTCCGCGAGGATACTCAGGCCGTCGCGACAGGATTTTGATGGGTGCTTCATTGCCCGTGCCTGCGATACCGGCGGGAACTGGACGATAACGTTATCACTACCAGGACCTTGCTCACACAGGGCGGGAGTCTCAGAGTAAGAACTCATAGATGATGATAGCAACCCGAAATAGAATCAACGCCGATTTTCTGCGCCTCGCAACGAATTTTTCCTGAAAGAAATCCGACTTGAAGAAGCAGATTGTGATACAAATGGTAACAATCTCATCCGCATGGGAACGCTCTCATCGGTCGAGGTTGCCGGTGTTTGTGGTGTCCGATTTCCTGGATAGCCGTGTTCTTACGTTCGATGTCGGGGGCAGCCACGTTGCCGCTGCGGTTTGTTGCGCCGCGAACTTCAGCCTCGGCTCCGTCGCCAGTGCGCCTTACGCATCGGTGTCCACTTCCCGCGCTTTCCTCGATCTCCTCCACAACCTGGGAATGAAAGCCCAAATTGGCGGCGAAGGGGTCATCGGGGCGATGCTTGCTGTGCCCGGGCCATTCGATCTTCAGGCTGGGGTGAGCCTGATGCGCCACAAATTGCCCTATCTCTATGGAGTCGATCTGCGCCAGGGGCTAGCCGAACGATTTGGTTTTGAGCCCGCCCACGTACGCTTTCTCAACGACGCTGATGCGTATCTGCTGGGCGAAATTGGCGCCGGAGCGGCGCGCGGATTCAGCCGCGCCGTTGGACTCACCTTGGGAACAGGAATCGGCTCAGCTTTTGCGGTCAACGGTCAGCTCGAAACTGAGGGGCCCGGTGTGCCCAGCGGCGGCGAGATTTGGAATCTGGCGTACCGGGGCGGAACCGTGGAGGACTTCATCTCATCGAGGGCCATCGTAGGAAACTACGAGCGCTGCACTGGTAAGAAGCGCGAAGTTGTGGACCTGGCTGACGCCGCTGAGTCCGATCCGGCCGCGCAACAGGCCTTCACCGAGTTCGGCCAGCATCTTGGTGTAGTGATTCGTACGCTCCTTGATTCGTTTCACGCGGACGTAATCGTACTGGGAGGCGGAATCTCCCGATCTGCCGATCTTTTCCTGCCCGCAGTGCGGACCGAGATCGGCGATTCCACGACCCAGATACGCGTCTCGGAGCTCAAGGACAAAGCCGCGCTGGTCGGTTGTGGCGTGGCAGCCTTCCGCTCGACGAACGGTATGCCGGATCCCGGCAAATCCACCTCGGCGCATGACGCCGTAGTCTGAAAACCCTATCCGCTCAGACCCGCTCTATTGGTAGAACGTGACGATGCTCTGCGCGGGAAGCGTGTAGCTGAACTGACCACTCGAAACGGTGACCGCGGTCTGCGCCGCTAACCCTGCGGATGACGTGGATTGGTATGGCGTCAGCGAGGTCACGCCGCTCCCGTTATTCAACACGAAGGTCAGGCTCTCCGAGCTCGAATTGGCGTTGATGACCACGATCGCGTAATGCGACGGCGAGGCGTTGCTGTAGGCAGAGACATACACTCCGGTAACCGGGGTTGCAGTTGCCGACACGCGCGCAAAGCCGGGCTGGATGAACTTGGAGTACTGGCCCATCACGTAGCCCATCGGCTGCACATTGCCAGCGTCGTCGACGAGGCCACAGGTGCCGGCGTTGGTTGCGCAAGTGCCGCTGGAGGCGCCAAATAGTCCCCACCAGACATAGGCATTGTATTGGCCGGTGACCATTGAGTTATGAATCGATTCGCCATACGTCGTCAAGGCTTCGGACCAGGTGAGTGTCGCGTTGCTCAAGGGGCCGAATTCGGTCATCCAAAGTTCTTTCGGGCTGTCTCCCGACGGAATGGAGTATGGGACAGGCGAGACTCCATAGATGTGTCCGCCGATGATGCTGATGAGCCCTTGCGCGCTCGAGTCGCTGAGAGCAACTGAGGCATCGACCGGGTTGAAGTTATCCGATTCCGGCATGATGAGTTTCGTGGAGTATGCGTCTGAGGTGATCGTCGAGGCGTTGCCTGCTATCCAGGCGTCCATCTGCTGAGGCGTCCAGACACAGGATTCGTAACTGACGTTCTCTTCCGGTTCGTTCTGCATTGAGATCGCGTAGAGATGGAAGCTGTCGGTCGTATTGAAGAACCTAACAAAATCCTCCAGATAGTTGGCGTAGTCCGCATAGTGGTTCGGATCTAGATAGCCACCGCAATAACCTGCTCCTTCGGTGCAAGTGCCGTTGAAGGCCTCGTTAAAGGTAGTGCCACTGACAGTGGTGCTGGTGCCGCTAAGCTTCCAGGTGGCTGGCGGCGTCCATGGTGAGGCGAATACGATGGCGTTGGGATTGGCGGCGACGGCCTCTGAGCCGTTGGCCGCCTCGTAGTCCCATTCGCTTGTTTCATATGGATCGCCCTTGCTGCCACCGCCTGTTGACGATCCCTCGGGATCGATGCGCACGCGCAGGATACTAAGGCCGAGACCGCTGGTTGGACTGAACAGGGCCGTAGCTACAGCCGAAGGCATTTCTCCGAGCCACGCTGTCGAACCGCCAAATCCGCGAATGGTTTGGTATGTCGTACCAAAGTCGACTGTCACCTGGTCCGGACTAGCGCCGGTGGTAAAAGTCCACGCGTCGTTGGAGGCCAGCGCGGCGCCTGCAGCGCTAGTCGCTCCGGTCGTGATGGTCGCCGTGTAAGACGTGTTGTAAGCGAGGGACGCATTGGGCGTAAATGTCGCAGTCGACGTACCGGTGTTGTAACTGATCAAGCCGGCAACGGCTGTATTTCCCGGTCCAGTCAGCGTGAAGGTCGATGCGGTAAGGGTCGCGGAATTCATGGGCTGGCTGAAAGTCGCCGACAACGCATTGGCGACGTTCACCCCCGTAGCGCCGCTTGCCGGTGCGGTGGCCGTGACAATGGGAACCGGCGCTACCGCCGTCGTGAATGACCACACGTAAGCTGGAGATAGCGCAACTCCTGCGGAACTCATGATGCTTGCGCTGAGTGTCGCTACGTAGGCTGTGTTGTAGGCTAGATTCGCCGATGGTGTGAACGTCGCAACCGAACTGACGGCGTTATACGCGACTGTGCCCTGCACAGAGGTGTTTCCCGGCCCGGTCAGGGTGAAGGTCGAGCCAGTGATCGTCGCCGAATTCATCGTTTGATTAAATGTCGCCGTGACGGTCGTTGAGATGGCCGCCGTGGTGCTCAGATTGGCCGGTGTCACCGCGCTGATCCCCGGAGGCGGCGCCGTCGCAGTGGTGAACGTCCAGGTATAGTTCGCGGACAGCGCGGTTCCTAGGGAGCTTTGTACTCCGGTCGTTATCGTAGCCGTGTAGGTGGTGTTATAGGCCAGCGGCGTGGTCGGCGTAAGAGTCGCGACGTTTGCGGCGTAGGTGACCGTCGCTGCTACGGCCGATCCGCCCTGCGGCGTCAGCGTCAACGTTGAGCCGGTGATGGTCGAGGACAACATAGCCTCGCTGAACGTCGCCGTGACAGCCGATGTGATGGCGATGTCGGTTGCTCCGTTTGTCGGTGTCGCCGCGGTAACAGTCGGCGCCGGACCTTGTGCGGTCGTGAATGTCCAGGTGTAGTTGGAGGCTAGAGCAACTCCGCCTGAGGATGTGACGCCCGTCGTAATTGTCGCCGTATATGTCGTGTTGTTGATGAGCTGCGCGGTCGGCGTAAGGGTCGCGACGTTCGCGGCGTAACTCACTGTCGCGGCAATGGCCGATCCGCCCAGCGGCACAAGCGTGAACGTCGAGCTGGTGATGCTTCCCACGTTCATGGCCTCGCTGAAGGTCGCCGTGACCGCGGAAGTTATTGCCACGTTGGTGCTCGCATTTGTCGGGGTCACCGAGCTAACCGTCGGTGCGGCAACTAGCGCCGTCGTAAATGACCATGTGTAATTCGAAGCCAGGGCGGTTCCCGCGGAGCTCTGCGCAGCCGTGGTGATGGTCGCCGTATAGGTTGTGTTATTGGCCAGCGAGGCGCTCGGCGTGAACGTCGCAGTGAGATTGCTGCTGTTGAGGGTGACGGTTCCAGTAACGGCTGAGCCGCCTTGCGCAGCCAGCGTGAAGGTCGACGCGGTGATCGTCGATGCATTCATCGGAGCGTTGAACGCGGCGGTGATAGCCGAAGTGACTGCCACGCCAGTGGCCCCATTTGCCGGCGTGACCGCGGTGACCGATAGCACGGTGGCAACGCAATTACTTGTACAGGTTGTTCCTCCACCACCGCCGCCGCATCCTGCAATCACGAGACTTGCCGCCAGCAGCCACCAAGCCGTAGTAACCCGCATAACCAACTTCTCCTCAGGATCGTTTAGCTAGACAGTTGACCGCGTCTTCCGACTTAGGTCCGGACTTGTCAGCAATCGCTTGCGCATGGAATGGGTTTTCAGGAGATGCCTCAGATCATCATTCTGCGCTCGATGGCCTATCAAGGATCTTTATATCAAGGCGCGAATCGGGTCAGGTCTTCTGAAGCCCATCCAGACTAAATCAATTTACTTTACTGCGCAACGTGGGCTGGAAAATCGCCCCAGACAACATCGCGCCGCTTGCGCGGCGCGATATTGGTTAACGTAGCTTCTGTTTTGTGCCGTGCTATTGCACAGTCACATTGATGTAAAACGGTATCGAGACCTGGTTTTCAGTGCCATAGACCTTGATGCCGTTATTTGACGTCGATCCGCTCCCTGGAACAATGCAATTGTCGGCCCCGTTGCCAGGGGACGCGACACATATCGTGCCCGTTTCGTCCGCCGTGATCGTCACCGCATAAGTTCCAGCAGGTGTATTCAGCGCGGCCAAGGGGGCCAAGGTTGTGGTGTTGCATGCTGTAATGCTCACCGCCAGCGCGCCTCCGGCCATCATGAGGAAAACCATCAGCAGCATCCGGCCCTTTTCAAAGGTCTTCCGCCCGAAGAAGAGCCCGATCATACCGAATCCAAAGATCGCCGCCAGCGTGACGGAGGTAGTGCGAGCATTCTGGCTGGTTGTGGTGCCCGCAGACACATCGGTATAGAAATTTACGCTTACTTGTCCCGGTGTGCATTGAACTGCGCCGTCTGCAACTTGTGTTGTCGTCGCGCCGGAGGGGCACGGAATATCGACGGAGTTCGGAACGAGCGGGTCCGGGGTGGGATAGCTGAACGAACATTGTGTGTGTGGCGGCAGATTGTCACAAGTCAACGTTACCGGGAAATTGGAAGCGTTCAACTGGGCGTTCAGTCCGGCAAGCCCATATCCGAGGATCGAGGTGAGAGTAAGATTCATGCTCGCCGAAGATCCTGCGGACACTGTCAGCGATGGAGCAACAGTCAGAGAGGCCGCATTACCGGTTTGGGTAATTTGTAGGGCGGGTCCTCTGACGGATTGCAGAACTGTTGAAGTCGGCCCGGTAAGGCTCAGGAAATTCGCATCGCCGCTATACACCGGGTAGATGGAGTGAGTGAAGATGATCGGCGAATAGCTGATGCCCTGGGGCACATACCACAAACAACTCGTTGGGAACGCTGCCTGGGCGCCAGTGATCGTCCCCGCGTTCTCGATGGTCAACACTCCA
>JBEKRG010000148.1:0-10619 GCA_049518955.1 Occallatibacter sp.
GATATGACATGCCAGTGCAGGCGAGCAAGGCGCGTGTGACAATCTTGCGGCCGTCGCCGAGCGAAAGGGACTTGTAGCCGCCGTCGATGGAGACGCCGGTGACCTCAAGCGGCGCGAGGAACTCGGCACCGAGGCGCTGCGCCTGAGTGATGGCTCGGCGCGTGAGTTCGCTCCCGCTGACGCCGGCGGGAAATCCAAGATAGTTTTCGATACGGGAGCTGGAACCGGCCTGACCGCCAGGAGCATGTCGGTCGAGCAAGAGCGTGCGCAGACCTTCGGACGCGCCGTAGACAGCGGCGGCAAGTCCGGCGGGGCCGGCGCCGACGATCGCGAGATCGTAGACGTCAAAGGCCGCGATGAGCGGTTTGCCGAGACGCTCGGCGACCTCGCGCGGAGCGGGATTACGCAGGACGGCCGAGCCATCGTCAAAGAACAGTGCGGGAAGCTCATCATTGGTGACTCCGGCTGCGTCAAGCAACGCGCGAGCGTCGGCGTCGCGTGCGACATCGAGCCAGCGATAGGGAATGAGATTGCTGGCGAGGTAATCCTTGATGGCGTGCGATTGGGGAGACCACTGGAACCCGACGAGGCGGAGACCCTTGGCTTCGGGCAGATATTCGGCCTGCCAGGCATCGAGCAGGTCGTCGACGACAGGAAAGAGGCGTTCCTCCGGCGGCTGCCAGGGTTTGGAGAGATAGTGATCGAGGTGCGCCTCGTTGATGGCTTTAACGGCAGCATCAATGTCGGAGTACGCGGTGAGCAGAACGCGGCGAGCCAGCGGATAAATGGAGCGTGATTGGGCGAGCACTTCGCTGCCCATCATGCCTGGCATACGCTGGTCGCAGATGAGCATGGCGAGGGAGTCGCCGCGGCTCTTGAGCTCGCGGATTGCGGAGAGCGCTTCTTCACCGGACGGCGCGCTGATGACGGTGTAGTTCTCGCGATAGCGCGAGCGCAGGTCGCGGCGAACGGCGGCGAGAACCTGTGGATCGTCGTCCACGATGAACAGAACCGGCTTGTTCATTTCGCAGGCACCGTGCTTTCAGGATCGGCGATGGGCAAGGTGACGCGAAATTCCGTGCGGCCGGGCTTTGAGTCGACTTCAATGTTGCCGTCGTTGTGGCGAACCAGACGGCGGACAATGTCGAGGCCGAGACCCGTTCCCTGCCCCATGGGCTTGGTGGTGAAGAACGGATCGAAGATGCGCGAAAGGATCTGCGGCGGAATTCCGGGGCCGTTGTCGACGATGCGCACAACAACGCGCTGGCCGTCGCGGCGGGCGTTGACCTCTAACCTGCCGCCGTCCTGAATCGCATCCAGCGCATTGTCGATGAGGTTTCCCCAAACCTGATTGAGCTCGCCGGCAAAACCGCGCACCAGAGGCAGGCCGGGCTCCAGCTCGATGGCGACTTCGGCGGATTTTTGACGCGCCTTGGCTCGCATCACAACGACGGTGTTGCTGAGATTTGGGCCAAGATCCACCGGCTCTGCGACCATGGCCTGATCCATGTGCGTAAAGCCCTTGATGGCTATGACGAGACCGGAGATGCGCATGGCGGCTTCCTGAATCTCGGAAGCAAGGCCGCGCACGGCGCAGCCGGCCGCGGCCCAGCGAATGACGGCATCGAGAGCCGGGCCCTCCACAGTGGCGGCAAGTTGATCGAGAGCATCGAATGTGACGGGCGTATCGGCGAGAACGTCAGAATTGGCCGTGACGAGCCCGTGATCCGACAGCCAGTCAGCAATGGCCTCTTCGCGCTCGGCCTGCTGCAAGGGAGAGCGGACGCCCTGGGGCGCGCGAGCCATGCAGGCGTTGCGAATTTGATCGACGGCGGCGAGTTGTGCGTCGCCGAGGCGGGCCGTACCGAGAGCAAGTGTTGCCGATTCCGCTTCTTCCAACCTGTTGCTGAGTGACGCTGTGCTGCGCTCGATGGCGGATGCGGGATTGTTGAGCTCGTGCGCAAGACCGGCGGAGAGCTTGCCGAGTGAGATCATTTTTTCGTTCTGCAAATCACTCGACGTGAACAGGCGCGCGCGGTCGAGCATGATGTGCACGAGAATCGACGTGACGGTGTAGCACTCGCGCGTGAGCTGGCGGAGGTCATCGCGGTGAACGGCGAGTATTTCAGTGGGCTCCTCGGCGATGGCGTCGCCGGGAGCCGCAGTCATTCGCGAAAAAGGCAAAATGCCGCTGATATCTCCGGCACGCCAGTCAATGACTTTCTGGGGGCCGGAGCCGCGGTCGACGGAGAGCGAAATGTGGCCCGACAAGATGATGTAGAGGCCCTCGACCGCGACGGCTTTGTGGGAAAGGATTTTACCGGGAACGAGGGAGTGAAGCGTGCCGTGCGCAGCGAGCCAGGCAAGCTCCTCCCGCGGCGCTGTAGCGAGCGTCTTGTGTTCAGCAAGGCGGTCAATCAGGTCCAATGCAGTCACCTGCCAGCGAAATTTCTTCTCGGGGAGCGCGACGCCAAGAGCAACGGTAGTAGACGATTCAGCGGCCCGAAATCGAATTCAGCGATCGGTGCGACCGATCATGGCTCAGGGTTGGAAGCCGGCGACTCCGAACTGCCAGAGCAGAAAACTCCATTCGTCGGCGGTCACCTCTTGACGCTGCTCCCGGGTTGAGCCGATGCCGTGGCCGCCGGCGTAATCGACGCGCAGCAGAATCGGTTTGCCGGCTGCCGCGGCAGCCTGAAGGCGCGCGGTCATCTTTCCCGGCTCCCATGGCGCGACGCGAGGATCGTTCCAACCGGTGGTGAGCAGGATGGCAGGATAATGCACGCCATCGCGAACGTGGTGATAGGAATCCATCGCGTACAGATCTTCAAAACCCCACTGCGTTGTCGTGGACCCGAATTCTGGAATGTTGGGCGGGCCGTTGGGCATGTTTTCGGAACGCAGGGCATCGGACATGCCGACATCGTCGAGTGCGGCGGCAAAAAGGTCGGGCCGCTCAGTGAAGGCGCGGCCCACGGTGATGCCGCCTGCGCTGCCCCCCTGACCGGCAAGTTT
The DNA here is from genome assembly GCA_049518955.1 of Occallatibacter sp. GTDB lineage: Bacteria > Acidobacteriota > Terriglobia > Terriglobales > Acidobacteriaceae > Telmatobacter. The sequence continues at coordinate 3,016 of JBEKRG010000148.1, forward strand.
TGCCGAGCTGGTGTATTTCGAGGCAATGAGGTACTCGCCGCAGGCGATGAAGTCACGCCATGTATTGGGCTTGGTGAGCTTTTGACCGGCCTTATGCCAATCTTCACCGAGCTCGCCTCCGCCGCGTGGATGGGCGACTGCTAATACGGCGCCTTTCTCCAGCCAGGCAAGCCATACGGGAGAGAAGCTGGGATCTTCGCTGATGCCGTAGGCTCCGTAGCCCCAAAGAAGAGTGGGGTTGGAGCCGTCCATGGGGATGCCGCGTTTGTGCATGATGGACAGGGGAACCATGACGCCATCCCAAGACTTGACCATGACCTCTTCAGAGACGATGTCCTCGGGATCGCCGAAGGGCCCCACGGGGCGGAGTTTGGTGTCAGTGACCGTGCGCGCTTGCGGATCGTAGTTGTAGGTTCGAGGAGCACGCACCCACGAGGTCATGGTGGCCAGGACACCGGGAATGCGCTCGTCGGAAGACTCGATGGAGACGGAGCCTTGAAACGGGAGTTGAACCTGCTGGGGCGCGCCGCCGGCGTAATCGACCCGCAGCAATTCGCCGACCATGCCGCTGGTCTGCTGCACATAGAGAGCGTCAGAGGCGGTGGCGATCGTGTGGATGACCGCATCACTTTCAGGAACGACCGTAACCGCGTGCGCGACATCGGGATGGTCAAGGCTGATGCGAAGCACTTTATAGTGCGGCGCGCCGAGATAGCTGAGGAGATAGAGATCGCTGTCCCGCACGGCGACCGAGGTGATGTCATCGGAAGTGTCGCAGATCTTCTCCCACGGAATGTCGGGTTTGCCGAGTGAATCGAGGGGCGCCTTCAGATAGGTGTGCTCGTTTAGCACGCCATGGTACAGGATGCCGATGGCCCATTTGGAATGAAATGTGGGGACGACAAACGGGAGGTCCGTGACGCTCACGTCGACTTGTGGCGAAACACCAAATCCGAGGATGGGCTTGTCACTGTCGACTGGGGTTCCCAGAACATGCAGGTAGACCGTGCTCTTCTCTTCAGATTCGGTGAGTGGCTGGCCGGCCGCGAGCTTTTGCAGCCGATTGTAGGTGAAGGCATGGCCGTCGGGAAGAAACTGGACCGAGCCGAATCGCACTCGGTCAATGGTTTCCGGCAGCTCCTTACCACTATCTACGTCGAGGACGTGAATGGCGCCAACCTCAGAGCCGCCAGCAGAGACGGCGACACCGACCATCTTGCCGTCCCATGAAGGGGTGTAATCGCTGATGGCGTTGTGCGATCCGGCCGGAGCGGGATACTTGTCGGGATCGAGCAAAATGCGCTCGGTTCCATTGAGGCCGTCACGAACGTAGAGCTTGGGGACGATCTCTTTAGGCAAAGTCTTCTCGTAGAAGTAACGGCCGCCGGGCATGGCAACGATGGCGGAGACGATGGCCGGGGTGGAGCGATCGAGCTCCTGAATGCGGGCGAGGAGAGCATCGCGTCCGGGGATTTTGGCCAGGACGCCGCGCGTGTACGAGTCCTGCGCTTTGAACCACGCGGCGACGTCGGGATCGCTGAGGTTCTCCATGTAGCGATAGGGATCGGTGACGGTGGTGCCGAAGTAGTCGGTGGTGACAGGGCGAACCGGCGCAACGGGCTGGGCGGACGGGGCAGGAGCGCTTTGCGCTGGGGCATGAGAGACCACGGACGCGGTGGCAAGAATGGCAACGGTGAATGCGCGGCCACAGAGACGTGGCAGAGACGAAGAGGTATACATGGAGATCCTTTTGGAGCGTAGCGGAGGGGGACTTGATTGCTCCTCCTCATTCATATACCAGACCAGCCGGGGGTTTGGCGCGGCCATTCGACCAGATTTAGAAGAGAGAGCGAGAAGATAGGGATCAGGCATCAGGGATTAGGGATGAAGGGATCAGCTCAGTGCTTGTAGCCAGCAGAACGGGACGCGGATTTTCCACATTCGGTCACGTGGTGTGCACCGGGTGTGAGCAAGGATGAATGCGCTAGGCTGGAAAACGAGATGACGGTTTGCAAGATTTGCGAGGGAGTGGGTCTGGTTCGGGCGATGGATGCGGCCGGGAATTGGGTGAGCCGCGAGTGCACGTGCCAGGAATCGGAACGGGAGCAGCGGCGGATTCAGGCAGCGCAGATTCCTGCGCGGTACAAGGATTGCACGCTGGACACTTTCGAGATTTACCACGAGGCCGACCGGTCGCTGGCCGAGGGCTTGCTGACGGCGAGGCGATTTGTGGAGGAATATCCGGCGGGGACGGCGGGCAAGGGGCTGCTCTTTACCGGCTCGATGGGCGTGGGCAAGACGCACCTGGCGGTGGGCGTGCTGCAGCGTCTGGTGCGGGAGCGCGGCGCGAAGGGGCTGTTCTGCGATTATCGGGAACTGCTGAAAAGCATCCAGAACAGCTACAACCCCGAGGTGCGGACCACGGAACTGGAGCTGCTGAAGCCGGTGTTTGCCGCCGAAGTGCTGGTGCTGGACGACCTGGGCGCGCAAAAGCCCAACGAATGGGTGTGGGACACGGTAGCGCTGATTCTGAACACGCGCTACAACGACCGGCAGACGACAATCATCACGACAAATTATGCGGACCTGCAGGCGGGAGGCGGAGGGACGAGCGATCCGGAGCGCGCTGCGCGCGAGGCGACGCTCGGCGACCGCATCGGGGACCGCATGCTGTCACGGCTTGCGGAGATGTGCATCCGGGTAAAGATGACCGGAAAGGACTGCAGGCAGACGGGGATCAAGCGGGCGCGGTTCGGGTGAGAGACGGCTATTAGCTTTTAGCCCTTAGCTATTAGCTCGTTAGTGCCAGGTTGAAGTGTTTGTCTCACATGGAGGATGCGCGCAGCCATCTGCGGGATTTCGCGCTGCGAGATGCGGGGATGCTCTGCTCAGAAGCCTCTAGAACAGAAGGAGACTGGCGAGTATCAGGAGCATTGCGGCGATGGTGAGGCCCCGGTAGGCTCGCTCTGCGGCTGGTTTGGATTGAGGAAAGGCGGCGGAAGAGGTTGGCGGCGAACTGATTGCCTGATTCGGGGAGGGCTGCATTGGGGGCCTGCCTTTCAAATGCCTTTCACATTGATTTACGGTTCGATCACGCTTCTGGTTTCCTTTTTCCTCGTTCTTTTGGGACCTGGTCCTTTTTCTTAAAGTTCAAGGTCCCCGATTTGCGAAGCTTCTTGAGACTCGGTGACGTCGATTCGCAGGCGTTCAAGTCCCATCCCGCTCAGATGCTCCTTAGACGCGCGAGGCGCACGTTGGATTCAAACAAGAATGGCGATCCAGATAAGCGGGCCAAGTTCAGGCAGGAGGGACACGAAGGAGGCTTGCACGCCAAGCGTTTGAAGCATGGAGAGCCCCGACGAGACCAATAGAATCGGGTGTACAATCGCGCTCGTGAGCACAGGTCCACAATTGATTCGTCCGCAGGCGGCGCAGGAGCGCAACTGGCTGCCCATGGTCGTGGCCGCGGTAATCCTGGTAGCCGTGGCGATTGGATTGGTCCTGTTTTACGAACATGGAAAGAGCGCTCCGGCTGTGACACCGATTTCGGCGGCGCTCGATCCCTATGCAGGCAATTTGTCGATCAGCAATCTCCACATGAGCGAGTCAGCAAACCTGGCGGGCGGCAAGGTGACCTACCTCGACGGGTCGATCGCGAATACAGGCAGCCGGACGGTAAGCGAGATCACGGTGCAGGTTTTGTTCCGCGATCCGGCGCACGAGGTGGCGCAGAACGAAACCGAGGCGCTGAGCCTGATTCGTACGCGCGAGCCTTATGTGGATGTCGAGCCTGTATCGGCAGCACCGCTGAAGTCGGGAGACAGCGCCGATTTCCGGCTGATTTTCGACACGATTGCCCAGGACTGGGACGGGGCTTTCCCCGAGATCCGAATCATCCATGTCGATCTGAAGTAGGCGCGTCTTTCGCGACAGAGTAGAAACTACGCGAAGATGCAAAAATTACGCGCAAACAAGGGTTTACAGGCCTTGAATCGGGCCATTTTCCCACCGACGTCGAAAATACTAAAGTACCTATTTTCAAATAGATAGCTGATTTCCGAGCCAGGCCCCAACTTTGGCAGCGATCTTGCTTTTAACAGGGCGAGCGGAAAGCAGCGCTCCATCCCGCGGCGATTCAATGCCGCGAGGCAAAAAAAGGGGTTTAACCCATGAAAATATCTGCGATTGAAGCGAAACTTCTCCCCCGCCGACTGGCCGTACTTGCGTTGGCATCTGCAATTGCACTTCCCATTTGGGCTCAGGACCAAGTCAACACTGGAACGTCGTCTGGGGTTACGACCCAGACCACCACGACTTCTACCTCGGCGGCGCAGGCTCAGCCCTCCCCCATGCCAGCAACCGAACAGCCCTTGACCCCCGCGAAGGAGGGGTTCTGGGGCCGCATCTACCCCTTTGCCCGCAAAAAGTGGGTGAAGAGGCAGATCGACCCGATCAACGACCGTTTGAGCGAACTGGATGAAGTGAACGCCAAGAACGCCGCATACATCAAGGATGTGGATGAGCGGGCGCAGGCGGGCATCCGGAAGGCTCAAGGCGCGGCCGATGCTGCGAACCAGTTGGCGATGGCCGCGAACACTGAGGCGGAGAACGCCAGCGGCGCCGCTCAAAATGCATCGAACCACGTGAACCAGATCAATACGACGGTGAACGGCTTGGATCAATATCACCAGGCGACGGACCTCGTAATCAAGTTCCGCGGCTCAAGCCCAGTGCTGACTTCAGACTCGAAGGCAGCGTTGGATCAACTAGCCTCGAGCCTGACCGGGCACGAAGGCTACATCCTGGAAATGGAATCGCACTCGCCTCTGGCGGGCAGCGCAGGCATTCAAAGTTCCGAGCGTCTGACGGAAGCAGTCAAGCGCTACCTTGTAACGGAACATCAGATTCCCGTCTACCGCATGCACTCTGTGGCTCTCGGCAACGAAACTGAGATGGCCTCAACCGCAACCGGCGATCAGGATCAAAAGCCGGAACGGGTACGGTTCAGCAGTGTGCATGTACTGGTGATGGAAAACAGTTTGGCGGCCCAGGCAGCAGCGTCACCCCAAAGCGCTCCTGCCGCAGCAGGCGCGGAGCAGCCGTAATAAGCGGCCAACTCCTCCCCCGAGGCTCTGCACTCGCGCCAACGGCCACCCCGCCGTAGGCCGCCAAAAAAGCTCTCGCAACGCGAGAGAACCAAGGCAACTTGGCCCCCGTTAATACGGGGGCCGTTTTTTTTTGTGGGTGCGCCGCGGCTTGAGGCTGGTCGCCTCTTCCGAGGCCAATCGGGCTGCGCGCTACAATGCTTCCATCGCTTGCATGGAGGCACCGATGACAAAATTGACGCGCAGGATTGTTTTGGCTGTTGTGGCGTTGGCGATTGCCGCGGGTACTTCTGGGAGTTTGGCGGCGCAGGGGGCGCCGGCGCAGTCGAGCGAAGGGGCGCCGTACACGATCGAGTACTACTACAAGTGCCAGTGGGGGCATCAGCAGGAGTTTCTCGATCTGTTCCTGAAGAACCATTGGCCGCTGCTCAAGAAGATTGAGGCGACGGGGCGAATCGTGTCATTGAAGATCGAGTCGCCGGCGTATCACACGACCGAGGACGGGCGCTGGGACTATCGCGTGACGATCGTCTACAAGAACTCGACGGTCGCGACGAGCTCGAACCCGGATGAAGCCGCGTTTATCAAAGAACTGTGGCCGGATCAGGACACGTACAAGAAAGAAGAACAGCGGCGATTCGAGAATCTGATTGGGCACTGGGATTTGCCGGTGACGGATGTGACGCCGAAAGGCCAGTGACTGGCGGACAGAGAGCAGTGAACAGTGGTCGGCGCGTCGTCATCCGCTGATTCTTTTTCCTCTGAATACCGTGACGGCAGACCCGTCCGCCAGGAAAGCGGAATCGGGTTCGCCTGCCAGAGCCTGTGCGATTTCCTTGCCGTAGATCTCGGCCATGCTGCCTTGGAGTACAGCGCGTTTCGCTTCCCTGATCCGCCATTGAGGGTGCCGCACCTCGAATTCGACAGTGCCGCCGTCCGATTGCGCCGTGTAGCCCCAGTAGTGCTCTGAGATGAAATGGCTCAGTGAGCCTTCGGCCGGAAGGAAGCTCGGGCCCTCCGTTTCAATGCGCATTGAACATCGGCGAGGTCCCGAGCCCCAACCATATTCAGCATCCACAGTAGTGCTTTGAAACTGTGCGTCAATCCGATGCCACATGGGTACAGACGAAAACTTTTCATTGAATGCGAATCGCGCGACTGCGGCTACAGCGAAATTTGGGACGAGTTCTCGGATGAAGACCACGCCTCGACGAGACGACCGCTGGACATAGAACCTGAGATTGACCTCCACAAACGCCCGATGAAACAGCATTGGAACTCCGAGCAGGTGTGAGCGGTTGAATTCGAAGCCAACCATACTGAGGTAGGTCTTTCCTTCAAATGTTTCCAGGCTGGTTCCTGGCGGCACATATCGCTCAAGGATGGATGAATCGACAGCGTAGTTCAGCATCACCAGGTACATCCAGTCGGCAGTAAGAATAATCTTCTGAGATTCCATCCCATTCGCCTTCCTATAGGCCACGAGCTTGCGTTCACGTTGCTCGAGACATCAATGGCGCTCAGTCGAGGCCGAGGCCGTACTCCTGCCCGCTCGCGCGGATCAAATGGACATTGTTCTCGACGATCGTCCTCCTTAGTCTTCGCGCGTACGCCACTGCCGCACGAGATCCTGGGCGGCTTCGGGCCAATTGGGGAATTCGAATTCGAAGCCGGCATCAAGGAGGCGGCCTGGAACGACGCGGCGACTTTTAAGGACCAGTTCGGGCTCTGTGCGCAGAAAAAACATGCCAACTGCGAGGAGCGGCGCGGGCGCAGGCAGGCCATTGGGCATCTCCCACGCCTCGCGCAGATCGGCCATGAATTCGCGATTGGGAAGCGGATGGGGCGCGACGACATTGACGGCGCCGTCGAGGTCTTCACGCTGAATGAGGAATTCGATGGCACGAGCGAAATCGGACTCGTGAATCCAGGAAATATATTGGCGGCCATTGCCCTGGGTCCCGCCGAAGCCGGTTCGGACCAGACGAGAGAACACTGCGAAGACGCTGCCCGGAGCGCGGCTGAAGACGAGCGAGATGCGCAGGGCGATCTTGCGTGTGCCGGGCGTCTCGGCTGAGAAGAATGCGGCCTCCCACTCCTTCACAAGCTGCACGGTCCAGTTCCATTTCGCGGGAGCTCGCCGGCGGCGCGAGATCCACTCATTACCGCCCAGGTCGCCGGTGGCTTCGTCCATGTCCCGGTCAAGTGCGTGCCGGTAGATAGTAGCGGATGAGGCGTTCATCCATAGGCGCGGAGGACTGGAGAGCGTGGCGAAGGCGCGGTGCAGAAGGCGCGTGGTGCCGATGCGTGAGTCGCAGAGCTCGCTGCGGTTGCGCGCAGTGTAGCGGCAATTAACGCTGCGGCCGGAGAGATGGATGCAGACGTCGGCGCCGTCAAGCGTCTCAACCCAGGGGCCAAGCTGGGCTCCGTCCCAATACACCGTTTGCCAGGGCGCGGTGTAGGGGCCGCGGGTGAGGACTGTGACGTGATGGCCACGCT
>JBEKRG010000149.1:0-10350 GCA_049518955.1 Occallatibacter sp.
AATGTACGCGGTGCCAGCCTTAACGGCGGCGCGGGCTGCGCCCACTTCTCCCACGGGGTGCATGAGGCGGCTGTATCCAACGGGAGCCAGCAGGAATGGGACAGCGAGATCGAAGCCGAGAACGCGAGTGCGCAAGGGGCAATCAGCGTAGGCGACCGCATGACGAGGACGGAAGGTGACGTCCTCATAGACGCGGCAATTCTCGCGGAGGGTCACCTCACCATCGGCGCCGCCATCAAGGTAGTCGAATACGGACTTGGGTACACGCCGCTGGGCGATGGCTCGGAGATCTCCGATGCAGACAACGTGCGGAGAGGCGACGGAACGAGAGGATGAAGGCATGACAGATTGTTATACCAAGGCGGGGGAGCAAAAGGACAGTGACTCGGGACACAGGGACCCAGGGACGAAGGGCCTCAGGGACTGAGGGAATGAGGGAACGCGAACAGGAGACAGTGGGCCGGCGCCCAATGCGGGAAGCGCGGAAAGTAAGATGGGTTTTACTGGGGCGGTCGTGTCCCTTGTGGAGTGCCTGCACACGGCATCCCTTTCGGGCTTTTGCAGTTTGACCGATTGGAAGTTGCCCCGACCGCCCGAGCGTTCTCGATGCAAGGCCCGCGTGAATACGGATGTTCATTTCATTTTCGGCCCGGCCTTGCGCTAGGGCGTGGGATGTTCGCTTAGCTCCTGCGCCCGATCGTTGGCTCTCGTGAGAGCTCTTCCTTCGAGCCTGCTGGGGCCGAATGCTCGGGAATGCCGCTGATAAGAGCCTGATAATTTGTGAGACGTTCGCCGAGAATGACCACGCCACCGGACGTGATTTCATATTCGCGAATATCCTTGGCGTGGTTTCCGCCGCGCATCTTGATCACCACCATAATTTTGCGAAGTTTTCCATCGATCGATACGTACCGAAGACGGATGATGTCATCGCAAAGGAATGATATGGAGTAGGTGCTGAACGGAAATTCGGTGAAAGATTCATCCACTTCTACGGTACTCAGAATCGTTACCCCGATTCCAGTGAGAGCGAAGATCATGCGATAGAGCGATTCGCGAAAGTCCGCGCGGAAGCCGGGCGAAAGAGCCATCTCAAAGCCCGCCAGGGAATCGATTACCAGCCGCTTGGCGCCGATCTTCTGCACTGCGTCGAGAATCGACTGCATGGTTTCATCCACCGACAGATCGAGCGGACGGAGATAAAGAATTGTGAGCTTCCCATCTTTCTGGGGCGTTTCCAGGTCCAAACCCAAGCTTGTGGCGCGCTCCGCGTAGGCTACCGGGCGTTCTTCAAAGACAGCCACAATTCCCGGTTCCCCGTGGCGTATGCCTTCGGCAATGAATTGGGTTGCCAGGACAGATTTCCCGGTTCCCGAAGACCCTGCCACGAGGACGCTATCGCCTTCGCGCACGCCACCATCGAGCATCTTGTCCAACTCCGGAACGCCGAAGGAAAGGCGCCGATCGCCGGGGGGATTTCTCTTGCGCGCAGTCAACCCAAACGTACGCGAGAAGGCTTGCACTCCGGCATCGGTTATGCGGAACGTATGCAGCCCCGGCACGGAATCCTGACCGCGCAGTTTTATGATCTGCAACTTGCGGACAATGGAATTTCGCTCCGCAGTTTGGCGCAACCAGAACAGCCCATCGGCGACGGTAAAGACGGGATTGTCGCGCAACTCTTCCTCTGCATATTCACCGATCAGGAAAGTTGTAGCTTGCCAACTCGCCAGAAACAGGGCTAACCGCTGAATGAACGATTGCAGGTCCATATCACTATTTGGCTTGCGCACCATGGTACGGAACGAGTCAACAACGACGACGGAGGGGTTAGCCTTTTCAACCTCTTTGGTGATTGCCTCCAAGACCGCGCCCAGGTCCTTCTCGAGAACAACCTGGCTCAGGTTGATAAAGCGAATTGCGTCGGGCAGCTTAGCCGGGTCGAAAAATGTGTACTGCTGCTGGTAGCGCAACATTTTTATGGCGGATTCGCCGAGGACAGTGAAGTAGAGGGCTGGACGCTCCGGGCTCGCATTGGCAAAGATGAACTGGTGAGCCAGCGTCGTCTTGCCGCTTCCAGGGGCACCCGCGATGATGTTGAACGAGAATTCGGGGAGGCCGCCGCCGACGATTTCGTCAAGGCCGGGAACTCCGGTGGGTAGTTTGTTGATCTTTACTTTGTCTTGAGTGCTCACGCGTTTCTCCCGTGTTCCGAATTGCGATCGTCGAAGACTCCACAGTGCCACGTAGCGCGCAGCAGCCTCAACGTTAAGGCTTCGCCAAGGAGCAGATGAAGCAGGCTGAGTAAGCGGGCGATGAGGATGATTCCCCCTTCGCCAGCCGGAAACTCGCCAGCCCGAATCTTGTCGATGTCAAATTGATGTTCAATCTCACCAAGGCCCTGCAAAGATCCATCGGCGCCAACCCGCACCACACTAAGGCTTGGGGCTTCTGTTTTGGCTAGCACCAAAGCGCGAGAAGCGAGCGACTGAAAACCGGCAACTCCAGCAAACTCACCAAGTTCATGGCGCAGCTTCTCATAGACGCGCAGGGTTGCGGACCCCGCAGGCTCGGACGTCTTTTCCGTAAAGGCTTCGTAATCGAGCAGACGCTGAGCCAAATCTCGCATTTCTGGGGAAGTCGTCATGTTCAAACCTGCATTGTTCCACGAAGCAGATTTCGACAGCCGTTACGCCATTCGTTGGGGCGAGTGCGACGATTCCGTCTCTTCTTGAAGCGCTTCCGTGGTCGAGTGTTCAACATCCAGAGCCGCTCTGGATCGAGCACCGGCGGACTCAATTCATGTAAAGATTCTTTTCCGGGTTGGGTCCGTCTTCCTGCGAGCCGCCTCCCTTGCTTCGGACCAGCGTAAAAATGTCTAAGACAGTGGCAATACTGCGAATGTTTCCCGCAACAACGGCGAGTCCATCTTCCATGCCGGGATGTCTGTCCGCCAGGGTCTCAATACGCTCACTCACACTCCTCAGCCGGTCAATTTCCAGAAGAAGGTCTTCGAAAGCCGCAGCCATTGCCGGTCCATCGGCCGCCGAGTCCGTCGTGTCCGCATTGGATGGTCCCGACACTTTGCTCATGTCGGCTTGAAGGCGTAGGTCTTCAATCAAACGAAGGGTTGTGGCCTCGCCAAGGAAGGTAAGAAATAGCCCGAGAAGTTGGGCAATTAGAACGATTCCAGCCTCGCCGCCCTCATCCGCGGGCCTCTGGGATTCGACTCCGCCAAGACCGCGCAAATCACCGTTCGGCGTTACCTGCACGGCGCTGAGTCGAGGAGATTCCGATTTGGCGAGGGCCAGGGCGCGAGAAGCGAGCGCATGAAAGCCCTCACTACCTACCGGTGCGCCGAGTTGCCGGCGCAGCCTCTCATAGACCCGCACTGTTGCAGGCTCGGTGAGAAGGGAGGACTTAACTTGATCGGCTTCCGAAGCAACGAGGCTGCGGGCCAATTCACGCGTCTTATCTGGAGGAAGCATCGGTTCTGTTCTCTCCTTAAGCTCTACGGCTATCCATTGAGCGTAACGCACTTATCGCTACGACGCTGGCATTACGATGGCTTCTGTAATGAGCTTCCCGGCGGGATTCATCCTCCTCAGTGGGCCACCATGCGATTCAAGATTACTTGAGAGAACTCTGGAAAGATGAGCAAACTTGAACGGATCGGACGCCGCCGGCGGAATCCCATGGTGAGGTCTGATTGAAGTGTGGAAACGCGCGGGATGCAGCGGGTGCTTGGTCGAAGGGAGAAGATCCGGCATCTCGGGCTCTCACTGCGGCAGGCAATCTTTACTTATCACCCATCGGCTCTGTTAGACTGACGCCAATTAGGCGCGTGCCCCTCCAGCGGTCATCCTGCGATGGCCCCACCTAAAGGAGGCCTCTCCGTGGTTCAGCTTGAAGAGCCAGGATTCGATACCGTCGCTTTTCTTGCCAGGGCCGGATTGGGGAGAAGAATCATCCAACTGGCGCCAAAGCAAGCCTTCTTTTCACAAGGAGATCCCGCGGACTCGGTCTTTTATCTTCAGGAGGGCCGTGCAAAAGTCGCGGTTGTTTCCACCAGTGGGAAAGAAGCTACCATCGCGCTGGTCTCCGCAGGCGATTTTGTAGGAGAAGAGGCACTCGCGGCGATGCCCGGGTTGCGTTTGGCTACCGCCAATGCCATTACCGCTTGCATCGCTCTTGAAATCAGCCGAGAAGAGATGATCTACGTGATGCACGAGGAGCATCGTTTCACAGACTTCTTTTTGAAGTTCCTGCTGGAGCGCAGCATGCGCGTTCAGGCCGACCTGGTCGATCAGCTTTTCAACTCCAGTGAAAAGCGCCTGGCACGGATACTCCTATTAATGGCGGAATTCGGCAAGACGGGGGACCCGGAGCAATACATTCCCAAGATCTCGCAAGAGACCCTGGCAGAGATGATTGGCACTACCAGGTCCCGTGTCAGCTTCTTCATGAACCGCTTTCGTAAGCTCGGGTTTATTGAATACAACGGGCGCATCAAGGTTCATAAGTCGCTCTTGAATGCGGTCCTGCTTCAACGATTACCCGAGATTCATCCCGAGAGACTTCATTCGTCGGCCATTGTCGCTTCTTCGGGCGCTGCACGGGCTCGACCGAAACCTGCGAGGCGCGCGAAGCACGTGCATCATTGAGCCAATTGCAGCTGAAGGTCGCGGGCACGCAGCGGACAGAGATTTACTCTTGCGCAGAGATGGAGGAAGGCTTCTCGAAGGCCGGTGTGTCCGTGCCGCTGCGGAGGGAGCGGACAGACTCCGTCAGCCGCGGCCTATCCATCTCTTTTCTTACATAGGCAACAATGTCCCTGGCCATCTCGATCCGGCTTGTTTTCTTCATGAAACGACCCTTCGTTGAACGAAGAATAGAACAGTGAGTTAGCGTATCGAGTTCGGCGCCGATGCTCCTGTGAGTGCGCCGCAAAGGGGTGCGGGCAATTGTTGATTCGGCAGTCGCGTTAACCCCGCCACCGCGAGTATCCCCAACCACCACCACCGAGTAGAAAAAGCACCAGCAGAACGATCAAGACTGTTTCCATGATGAAACCTCCGTTGCAAGAGGAACGGGACTCGTCCTTGTAGCGACTGCCCCACTTCTTCTCTACCCATGATCCTAGGAGTGACTCAGGCGGATGTCTGAGCACATTGAACCACTGTTGATAAGACAGGGACAGGGGATTAGGGACTGGGGGACTACGAGACTACGGGGCTGCGGGACTGAGGGACTAGGGATTAGGGACGTAGGGAACGAATGAATGATTGAAAGAGTGAATTAGTGAAGGAGTGAAGAAGTGAAAGAGTGAAAAAGTGAAGGAGTGAAAAGGGGGCCGTACCTAGTCGCCGAATTCGAGGTCGTCGAAGCGACGCCATTTGTAGATGGCGATGGAGACGATCCAGCTGAGAGCGAAGAGGCCGACGATGAAGTAGCCGAGGGTTCCAAAGCTGGAGTTGAGGCGGAGGATGGCAGCGAAGAAGCTGCCAGTGAGATGGAGTTGGTTGGCCAGGAGTCCGAGGGCCTCGATGCCGCCGACGACGAGAGCGACGACGACGGAGACGAAGGTGATGGTGAGGTTGTAGTAGAGCTTGCGCACAGGCTTGATGAAGGCCCAGCCGTAAGCGCCGAGCATAAGGATGTTGTCGGTGGTGTCAATGAGCGACATGCCGGCGGCGAAGAGGACAGGGAAGACGAGGATGGAGCCGAGCGGAAGTCCGCGTGAGGCTTCGGCGGCGGAGATGCCCAGAAGACCGATTTCGGTTGCAGTGTCAAAGCCGAGGCCGAAGAGGACGCCGAGCGGGTACATGTGCCAACTGCGGCGGATGAGCGCGAACATGGGCCGGAAGATGCGGGCCAGGAATCCGCGGTTGGCGAGAAGGAGATCGAAGTCTTCAACTATATAGGGCTCGCCGGCGCGGACACGGGTGAAGGCTCGATAGATGGAAGCGAGGACGACGATGTTGACGATGGCGATGGCGAAGAGGAAGAGCGAAGACACGAGAGTGCCGATGAGGCCGCCGATGTCGCGCGCTGCGTCCATGCGGTGCTGAAGGGCGAGCGCGGCGGCGGCGATGAGGACCGAGCCGATGACGACGATGGTGGAGTGGCCGAGCGAGAACATGAGGCCGACAGCGACGGGGCGCTTGCCTTCCTGCATGAGCTTGCGCGTGACGTTGTCGATGGCGGCGATGTGGTCAGCGTCGACTGCGTGGCGAAGGCCGAAGCTATAGGCGAGTAGGGCGGTGCCGAGCAGGAGGGGATAGTGGCGGAAGGCGATGACGGCCCAGAGCCAGGCGCCGGCGTTGAAGACGAAGAGCAGACCGTAGACGCCAACGACTTTGCTGCGGAGATTGCCGGCAGCGTCGTCAAAGAGGGAGAGCAGGCGGGGTGAAGGAGCCGGGACTCCGGGACTCCGGGACTCCGGGACTGGGAACCGCGGGACCGGGTTGGATGGGTTCTTCATCGAGGGGCCACAAGACAATAGTACGATTTTCGGATTCGTGCGAATGTGACGGAGGCCACAGAGGCAGGGAACAGGGATTAGGGAACAGGGGACAGTTTTTCGTGCTGGACCGAGATAAGTGGTACCCCATGTCCCAGAGTCGGGACATGGGGCACCCGGATGCTGGTCGATCAGAGCGTTTTGTTGTCAGCGGTGGGGAGGATTACGTCGGTGGCGGCGCGGCTCCAGCCGATGCGGAAATCGCTGACGTTGTGGAGAGCGAAGGCTCCGTCTGAAGTGCGCGGCGCGGTGATGGCGAAGAAGTCTGCACGATCGACATTCTGGAGGTAAAACGCGGGGCGGGCGTCGGGCGTGGCGTTGGCAATTTCGACGTGGGACATTTCGAGATTGCGAATGTGACGCAAGAAGAATCCCGAAGACGGCATCTGGCCAAACATGCTGGGCTCGGGATAGGCGTCTTCCTTTTCGGGAGGCACAAGCTGGGCGGCGTCGGAAGTAGCGCCACCGACGGTTTCGACAAAAATGTTCGAGAGTTTGACGTCTTCGATGACGTTCGAGGGAATTCCGCTGAGGACGGAGCTGATGCGCATGGGCGCGTTGTGGCAGTTGAGATTATTGACGAGGATGCGCTTGAGCGTGCCAACCTTGGTGGTGTCTTTGGGTCCGCGGAGGCGGACGCCGAGACGCATGAACAGCGGCCCCGAGATGATGTCGCGCATGGTGGTGTTGGAGATGGTGATGTCTTCGAGAAGCGCGCCATCGACAGTTTCCAGAGCGTAGCCCTGGCATCCTTCGAAGACGCAGCCGGTGATGGTGATGTTGATGAAGCCGCCATTGGACTCGGTACCGCACTTGATGCGGCCGGTGCCGTAAGGGCGTCCGCCTTCAGGGAATTTCTTCCACGTGCCGTCGAGCACCGTGCCGAGCTGATAGCAACCGGTGACGAAACAATTCGCAATGGTCACGTTGCGCGTGGCACGCGCATAGCCGAGCGCGTAACTCGATTTGGGACAAATGCCGTCGTCCCAGGGCGAGTTAACAGTGCAGTTGGAGACTCGGACGTTCTGACAGCAGTCGATATCCATGCCATCGCGATCGGTGTCGATGGTGAGGTTGTCGATGATGAGGTTGTCGACACCGGTGAGCAGCAAGCCGAAGTGGCCGCCCTTGAGGATGGAGAAATCGCGCAGCTCGACGTTGTGGCAGTTCTTGAGGGCGACGGCCTTGTTGCCCACGCCGGGCTGCTCGGCCTGGAACATCGGGTAGTCGCCGCGCGGATTGAAATGACGCTCGGGTTGAGCGGGCGGAGTTCCCGACGCAGCGGGCGTGGACTGACCGTTGGCGGCGGAGCGGCCCACTGGCTCGGTAAAGAAGCCGCGCACTTCAGTTGACTGGGCGCGGCCAGGGCCGGCGCCGAAGCTCAATCCTTTTCCGTAAATGAGGCCGGTGCCAGTAATGGAGATGTCGTGGAGGTCCACTCCCCAGATGAGCGAGTTGTGCCAGTGGTTGTGACCATAATCCTGATAGGGCTCCCAAGGATCGTTGGGCTCCGCGGCATCGTAGGCGCCGCCGTTGTAGCCGGTGGTTTCGCCAGGCTTCGGCGAGTCGGCGGCGAGGATGGTCGCGCCCTGTTCGAGATGAAGATGCACGTTGCTCTTGAGGCGGATGGAGAAACAAAGATAGATGCCCGCGGGAAAGAGGACCATGCCTCCGCCGACTGCGGCTGCGGCATCGATGGCGCGATTGATGGCGGGCGAGTCGACAGTTTTGCCGTCGCCGGTAGCGCCGTATGCGTGGACGTTGAAGAAGACACCGTTGCCGGGCGCCGAAGCGCTGCGGGTATCGGGAGCGTCGCCGGCCTTGGAGGCGGCGAAGGAGATGGCGGGAATGGCAGCGCCGGCAACGCCGAGGCTGCCGACGCGGAGAAGATCGCGGCGCTGGGGATTGAAGAGGGTCATGGGGTCCTTTTCAAATGCGAAACAATTTTAATCTGTCGGGCAGGGAAGTGAGGAAATCGCGCGTCGTGGATCGCGAATCGTGATTCGAAGTGATGGGTGCGAGGCTCAATGCGCGACCAGGGCGGCCAATAGCGGAACGTAGGCGAGGAGGGTGACGGCGATTCCGGCGAGGGCGGCGAGCGCGAGGGAGTGAAAAAAGACGAAGCGGAGGATGGAGCCTTCCTGACCGTAGTTTTGCGTGGCTGTGCTGGCGACGACGATGCTGGGAGCTGCGATCATTTTGCCCATGACACCGCCGGCTGCATTGGCTGAGGCCATGAGCGTGGGCGAGACGCCGATCTGGCGGGCAGTGAGAGTTTGCAGGCTTCCGAAAAGAACATTGGAAGCGGTGTCGGAGCCGCTGCTGGCGGTGCCGAGCCATCCGATGAGGGTTCCAAAGAACGGATAGAGCGGGCCGGTGCGCGCGAAGGCAAGGCCGAGCGCGGCGTCGAGCCCGCAATAACGCGTGATGTAGCCGAGTGCCATCATGGCGGCGATGGTGACGATGGTGTAGCGGATGTTAAAGACAGTGCGCGCGAAAGCGGCGGTGAGAGAGCGCGGGCCGAGGCCCATGAGGAGCCCGGCGAGGATGGAGGCGAAAAAGATTCCAGTGCCGGTGGCGGAAAGCCAGTTGAGATTGAAGACAGCGGCTTCAGCGGTGGGCGCGGGAACGACCGGCGGTACCCGTTGAATGGCTTTGTTGAGACCGGCGACGGCGAATTTGACGGTGGTGTGTGCGTCCATCCAGCTTGAGATTTGGGGCAGGCCCCAGAGGAGAACGACAAGGCTCAATACGAGCCACGGAAGCCATGCCTTGAAGATCACTGCACCGCTGTGGCCATGATGGAGGCGAGCCTCGCCTGTGATGTCCTTGAGATCAACGCTGAGCGTGCGGCGCGGCTGCCAGAAGCGGAGAAAGAGGAGAAGCGCGACGATGGTGGATGCGGCGGCGACGATGGCGATGAGGGAAGGGTTCGAATAAGCGGCCATCAGGTATTGCGTGGCGGAGAAGGTGACGCCGGAAACCAGGATTGCCGGCCAGATTTCGATCATGGCGCTGAAGCTCGCGAAGGCCCAGGTGAGCCAGAAGGGAATCAGCACGTCAAATGGCACGAGGATGGTGGCGGTGGTGCGCGTAAGGGAATGAAGATCGATGCCGGTGACGCCGTGCAACGCGACGATCGGAATGCACATAGCACCGAATGCGACAGGCGCGGTGTTCGCAAGCAGCGTAAGGCCGGCGGCCTGCAGAGGCCGGAATCCGAGGCTGATGAGGATGGCCGCGCAGACGGCGACGGGCGTGCCGAATCCCGAGGTTCCCTCAAAGAACGATCCGAGGGCGAAGGCGATGAGGAGCAATTGCAGGCGGCTATCGGCCGTGATGCCGGTGAGACTTTCTTGCAGCGTGCGAAAGCGGCCGGTTTTCACGGTGAGGTCGTAGAGGAAGATGACGGGAAGAATGATCCAGACAATGGGAAAGATGCCGTAACCAGCGCCATAAGCGGCGGTCGTGAAGGCGAGCCTCGCGGGCATATGGAAGACGAACATGGCGGCAAGAAGGGCAGTGACGAGGCCGGCAAGCGCGGCGGCGTGCGCCTTGAGACGCAGGATGGCGATGGCGCCCAGGAGAATGACGATGGGCAGCGCGGCAATGAGAGTGGAAAGCAGAAAGCTGCCGGTAGGGTTGTAGCCCTGCGTCCAGTGAAGAGTGGAGGGATTGGTTTTGAAGAGATAAATGACGGCGGCAATGAGGGTGAGGAAGGCGAAGGCCTCGACGAAGAGGAGACGCGCCGTTGAAGGCTTGCCCGACGATGAATGCTCGGAAGGATTCTTCAGGGAATTCACGACAATGCAGAAGATAGCACAGCG
>JBEKRG010000150.1:0-10343 GCA_049518955.1 Occallatibacter sp.
AATCGTAACTTCTCTCTCATGACCGGCTCCTCCGCTTGTGGCTCTGGACTGCGTTCTCAAAACAAACTCAGCCTAACCCACGACTAGCGCAGCGGGCCGGTCACTACATAATGACTACTGGTCGATGAACATCCCGACACGCGTCGCCCACCCTTCCGCCTCTGACCAGTTCACGCGCTCAAGGAATCTTCAGCTCAATCCAAGCTGGTGAAAGACTTCACAACTCCCAGAAGATTTGAGTAGTCGTCCGTCCATAATCGGGCGTCGGGCCGTCCCGGCAGAGGTTGCCAGCGGAAGGCCCGGCTCGTATCGGCAATAAGTGCACTCAGGTCGGCCGGGTCTCGGGCCATCACCACCCAGATCGACGGCAGCTTGCCGGCATCGCTCTGCGCTTGTGTCACGTCGGTGTCGTTTGCGATGAATGCCGTCATGTGCGCATCTCGCGCCAGGTTGCCCAAAGTGGGCGCAAGATCGAAGTAGAGGTTGGAAATGTGAAATGCAATGATGCCGCCAGAAGCGAGCTTGCGGCTATATAGAGCTAATGCCTCCCTCGTCATCAAATGCATCGGAATGGAGTCTCCGCTGAAGGCGTCAAGAGCGATCAGCCCGTAGCGGCCGTCGGGCGCCTCGCGGATCTTCAACCTTGCATCACCCAACACGATTCTCGTCGTCGGCGCGCACCCCCGAAGATAGGTGAAGTACCGCGGATTCTCGGCAATCTGCGCCACTAGTGGATCGATCTCGTAGTACGTCAGCGTTTGTCCGGGTTGCAGATAGGACGCCATGGCTCCGGCGCCCAATCCAATGATGGCCCAGTCTCCACGCGGCATCCTGGCCTGCGTCGTCTCAAAAATCGCGCCCGCAGGCCCGCTGCGCGAATAGTAGGAGAGCGGTTCACAGCTTGCATTCGGATTCAGGCTCTGCGTTCCATGGGCAATTCCTCCATGAAAGAGCAGCCGGAATTTTTCGTCCGGGCTGTTCCTCACGCGATAGACGCCAAAAAAACTCCGCCGTGCCATCAGCGTCTGGCCATAGGGAGCGTAAAGCCAACTCGCCGCCAACAGTGCGACCAGCCCCAGTGTGAATCGCAATCTTCGTTTGCCAAAACTCAGGCACCACAACATCGAGTAGCCAAAAACCAGTGTCGTCTCCACATGTCCGGGCTGGATGCCCGTGCGACCGAGGCCCAGAATCACGGCCACCATGCAAACTCCAAGCGCGAGCGGCAGAAGCCAGTCTTTGCGCATGGCCCATACCGCGGAACCCTTCGCCGAATCCTGCCCGTTCAGCGGGCGAATCAGCGCAGCGAAAATCAGCACCAATGGCAGTTCCATCACCGTGTTGAACACCACCGGCGCAATCAGCGAATTAAAAATGCCGCCCAGAACGCCGCCCACTGACAAGCAAAGATAGAACTCGGTCAGGTGACCCACTGCCGGTCGGCTTCTCGCCAACTCTCCATGAAAAACCAGCGCCAGTCCAAGCAGGACCGTCAGGTAAAGCACCAGAAGCGCGGCCAGTGAGAACCTGGTTTGCGAAACCGTTGGCAGAAGTCCGCCCAGGATGAGAAATGGAAGCCGTTCAACCACGAAGCGATGCGAAATCGGCGGCTTCTTCGCGAATACCAGAACAAAGCTGATCAGGTAGACCGCCAGCGGCAGAACCCAGAACAGCGGAATGGCAGGCACATCGGCGGTGATTGCGCTCGTCGTGCCCAGCATCAAGCTCGATGGCACGAAGGCCAGCGCGATCCAGCGCCATCGCGTCTTCCATGCAATTGGCTCGCTAACGCCGGTCGCGTTTGCTCCATTTTCGCCAAGCGTGTCCCTTCTCGAATCCACATTCCGAAATCGCCATCTCCATGCCAGGTACGCACACGCCGCCGTGAATGCAACGAACACGGCGTAGGCAACGCTCCACAGCCGGCTCTGTGTGTGCAAACGCAGCAGCGGCTCCAGCAGCAGCGGATACGCGAGCAGCCCAACCAGGCTGCCGGTGTTGCTGGCTGCATAAAGAAAATACGGGTCACCGGCATCCTTCATGCCCGAGTCTGCAAACCATCTCTGCATGATCGAAGTTGTTGCGGAGAGCGCGAAGAACGGCAGGCCGACCACGACGAGCAACAGCAGAAGCACCCAACCTACCGGGTTGCTCTCGGCCGGAGGCTCCCATCCTGCCGGAATATGCAGGGGTAGCAAACCAACAATCAGCAACGGCAAGGCCACCATCACAAGGTGGATTGCAATTTGCATCCTTCGTCCAAAGAACCTAAGAACCGCATGAGCATAGAGGTACCCGGCCAGCAAAACCGCCTGGAAGAACACCAGGCACGTATTCCAAACCGCCGGAGTGCCTCCCAGCAGCGGCATCATCATCTTGCCGACCATCGGCTCAACCACAAACAACAGAGCCGCGCTCAGGAACATGGAAAGGGTGAAAAGGACAAGGGGAAACAGTGCGAAGCTCCCCTTACCGGATCTCGATCCTGCGGCGGGAAGCGAGGGAGCGTCGGAAGGATTCATCGGTTCACCGGATTATATCCCGCTGCTGGCAACGGACTTGATGGGGCGGGATTACCTCAGCTTTGCCGCGCATGGCTGCCCAAAAATCCTGCATTAACGCGCAGATTCTCCATCAGGGGTACAATTCAAGCGACTCAGCCGTGACAAATAAAGATGCTCGAAGTCAGAAGGTACCGTCATGATCTTGATCCTGCCTCTTCTTATCGTGTTGGTAGTTTTGTTCTTGTTTGCCACCGCCCTCGCGTCGTTCTATAGCATTGGCCCCACTCAAATCGGACTTGTGCGTAAGAGGTTTGGCAAGAAGTTGCCCGGCAACAATCCCGTAGCCTTTTTTGGCGAAGCCGGTTATCAGGCTGACCTCCTCATGCCCGGAGTGCGCTTCAAATTCAAGCCGATGTTCACGGTCACAAAACATCCGTGGGTGCAGGTGCCCGCAGGGCAAATTGGCGTTGTCATCGCGCAGGTTGGCAAGCCCACGCCGATCGGCGCCAAGTCAGGCAAGTACGACTCGGCCTTCGGCAACTTCACTGACCTGCGAGTGTTTGTCGACAAGAATGGAGAGAAGGGCGTGCAAAGGCCCGTGCTTTCCCCCGGAACACTGGCGCCCATTCACCCCGTGGCTTTCCTCGTCATCACCAAGCCGCAGGTCTTCGGCGTGCCGGTGTCCGACGAGTACAGCAGGCTCGCCCGCGGCGGCAAGCTCGACTTCCGCGCCTTTGGCCTTGAAGACTGGCAGCTCGACGTCACGCGCATTGCGCCCCGGCCGACCGGCGACGGCGGCAAAGTTGCAGACATGATCGGAGTCGTTACCGCATTGGACGGCGAGCCCCTGCCGGCCGGCGCCATCGCCAGCCGCCTCGGAGGATTCAAAGACGTCAGTGAGTTTGAGGTGAAACCCGGCGTCACCGATTTTGAGCTGATGGGCCTGATTCTGGGCAGCAAGAACGATCAGCACAACAACTATCAGGACTTTCAAAAGTTCCTTGAAGCCGGCGGAAAGATCGGTCTCCAGCACGATCCGCTGCTCTACGGCGCGTACAACCTCAACCCCTTCCTGGTTCGCGTTGAGCAGGTGCCGATGCTGGTTGTGGAGCAAGGTCAGGTCGCCGTCATCAAGGCCTATGTCGGCCTTCCCACGCAAGACACTTCGGGCGCGAACTTCAAGTTCGGCTCGCTCGTGCGCCCCGGCCATCAGGGCATCTGGCAGGAGGCGCTCAGAACCGGCAAGTACCCCATCAATCCCCGCATCTACGATGCCAAGCTCGTTCTCACGGCAATCCTCAAGCTCGATTGGGCGAAGGACGTCACCGGCGCTCACGGGCTCGACGCGCGCCTTGAGCCCATCATTGCCAAGAGCAATGAAGGATTCGTCTTCAGCATCGATCTCCAGGTTCTCATTCACGTTCCCGACACGAAAGCGCCGCGCGTGATCTCCATGGTTGGCTCCATGGAGAATCTGGTTAACGAGGTTCTCCAGGCTGCCGTCGGCAATCTCTTTCGCGACAAGATCGGCGGCATGGAAGCCATTACCTTCATCCAGACGCGCCAGAGCGTCCAGGAGCAGGCATTCAACTACATCCAGAGCAAGCTCGCCGAGTATGAAATCGAGACGCGGGGAGTCTACATCCAGGATGTCGTTTACCCCGAACAGTTGGTCACGGTTCTCACCCAGCGCGAAGTCGCGCATCAGGAAGTCGAAACTTTCAAGATGCAGCGTCAGGCCCAGGACCAGCGCATCGAGACCGAGAAGGCTCGCGGCACAGCCGACATGCAGGTCGACCTCGCCAAGTCAAAAGTGGGAGTCGACATTCAGACCAACCGCACCGAGGCCCGCATGAAAGAAGCTCAGGGCGAAGCCGCCTTCATTGAGCAGACCGGCACCGCCCGCGGCGCCGAGGTTCGCGCAGTCGGCTTGGCCAACGCCGAAGCGTATGAGCGGCAGGTCGGAGCTCTGGGCAAGGGGCCCACTGCTCTGGTCAACGCCATCAAGGCGCTGTCGGTCGGCAACGTCGCATTCGTGCCCAAAATTCTTGTCGTCGGCGGCAGTGGCAATCAGGGAATTCTTGAGAGCCTGGGCTCTCTGCTCATGGACAAGATCGACTCGACAACCGTTGAAGCGGGCGGCACTGCGGACTCCGGATACGCCAGTTCGGGGCCCGCCAAGCCCGGCGGAAAATCCTGACGCCGCGTCCTGATCGCTGCGCCTCTTCGCTAACCAGCTTTCCTTGCGCTACCCTTGTGCTCTGAGGGTCCACTTTGCGCGCCGCCGTCTTCGATTCGACTTCATCCACTCCCGGTGCCTGGCTCCGGTTCGAAGACGTCCCGCGCCCGCAGCCACAGCCCGGCGAAGTCCTGCTCAAAGTCCTCGCCTGCGGCGTCTGCCGCACCGATCTCCACATCGTCGAACGCGATCTCAAGCCGCTGCAGCCGCGCATCGTTCCCGGCCATCAGATCGTCGGCCAAGTGGTCGAGGGTGCTACCGCCGCGCTCCCCGTCGGCACGCGCGTCGGCGTCTCCTGGATCGGCGGCGTCGACGGCGATTGCTGGTTTTGCCGCGCCGGGTTGGAGAATCTCTGCGACCACCCCGTCTTCACCGGCTACTCCGTCAACGGCGGCTATGCCGACTTCGCCGCCGTCCGCGCCGACTTCGCCCACACTCTGCCCGCCGGCCTTGAAACCATCGCTGCCGCGCCTCTGCTCTGCGCCGGTGTCATCGGTTTTCGCAGCCTGCGCGTCGCTGGCGTCGAGCCCGGCGAGCGAGTTGGTCTCTACGGCTTCGGCAGCTCCGCCTCGCTCGCCATCCGCGTCCTTCTTTCATGGAATTGCGAGGTCTACGTCGTCACCCGCGGCGAGCCGCATCGCCTGGCCGCCGCCTCACTCGGCGCCAGGTGGGTCGGCGACGAAGATGCCAAACCGCCCGTCGAGCTCGACCGCGCCATCACCTTCGCTCCCAGCGGCAAGGTGGTCATCAGCGCACTCTCCGCTCTGCGCAAGGGCGGAGTCGTCGCCATCAACACCATTCACCTCGACCAGATGCCCGCCTTCGACTACGACCGCCTGCTCTTGGGCGAGCGCCAGTTGCGCAGTGTCGCTAACATGACGCGCCAGGACGCGCGCGACTTTCTTACCCTCGCTCACGACCTTAATTTCCGTCCCGCTGTCCAGACCTTCTCGCTCGCCGACGCCAACCGCGCTCTCGAAGCCGTCAAGCACGAAACCGGCGAGGGCTCCGCCGTCATCGTCCCCTAGTGCCTTTTCCCTCCGCCCCCGCCTGCCATCAAGCCGAAAAACTGTTCCTGAAATCCTCAACATCCACTAACGCAACGCCCTTCGCGCAAAGTGGACACTCCGTCGGGGCCCACAAATGGTTTGGAGCCTCCGCCATGCTGATCAATGGAACCGCTTTCGCCGACGAATATTCCTTGATCGCAGTTCCTAGAACCAGCAGCGCGGAAATCCCCACCACGTTCGCGCCGCAACTTTCTAAGTCCTCGAAAGTTCCGCACACCGCCGATCCCGCACTGATCACGTCATTGACAATCGCGACGCGCCGTCCCCGAACCCTCTCGCGCAGTGCGGCCGGAATTCTGTACCCCGCCGGAAACAGCCCCTCGTGCCATGGTCGCCGAAAGCGCTCGCTGTACGTGAAGTCGACATTCAGATCGAGCGCCACAAACAGCCCAACGAACGCTCCTTCAACCAGAGGCGCGCAAACCGCATCCACCTGCCATTCTGAAATGGCCTTCGCCAGCTCCGCCGCCATCGCCCGTAAGCGATGCGGCTGGTGGCACAGACCTTCCAGATCGAGCCAGAAGTCGCCGTGGTGCCCCGATTCCAGCAGAAAGTGACCCCTCTTTGCCGATAGCAATTCCAGAACCTTTTCCGCCATAAATCCTTCATCCGCCTGAGCTCACCGCCCTGACTTTGTGAGTGCAGCGTAGAAAAATCCTATACCCGCTCCCACATTTGTCATCCTGAGCGGAGCGCGCACCCGATTGGATTAGCGGGTGTTCGGCGAATGAGGGGGGTCGGTCCCTTTCGGGGTTTCCATTTCGCGGAGCATGCGGAGGAGTTGCAGCCTGAGTTCGATGATCGCTGGGGTGTCTTTGCGCTCGTCGGTGGAGGCTTCGATTTGGCGAAGCGTGTCGCGGATGATTTCGGCGATGGTGCTGCTGACCTGCTCGCTGGTGGGCATCGCGCCTCCGTTGCTTGGGGCTCTTATCTTAACGCGGGCTGAGCGCAAAAGTTTCTAGAAAAATCGTAAGAGCGCGGAGGCCAGCCGGAGTCCGCTGCGGGCGACAAGGGGACTCGAAAGCCTGCCCTGAGCGGAGATCGCTCCCGCCCGTTCCAAGCTGTCAATAGCCCCCCACCCTCGATTCACCCTAACCCCCTCAAAACACTCGCAAAATTCTGGCAATAATATACTTGACAGACTACGCCATTTGTTCTATAGTTAGATCATGGACGCCAAGATCAAGACCTTACAGCAAGCGATTCAACACTTTGCGGACTCTGAGAACTGCCGCAAGTTCATGGTTTTCGTTCGCTGGCCTGATGGAACTCCCCGCTGCCCATATTGCGGCGCAACCAAGCTGACTTGGCTGGCAAAGGCGAACGTCTATCGCTGCTACGGCGACCACAAGAAGCAAAAGTTCTCGCTCAAGGTCGGCACCGTATTCGAGGACTCACCCATCGGCCTCGACAAGTGGCTCCCTGCGCTCTGGCTCCTTTGTAACGCGAAGAATGGCATATCCAGCTATGAACTCCACCGCGCTCTAGGTGTGACACAGAAAACTGCGTGGTTCATGTTGCATCGGATTCGGCTTGCGATGGAGACTCAGACTTTCACCAAGTTTGGTGGCCCTGAGAGCGCCCCCATTGAGGCCGACGAGACCTTTGTCGGCGGCAAGATCAGAAACATGCATCGCAAGCATGTGCGCGAGAAGTACAAGGGGTTGCCGACAGCGGGAAACTCCCCGATCAAGGCAGTAGTGATGGGAATGCATGACCGCGAGACACGGCAAGTTCGCGCCAAAGTCGTGCCCAATGTAAACCGCGAGACCTTGCAGAGCATGATTCTTGCGAATGTTGAGAAAAAGTCGAAAGTCTATACCGACCAGTGGCGCGGCTATGAGAACCTTGCAGCGCGGGATTTCGTGCATGAAACCGTGAACCACATGGAAGAGTACGTTCGCGGACAGGTCCACACGCAGGGGATCGAGAATTTCTGGTCTTTACTCAAGCGGGGATTGAAAGGCACATACGTTGCTGTAGAGCCATTTCACCTTGACCGTTACGTGACTGAGCAGGTATTCCGTTACAATAATCGCGCAACGAAGGACAACCCACTGACCGACGCGGACAGATTCACGCTGGCGGCATCGCAGATTTCAGGGAAGAGACTGACCTATGCAGAACTGACCGGCAAGGTGGGAGAAACGAGTGCGGAGCCTTTCTAGGTGGCCCGTTTGGATGAAGCGCCAGAAGCGTGGGAAGCGGACTTAGACGTTCGCTTCGCCGCTTTCTCTGCTTCTAGCTTTTCTTTAATCTCCGCGTGAGGCACAGACATAAGCCGACGCGTGAACTTTACGAAGGTGGCAGAATCGTCCGTCACATTCTTGGCGGAAGTCGTCGGGAGATTCGCCATAGCTGGCCCTCAGAATTGAGGGTAACGCTGTGGTGCGCCATAGTCAAACCGATAACCGCGTCACACTCAGGAGCGATTATTCGCGCCTTGATGCTCAAAGCGACCGACCAGAAAGAAGTATTTCCGACGCTGTGGGGGCGTGTGATACGCTGCCCTCGCCTGGATCAAAGGAGTGCGACATGCCACCAAAGCAGACCTACAACTACAACGGTCAACAGGTGACAGGGGAACCAGTAACCGCCGAGACCTCGAATGAACCTTGGGCACAGTACACGCTCTCTGATGGGACCACCGTAAAGGTTAAGATCGTCTTGCTTGACGCCGCTCGTCTCGATGCATATAACGACCAGACGAACGATCCCATCTACCAGCTTCAATTTCAACAGATCATCGGAATAGTCGCTCCCGAAAAACTGAAAAGAAAAGCAAATTGAGTCGAAAATGATAGTTGAAATCGCAACTTGGATTATTCTCGCCACCGGTACTCAAGCTTGTGTGGCTGGGGAATCCATTTTCTCAAAAGATTCACATAAAGGGAACAACGCGATTACCATATGTGGCTCCGTAGAGCCAAGCATGTTGTACAGCGAGAGCGTCGAAGATGCGCTGGCTGCGGATTTGAAGTCTGTTGCCGAGATCAATTGCATTTTCGTCGAGCGCGTAGAAGGAAATCTCTTAGTGTGGATGACTGCTGACCATCCTCCAAAAGAGGCGCGCGAAAGGATTTTTCAAAAACAATTCGATTTGATTGACGCATTTCCTGAAGTCTCATTCGACTTCAATATTGTTTCGACAAGTGCAAATGATCCGCGGGAAATCGATTCCGCAGCGAAGTTGATCTATTTCCGCTAAGAGCGCGAAAAACATGCCCGACAAAAACGTACACGTCAAAAAGGCAAAGGATAACGAGACTTTTGCTGCGACTCTTGATGAGAGTACCCAAGCTTCCGTGAATTGGAAATTGATTGTGCTCTTTTATGTTGCCGTACATTATGTCGAGGCCTACCTTGCCAAAACTCTTAATATGCATCTGAAGTCGCACACGACGCGGGATAGCTATATTGCGCGAGAATCAAATCTGCGAAAAATCGGCACTCAATACATGCACTTGAAGTTCTACGGCTATAACGCGCGTTATGAGGCTGACCAGTTCACAAAGACCGATGTGAAAGATGCGCAAAATTATCTTGCGCAGGTGACCACAACCCTAAAATCTCTTCTCTGAGCCTGATAAATGCAGCCATCTTCAACTAGCAATTACAGAAACGGTACGCTTTCTTGGATCACGTAAAGGAGTAATTGACTCAGTTGCTTCCCTCGTGTATCGTCGTGCATCTAAGAGGATGAGGGATTTTATGGAGAAGTCTATACAAAGCGAAGGTCGCTTGTTGGCCCTTAAGAGTGCTCCTCTTAACGCTTGGATCGCCTTGTCTGATGATGAGTCAAAGATTGTCGCTCACGGCGCGACATATGAGGAAGTAGTCCACCGACTAGAAGAGATTGGCGACGAAACAGCATTTCTCGTGAAGACTCCTCCAAGTTGGGATCTACTCTCGGTTTAATGCGCGTTCCATTTAAGCAAGTCCCGGGCTCTACCATCCCAGTCCTCTATCCCCTACTCAGAGTTGCTATCAGCAAGAGACACGGCCCTAAGAGCCGTCCTTTTGAGGCGATGGTTGATTCTGGAGCGGGAGATTGTATGTTCCATTCATCAATTGCTCCTGGCATCGGAATAAAGGTAGAGGGTGGCCGAAAGGAAACGAGAACTGGCATTGGTGGAACCCAAGACGTATGGGTCCATCCAGTTCAACTTTGGTTTGGGGCGGATATGCTCAGCATCGAGGCCGCCTTTTCCCATACTCTGCCTGTCGCCGGATTGCTTGGCCGGATGGGTTTCTTTGAGCATTACAAGATCACGTTCGATCCGAGCACTCATCCTCCCGAAATAGAGTTGGAGCGAATCTATCGCGCCTAAAGACACGAAAGCCCCTCGTGGTCGAGAGGCCTCGTGTCATATCTAGGAAGCGGTTCGCTTTATGTTGGCTTATGCGGTTGACCTGCCCCCGGAAAACTCTACCAGTTGAAACTGGAGTTCTCTCGTAATCTAAGCGGGAGGACGGAGCGATGAAGAAGAGCCGGTACACGGAAGAGCAGATCATCGGGATCTTGAAGCA
>JBEKRG010000151.1:0-17989 GCA_049518955.1 Occallatibacter sp.
TCGGGCGTGTAGAACTGCCAGTTTGTATTGGTGGTGAAGCTGGCGGCGGTATTGAACGCCAGATCGCTGCCCACGCCAGTGAGATGCTGCGGGTTCCAGGGCAGGTAGTATTGCAAGCGCTCAATGGCGTAGGTAAGCACCAATCCCACGGCCGAAAAACCGAGCATGGCGAAGGCGTACTCGCGCCAGTTCATCTCATTGTCGGCTTTTACTCCGCAAAGTTTGTAGATGAGTCGCTCAAACGGGCGAAAGACGGGGTCGAGCCAGGTCCGCTCGCCTTCAAGCACGCGCGTCATGTAAATGCCGACCGGACGCACCGTCAGCAGCAGAATGACAGAGTAGATGGCAAATTGCAGCCAGCCGTTTGCGGACATGTCAGAACTTCTCCGGGAACAGCAGTGCGACGGTGAGATAGACCATAAGGAGAATCGAGAGGATGAGACCGGTTGCTGAAATCCAATCCATTTGCATGGGCTACCTCAACTTTTGGCAGGCCTTGACGTATAGAAACGCCACGGCGAAGAAAATGACGGTGTAAAGCAACATCAATACATCTTGCATTCGGGATCGCCCCTTTTCCATCCGGACCAACGCCGGAAAGGTCCAACGAACAAGCTCCGCGCTCCTGTGCCCCCACGTCACATTCCGGGAGCGCACGGGAGCCATCAACCGACATAGCCGGTCTTGCTCCATTCCGATTCTGTCCTTCGTCAGGTTTGAGAATCGAAAAGAAAACCTAAAGATTTCGTAAGGATCGATGGTCGACGGTGGGAAGTTGTTGAAAATCCGGCGCCAGCGACGGCGCGGGCCGCAATGCGAACCAACTTGCGAGACGGGGCGCGCTACTCAATCTTCGTTCCCCGTCAGTCTTCGTTTCCCGTCCAGCCTTCGGGCACGAAACGGTATCCAACCCACGGCTCGGTCTGGATGTACTGGCGGCCGGTCTCGCCCTCGAGCTTCTTGCGCAGTTGACCCACGAAGACGCGCAGGTACTCGGGTTGGTGCGCGGATTGCGCCCCCCAGACAGACGTCAGCAGAGCACGGTGCGTCATGACTTTGCCGGCATTGCGAGCCAGATGAAGCAGAAGATCGAACTCTTTGGGCGTCAGGTGAACGGGCTTGCCCTGCACCAGAATGCTGTGCGCCCGCACATCGATCACAAAGTCTCCGGCCTCAAGCGGGGCAGTGGTGCGCTCCGGAGCGCGGCGCAGGTGCGCTCTTACACGAGCCAGCAGTTCCTGAATGCTGAATGGCTTGGTAACGTAGTCGTCGGCGCCCGCGTCAAGCGCTTCCACCTTCGATCGTTCGTGTTCGCGTACCGATAAGACCAGGACGGGCGTTTTGCCGAGCGTTCGAATGGCCCGGCAGACCTCAGCGCCGCTCATGACCGGCATCATCAGGTCGGTGACGACGAGGTCCGGCGCCCAGTCACGAAACAGCCGCAATCCCTCCTCGGGATCGTTGGCCGTGCGAACATCGTATCCCTGCGCTGAGAGAGCGGCGCGCAGCACCCGAGTAATCTGCGACTCGTCGTCAATAACCAGAATTCTTCCCGGCATGTCTTGCTTCTTTCATCCATCGGAAGCTTACACCATTGCGAGCCGGCATTTCAGTGCCTCGCCACGGAGAGGTATGATTCCCGTGGAGAAGACGATGGGCGTACCGCCCTATGCAAGGCAGGCTCTTCGCTGGCTCGCGGCCTCAGCCACGGCGGCGCTCGCCACGTTCTTGCTCGTCTGGCTTCGCGCCAATTCCACCACCGCCGGGATGGTGTTTCTGGTGCTGGTGGTGTGGTGGGCCACGCAGACCGGAATTGTTCTCTCGATCTACACCGCGCTTCTCTGCGCCGTCTGTTTTGATTATTTTTTTCTGCCTCCTTTGCACACTTTCAGGATCGAGGGCGCGCAGCAATGGGTGGCGATGGTCTCATTTGCTCTGAGTTGCCTGGTAGTCGGCCGGCTTGCGGAGCGCGCTCGAAAACAGACGGTTCGCGCCCAGCAGCGCGAAGAAGATGTGGGAAAGCTGTACTCCTTGAGCCAGGAGATGATGCTCTTTGAAGACGCGGATCGTCTTCTCCGCGATCTACCCGGCGCCATCGGCCGCATCTTCGCTCTCGAGGGCGTGGTTCTTTATGTCGGCGATTACGAGCGGTATTATTCTTCGACCAGCGAGGTTTCGCCCAGCTTGCGGGCGCACATGCAGGCTGTTGCAGAGGGGCTGAATCCCACCATTGCTCCGTTTGCCGGCTACCAGACCAACGCCCTGGCTCTGGGATTGAAGCCCATAGGCGCTCTAGCGTGGCGGCCGGATTCGCTTTCGCTCGAGTTCGCAACAGCGGTGTCCGCTCAGGTATCCATCGCGGTGGCGCGCTCCATCGCCATCGCGGCTTCGACGCGCATTGAAGCCGCGCGCGAGGCTGACCGCCTGCGCACCGCGCTGATCGATTCATTGACTCACGAGTTACGTACACCGCTCACGTCTATTCGAGCAGCGGCTACCACGCTGCTTGAAGGCGAAGGGCTCGACGAAGTGGGACGCATCGAGATGGTGCGCGTGATCGACGAGGAAGCGGCGCGGCTGGATTTATTAATCGGCGAAGCCGTGGAGATGGCCGAAATTGACGCCAACGTCGTTCAGGTCAAGATGTCTTCTGTGCATCCGCGCGCGCTGCTCGATCAGGCCGTGGAAGAGTCTCGCAAAATTCTTGTTGGCCACAAAGTAACGATCCTGCCCGATACTGCGGAGGAGCAGGGCGATGGCGACGAGCCGGCATGGTTTGATCCGCATCTGTTGGGTAGGGTCCTGCGGCATCTGCTCGAGAACGTGGCCAGCCACACCCCTCCCGGGTCACGCGTCACGCTCAGCAGCAAGCGCAGCGAGGATCGCGTGGAGTTTACTGTCGAAGATAATGGCCCCGGAATCGATGTCCACGATCTGCCGCTCATCTTTGAAAAGTTCTATCGCGGCAAGCGCGGAACGAGCCGGCGAAAAGGGTCTGGAATGGGGCTGGCTATCACGCGCGCCATCCTTGTCGCGCATGGTGGAGGAATCGAAGCCACAAACGTCACTGGCAGCGGAGCGCGATTCCATTTTTGGGTGCCGCTGATCGAGAAGGAGCCGAGCCGTCAGTAAGCGGCTGCCGCCGCAGACCGCGACTCTCTAGTCGGGCTCGTCGCTCCAATCACAGTTGATTTCGCAGCGGCTTACCGCGCTTTCCGCGGCCCACTCAAGCAACCGCGCAACACGCCAGCCATCGACGGCGGTGACCGGAGCCGGCCCCTGACCCTCGAGCGCGTCCCTTAAGCCCGCGTAGAACAGGCGATAGTTACCGGGCAGCGCCGGGACTGGCCGGCTCACAGAGCCACCATCGATGCCCACGTAAAGAATGCCCCAATGGGACGCAAGTTCCTGGCCCCAATTCCGGTCTTCAATACGCGTAACTCTGCCGAGAGCAGCTTCCTGCGGCTCGACGCCCTTCTTCACATAGCCACCCCCGGTTCCGCGAAGATGGAAGCGCGGTGCTGGGTGCAGAGAAAGTCCGTTGGCGCCGAGAGTTACGTTGAGGCCGGGATAGCGCAGGCGAACGGTAAAGGAATCGTTAGCACCGGGACCATCCTTCTCGCGCACGACGTCGGCGCTGACCGCCTCGGGTTTGCCAAACAGCACAAGAGCCTGGTCGGCCAAATGCGGCCCAAGATCGAGGAGAGTTCCACCGCCGGCCTCGGCGTCTTCCTTCCATAGGCGCTCCGTCATCGGAGCCGGACGCCATCGGTCGAGACGGGATTCGAAAGCGACGAGCCGGCCGAGCAAGCCTTCATCCAGTAGTTTCCGAACCGTCAGGAAATCGCTGTCCCATCGGCGGTTATGGAAAGGGACGAGCAGGGCTTTGTGCTTCCAGGAGAGAGCGATCAATTCCGCCGCTTCGGCTGACGTGAGTGTCATCGGCTTGTCGACGACTACGTTCTTCCCTGCCTTCAGGATTTCCTTGGCAAGAGGAAAGTGGGTTCCATTTGGTGTGGCGACGACGAGCAACCGGAGCGACTTGTCGGCGAGCATGGCCTCGACGGAGCGATGAGTGGTGATGCCCGGGTAACGCTCCGTCGCCTTGTTCGACGAGCGCTCCATGACCGCGGCGAGTTCCAGGCCTTCCACGGAGGAGATGAGCGGCGCGTGGAAGACGCGCCCGGCCATTCCAAAACCAATGAGACCGACGCGAATCATGGCGATGTTCCTTAGAGGTGAAACCCTCTTAGCCTTCGAGTTTAAACCGTGTCTCGGCGAGCCGGTAGAGACGCCGCCATACCAGCCGGTTCATGGTGACGACCATCAGGGAGATCATGATCGTAGCCATCAGCAGCATCGCAAAACGCCCGCTGTCCGTGGCAGCGTCGATTTGCGCGCCCAGGCCGATGGTTTGAAGCGTGCGGCCCTGGACATGCGAATATTCGGCCATCACCGAGGCGTTCCACGCGCCGCCTGAGGCCGTGACCATCCCTGTAATGAGGTAAGGAAAGATGCCGGGAAGAATAAGTCGAGTCCACCGCTGCCAGCGCGTGAAGCGGCAGACCGAGCAGACTTCGCGCAGGTCCGAGGGGATGGCCATGGCTCCCGCAATCACGTTGAAAAGGATGTACCACTGTGTTCCGAGAAGCATGAGCGCGACGGACCCGATGCCCAGCCCGCCGCCAATCTTCACCAGCCCCATGAGCAGAATGGGAAAGAAGGCCGTCGCGGGCACCGAGGCCAGAATCTGTGCCAGCGGCTGCACCACGCGCGCCAGCCGCGGGTTAAAGCCGATAGCCACGCCGACCGGAATCGTCCACGCGGCGGAGATGAGCAACGATGCGTTGACGCGCAGAAACGTCGCCGCGGCGCCCTCGAGCAACAGCCGCAGGTCCGGCCAGGTAACGGTACTGAGCATGAACATTGCTTGCAGAGCCGCCCAGCAAATGGCCAAGGCTCCCGCAGCGGCCAGCGCCCAAAGCACAGGCGGAGCTTTGCCCGTTTTCGACTGGTCGAGCGGCCTCACCACACGGCATTCCTTGCTCCGCGCCATGTGCTGGTAAACCGGTTCCTCAAGACGATTCCAAATGCGCCCCGGCAGGGTTTCCAAAATCCGCGATCGGCGAAGCAGCTCGAGGATCGGTGAGGTCACCTGCTCGGCCGACTCCACCTGCTCGAACTTGAATTTGTCGCTCCAGGCAATCAACGGCCGCCATATCAA
This sequence comes from Occallatibacter sp., assembly GCA_049518955.1. Classification (GTDB taxonomy): domain Bacteria; phylum Acidobacteriota; class Terriglobia; order Terriglobales; family Acidobacteriaceae; genus Telmatobacter. The sequence continues at coordinate 5,225 of JBEKRG010000151.1, forward strand.
TTGATCGGTGGCGACGACGATGAGAATCACCGTCGCGATGCCCGCCAGCAGGGCGTGCGTATCGCCATTGTTGGTCGCGGCTTGGATGTAGCTCCCCAGGCCGGGTAACTGAAAGTTGCGCGTGCCCATGGTGAACGTCTCGCAGAAAATCAACGCGAACCAGCCCCCGGCCACGGAGACGATCGAGTTCCACACCAGGCCAATAGCCGAAAATGGCATCTCCAGTTGCCAAAAGCGCTGCCATCCGGAGTAACGGAAGATGCGCGACGCTTCCAGCATCTCGCAGGGAATGGTTTTGAGCGAAGAGTAGAAGCTGAACGCGAGGTTCCACACCTGGCCGGTGAAGATCAGCAGGATCACGGCCATCTCAATGCCCAGCTGATGGCCGGGGATGAGGGAAACCATCGCCAGCACAACAGGAGGCAGAAAGCTGAGCACAGGAATCGACTGCAGAATGTCGAGGACTGCGACCATCCATGGCTCGATGCGAGGATTGTAGGCAGCGATATAGCCGTAGGAAATGGCGAAGGCCAGGCTGAGAAAGTATGCGATCGCCATGCGCACGATGGAGTAAAACGCGTACACCGGCAAGGCCCCGATGGAATTCGAAATCGGTACGATGGGGGTCGGTTTTTGGAACCAGTAAACGCCGGTGCTGACGATGGCGAAGAACAGCGCGAGCGCGCAGGCTGCGACGCCGAGATCGACGAAAAACGGCGTCTTGCGAACGGTGACGAGGGACCGAGCAAGAGGATGCTGGAGGTTCACTTCGCGTCTCCGCTCGCGGCAATTTCTTCTTCGAGGGCATCGGGCATCACAAAACGGCGCCGACCGGAGTCGAAGTCGAACAGTTCAGCGTAGCGGCCCCAGTTAACCGCGGTCTGCATCTGAAGTTGCGATTCCTCCTCGCTGAACTGTTCTGCGAGCATATCGAGAAAGAAGTCCTCGGGGACCGTATGATCGCTCTTGGCATCGAGGGCGCGGCGAATCTGGCGCAGTAGAAGCACATTCTCGATCGCGGCATTGCGGAACAGCTCCTTTTGGCGAAGGATTTCGGAGTTCGCAAACTCCTCGCCACTGGGAGTGATGACCGCGTCGCCTTCTTCGATTTTGAGGAAACCGAGCAACTGCGCGGCATCGACAATGGGCAGTAGATCGTCGATTTCAAAGGCCAGGTCGTCGGCGAGGCGATACATGTCGTCGCGTCCGCCGCGATCGAGCAACAGCTCGAGCAAGCCGGCAATTCCTCCTGGCCTCGCGTGCGGCAACATCTGGTAGCGCATCTGCCGCTGATCGCGCGTGGGCGGCTCGGCATGGTCCGGCGCACCGGCCGGCGCGACATCAGGCTGCGTAAGCACCTTGTAGATGTAGTCGACCAATTCTGTGAAGGCCTCGGACTTGCGGTCGCGCGGCTGCGGCAGTTTCACCGGGAAGTCCGTGCGCACGTGGCCCGGATTGCGCCCCAGCACCACGATGCGATCGGCCAAGAGCACGGCTTCCTCAATATTGTGCGTCACCAAAAATACCGCCTTGGTCGGCATGGTCTTCTTCGCCCAAAGCTCCAGCAGCTCGCTGCGCAGGTTCTCCGCCGTGAGCACATCGAGCGCTGAAAACGGCTCATCCATGAAAAGAACTTCGGGCTCGACCACGAGGGCGCGCGCGAAGCCGACGCGCTGCCGCATGCCGCCCGAAAGCTCCTTGGGATAGGCGGCCTCGAATCCGTCGAGGCCTACGACGTCGAGCATCTTCATGCTGCGCTCACGCCGCTCGGCCGGCGGCACGCCGCGAGCCTGCAGCGGAGCTTCAACATTCTCGAGAACTGTGAGCCAGGGGAAAAGGGCGAAACTCTGAAAGACGATCGAAACATTGATCTCAGCCTGCGAAATCGGCGTGCCATGCCAGTAGACCTGGCCGGCCGTCGGCGTGGAGAGCCCGGTCAACATCCGCAGCATGGTTGATTTGCCCGATCCAGAAGGGCCGAGCAAGGCAAGAATCTCCCCCGGGACGATGCTTAAATCAGTCGCTGAGATCACCTGAATGCGATTCTGGCTCGGCTGCGCGTAGTATTTCTCAACTTTTTCCGCACGGATGATCGCATCCGTGGCCGGCGGCGCTTCGAGAGTCGCGATGGGGAAAGTCGTTTCCTGCATTTCGGATGCTCCGGTAGGGGATGGTCAGGCGAAACAGTAGTTTGTTTGCGCCAGTATAGAAGTCAACATTTGAAGGCAGATGAATTCCCAGCCCACCGAATAAACCGGGCCATACCGCTCGCTGACGCAGCCTTCCGGCACAAGAAGCCGGTCTTACCTGAAAAGGCGCGCCGTGCTTTACACTGGTAAAGCGTACCATTCCCGACGGAATGAAAGCGTACTTGCAAAGCCTCGCGTATGAGCTCGCTATTCCGAAGCCAACTGGGCGTCGTGCGATGAATGCCCTTCCCTGCCCCCTCAGGAGAATATGTCAAACACGATAAAGCCAAAAGTACTGGTAGCCGACGACGAGCGAGTGATCGCTGACACGCTTGCGATCATTCTGAACCAGAGTGGTTTTGACGCTCGCGCTATCTATTCGGGTGAGAAAGCCCTCGAGCTTGCTGAAACTTTTCAACCGGACATGCTCATCTCCGATGTGATCATGGCCGATTTGAATGGAATCGACGCCGCCATCCGGATCCGCGCCCTGCTGCCCAATATCAAGATTCTGCTCTTTTCGGGCCAGGCCGCGACCGCCGATCTGCTGGAAAAGGCGCGCGCCGACGGCTACGAATTCGACATACTCGCCAAGCCGGTTCACCCGCAGGACCTGCTGGCGAAACTGCGCGGATAACACCGCCCCAGCGATGCACCTCGGATTTCGAGGCCGCTCGCCCTTTGGCCATCAGAGAATGAATCAAGTCGTTCACTGAAAACAAGTGCGCGGCTCTTGCTCTTTGCCTCCCGATTCAGCGAAAGTACAAACAAGATGCCAAAAGCACTTCGTTCCACGCGCGTTTTAACAACCGCGGGTCTCGCGCCTGCTGCTGTGGTTGTGGACGGAGAGCGCATTTCGGCGATTTGCAGATGGGATGAAGCTCCGCGTGAGGTCGAGCGCATCGATTTTGGCGATGCCGTGCTGCTGCCGGGCTTGGTCGACACGCATGTTCATATCAACGACCCAGGCCGCACGGAATGGGAAGGCTTTCAGACGGCAGCGCAAGCCGCGGCCGCGGGCGGCGTCACGACGCTCGTTGACATGCCGCTGAATTGCGTGCCTGAAACAACCGATGTGATGGCACTGGAGGAAAAACGCAAAGCTGCACAGGGAAAAGCATGGGTCGACTGGGCTGCATGGGGCGGCGTGGTGCGTGGCAATGCCGACAGGATCGAGCCCCTGGCGCACGCGGGCGTGCCCGGCTTTAAATGCTTTCTGATTCACTCGGGCATCGATGGCTTTGCGTGGGTGGATGAGGCAGATTTGCGCTTAGCGTTGGCAAAGCTGCGCGAAACAGGTCTTCCGCTGCTGGCCCACGCCGAGATTGCCGGTCCTGTCGGTGCCGCAACCGAGAAGCTGAACGAAGCGGGCGCGGATTGGCGAAAGTATTCGACCTATCTGGCGTCGCGCCCGGATGCGGCCGAAGTTGAAGCCATCGCTTTGCTGATCCGGCTTGCCGAGGAATTCAGGACTCCGATCCACATCGTTCATTTGTCCAGCGCGCGGGCGCTGCCATTGCTCGCCGCGGCGCGCGATCGTGGTGTGCCGGTGACCGTCGAGACTTGCGCTCATTACCTGTGGTTTGCCAGCGAAGACATTCCTGATTGCGCAACGGAATTCAAGTGTGCGCCGCCGATTCGCGGCGCGGAGAACCGCGAGAGACTTTGGAAGGCGCTCGAAGAAGGCCAAATCGACATGGTGGCCACGGATCATTCTCCCTGCCCGCCCGAGATGAAGCATCGCGAAACGGGCCGCTGGGACCAGGCATGGGGCGGAATCTCAAGCCTTGGCCTGGCTTTGCCCGTGATTTGGACAGCAATGAAACAGCGCGGCATCAAGCTGGACCGGCTCGGCGAATGGATGGCAGCAGCACCCGCGCGGCTCGCGGGTTTGGCGGGACGAAAAGGCACGATCGCTCCCGGAGCCGACGCAGACTTTGTTGTCTTCGATCCCGAGACGGAGTGGACAGTCTCCTCCCCCGACCTCTACTTCCGTCTCAAGCTCTCCCCATATCTTGGCGCCAAACTCTACGGGCGCGTCGGCGAGACCTGGCTGCGCGGCGAGCCAGTTTATCGCGCGAAGAAGTTTACGGGGGCCTCACGAGGCAGAGAGCTGATGCGTTCATGAGAGACAGAGCGCTTCGGGCGATTTCAGAATGTAAGCGCATCGCGCAGATGAGCGAAGAACCGGATCGCATCACGCGCCGTTTCCTGACCTCGCCGGTGCGCGATGTTCACGGGCTTTTGCGCAAGCGCATGGAATCTCTGGGCATGGCGGTTGACACGGACGCGGCGGGGAATCTGCGCGGACGGGGGAATCCGACAGGCGCGCTAGCCAAGCGGCTGATTCTCGGCTCGCACATTGACACGGTGCCCAACGCAGGCGCTTATGACGGCGTCCTCGGCGTTACCCTCGCTCTGGAGTGGACCGAACTTGCGCAGGAGCTCGATCTTCCGCTGACGATCGAGGTCATCGCATTCTCTGAAGAGGAAGGAGTGCGATTCGGTGTCCCTTTTATCGGCAGCCGGGCAGTCGCTGGTCGCTTCGACCCTGCGCTGCTAGCTCTCAAAGACGCGGACGGAGTCACGCTGGCCGACGTGATTCGCGATTTCGGACTTGACCCGAGCCAAATCGGCAACGCGGCGCTCAATACCGACGTGCTCGGCTTCGTCGAAATGCACATCGAGCAAGGCCCGGTTCTCGAATCGGAGGGCCTTTCCGTCGCGGCGGTTACGGCCATTGCTGGCCAGACGCGTCTCACCCTCGAATTCCGCGGCCAAGCCAATCATGCCGGCACCACACCAATGAATCTGCGCCACGATGCGCTCGCGGGCGCAGCAGAATCTTGCACATGCGCAGGCCATCGCCGAAAAACGCGGCCTCACTTTCCAGTGGACACAGCAGATGGACCAGCCAGCCGTGCCCATGGATGAGCGGCTCACGGCCTATTTGGTTGACGCGATCGCAGCGGCTGGCCTACCGGAAAAGCTCATGGCCAGCGGCGCGGGCCACGATGCGATGGTCATGGCCTCCCGCGTGCCCGCCGCCATGCTTTTTCTGCGCAGTCCTGGCGGCATCAGCCATCATCCCGGCGAATCCGTTCGAGAAGAAGACGTTGAAGCCACGCTCAAAATTGGCCGCAAATTTCTGGAAATCCTTGCCACGGCGGTCGGATAGAATCGAGCATCGGAATTTTGCCGGACCCTGTTCTCATTTCCCAGATTGAGGTCGGACGTGCACCATCTTGGATCAACACGCAGCAGCCGAAAGCCGGATCACCTGCTGCAAACCCCAGACACTTTTATCCGCTCACCCCTTCCTGGCGCCGATGGAGTGGAGTTCATCGTTCACGCCGCACCGCAACTGGGCGCGCGCTTCACACAAATGACCGCCGAGTTCGTAGCAGGCGGATCGCTCGGCCCCGCACCGGCACAGCGATTCCTTTATGTCCTCGACGGTAAGGTCGAAGTAAAGGCGGACGGAAAGAAGCACATCCTCAAGCCCGGAGGGTTCGCTTATCTCCCGCAAGGAACGCCGCACACGGTACGCGCGTCGGGAATCGCACGCGCGGCGGTGATCGAGAAGCCCTACGAGCCGCAGGCCGGCGCAGTCGCCCCGAAAATCGTTGTCGGCGAAGAAGCCTCAGTGAAATCTACGACGATCCTTGACGACGACGCGCTGCGCGTGCGCGCGCTGATGCCCGATGGCCCGCCTTACGATTTTGCTATCAACACCCTGACGTACGATCCCGGCGCGTCGCTCCCGCTGGTAGAGGTTCATTTGATGGAGCACGGCCTGCTGATGCTCGAAGGCAGCGGCATCTATCGGCTCGGCGATTCGTGGTATCCCGTGTATGCAGGCGATTTCATCTGGATGCGCGCTTACTGTCCGCAGTGGTTTGGAGCGCTCGGCAAACGACCTGCAAAATACCTTCTATACAAGGACTGGCGTCGCCATCCACTGGGAGAAGGCGAATGACAACGTCGCGCCCCGAAGTCACGATCGATGGCCTGATCGCTGAGCTGAAGGCTCTGGGGCAGATCTCTGAAGCTGATCCCCCCGTGGTGACACGCGTCGTTTTCGGCGAAGCCGATCTTCGCGCACGGGCTTTTGTGAAGAGCCTTTGCGAAGCAGCCGGATTGAAAGTTCGCCAGGACGCCGTCGGCAATACTTTCGCGCGATGGGAAGGGATCGATCCCGCGCTCGCGCCACTCGGCACCGGTTCGCACATTGACGCCATTCCCAACGCCGGCCTCTACGACGGCTGCGTCGGCGTGCTCGGTGGTCTGGAAGCGATTCGCGTTTTGCAAAAGCTCGGGTTCAAGCCGCAGCGCTCCATTGAACTCGTTATCTTTACTGCGGAAGAACCGACCCGCTTTGGCATTGGCTGCCTGGGTAGCCGCATGATAGCAGGCGTGCTCACTCCGCAGCAGGCACTTGCCCTTCGTGACAAGGCGGGCCGTGGAGTGGAAGAGTGGCGAGCGCAAGCCGGCTTCACTGGATCGCTTGATTCCGTCGCCACGCCCCGCGGCCACTTTCATCAATTTGTTGAGCTGCACATTGAGCAGGGGCCGTTTCTTGAGCAGGAAGGAATCGACGTTGGCTTGGTGACGCACATCGCCGCACCCGCCAGCCAGCGCATCATCATCGAAGGCGAAGGCGGGCACGCCGGCGGAAAACTGATGCCGGGCCGCAAGGATGCTTTGGCAGCTGCCGCAGAATTGATCCTAGCGCTTGAATCAGCGGCAAAATCAACGGGCGCGATTGACACAGTTGGCACGGTGGGCATCTGCGAAGTGTTTCCCGGCGCGGTGAACAGCGTCCCTTCGCGCGTGCTCATCACAACGGACGTGCGCGACATCGATCGCGTCCGCCGCGACGGCGTTCTGGCTTCGCTTGTGTCCTCTGTAGAGGAAGTGAGCGCCCGCCGCGAGGTCAAGATCACAACGGAATTAATCAACGCCGACCCGCCCACGACTTGCGACCCTGCAATTCTCGCCGCGCTTGAAGCCTCGGCGGTTGCGGCCGGCAAAACCTATAAGAAGATGGTCGCGCGCGCCTATCACGACTCATCCTTTGTCTCGTGTATTGCGCCCGTGGCCATGCTGTTTATTCCATGCCGCGGCGGTGTCAGTCATCGGCCTGACGAATATGCTTCGCCCGAGTGGATCGGCAGCGGCGTCCACGTGCTGGCGCGGACGCTTGCAGAGCTCGCTTCATAAGCTCGAGTAATTTCAAGAAACCCGTCGCGCCGTTGTATGCTATCCCTCAACCTGTTCGGCAACAGCGGTTTCGCCACCATGAGCACGCCCGCGACAACCCGCATCGTTGGCGCCCCCGTTCCCCGCAAGGAAGGCGTGGACAAGTTGCTGGGCCGCGCGCGCTACGTCGACGATATCGAGCGCGAGGGAATGTGGCACGGCGCCACGGTGCGAAGCTCGATCCCGCGCGGGCTCGTCCGTTCCATCACTTTTGATCGCCGCATTGACTGGACCGAGTTTGCGGTCGTTACAGCCGCTGATATTCCCGGCGAGAATTGCATCCAGCTCATCGTCGCCGATCAGCCGTGCCTGGCCGACGGCAAAGTGAATCATTGCGAGGAGCCGATCCTACTCCTCGCTCATCCTGACAAACACAAACTGCGCGAGGCCGTCGGCGCGGTGCGAATCGAATACGAACCGTTGCCGCCCATCTTCACCATCGAAGAGAGCGAGCGGCAGGATGTGGTCATTTGGGGCGCGGACAACTTGCTGAAAAGCTTTCTGCTCGAAAAAGGCAACGTGGACTCCGCGTGGAACAGCGCGGCGCACATTGTCGAAGGCGAGTACCGCACCGGCGCACAGGAGCACCTTTATATCGAGAACCAGGGCATGATCGCGGAATACAGCGCAAAAAATGGCGTCACGGTTTGGGGCTCGCTACAGTGTCCTTATTACGTCTTCAAGGCTCTGCGCGCGGTTTTCGAATTGACCGACGATAGAGTTCGCGTCATTCAGACCGAAACGGGCGGCGCATTTGGTGGCAAGGAGGACTATCCGTCCACGCTTGCGTGCCACGCTGCCCTGCTCGCCATGAAGAGCGGCCATCCTGTGAAGATGGTCTACGACCGCATGGAAGATCTGTCCGCAACCACCAAGCGCCACCCATCGCGGGTGCACCACCGCACGGCGCTCGATCGCGAAGGCAAGCTGCTGGCAATCGAGATTGATCTCGCAACCGACGGGGGCGCGTATGCCACTCTTTCTTCCACAGTGCTGTCGCGCGCTGTGCTTCACTCCACCGGTCCTTACTTGTGTCCCAACGTGCGGGTACGTGCGACGTCCTGGGCAACCAACCTCGTTCCTTACGGCGCGTTTCGCGGATTCGGCGCCCCGCAGGCCATCTTCGCCATGGAGCGCCACATGGATGAAATTGCCGCCGTCCTCCGCATAGATCCCGTGGAACTTCGTCGCAGGAATTTTCTCCATGTGGGCGACACCAATGCAACCGAACAGGAGATGCGCGAGCCGGTGATTCTCGATCAACTGCTCGATCGCGCGCTCAAGGAAAGCGACTACGACGCCAAGCGCGCGCAGTTTGTCCGCGAGAATGCGACGAGCTCCATCAAACGCGGCATGGGACTGGCCGCCTTTTATCACGGCTCCGGTTTTACCGGTTCGGGAGAGGTGTATCTCAATTCGCTCGCGGGCATCGACGTCACGGTTGAAGGAAAAGTCCGCGTCCTCGTTTCGAACACCGAGTTCGGCCAAGGCACAAACACAATCCTGACACAGGTTGCCGCGGAAGCGCTCGGAATTGACTACGCCGACGTGACGATGGCCGCGCCCGACACCGGCGTGGTTCCCAACAGCGGACCAACAGTTGCTTCACGCACATCGATGGTCGTCGGCCGCATCATTGAGCGCGCCTGCGCGCAGTTGCTCGCGCTTCTCCGCGAACACGCCGGCCTTGGCGCGAGCTTCACGCACGAAGAGTTCCTCGCTGCCTGCGAACGTTACCGCACCACGCACGGGGAAGTCGTGTCGTTATGCCGCTACGAAGCGCCGCCCGGAATCGTCTGGAACGATCAGACCTACCACGGAGAAGCCTACGGCGCATACGCGTGGGCGATCTACGTGGCGCAGGTCGCAGTCGACACGGTCACTTACTCTGCTGAAGTTGAAAACTTCTGGGCCGTGCAAGAAGTAGGCCGGGTGATTCACCCTGTGATGGCCATTGGCCAGGTCGAGGGCGGAATCGCGCAGGGTATTGGCTTTGCTCTCTACGAAAAAGTTGTCTGGCAGGACGGCCGCATGGCCAACAATCAGATGACCAACTACATTATGCCCACCGCGGAGGATGTCCCGCCTATTCACGTGTACTTCGAGCAGATTCCCTTCCGATACGGGGGATTCGGCGCCAAAGGTATCGGCGAGCTGCCACATGACGGACCCGCGCCCGCGATTCTGAATGCAATTCGCGACGCAACAGGAGTTGCATTCAACGCAATTCCGCTCCTCCCTGAAGATCTCTTCGTGGGTCTCGTCGCGGCTCAGCCGGCGGAAGAGATGGCGGCGCGATGAGCAAGAGCGAACATGCCATTTCGAGTGAACGGTGGCCGGCGATTCGATTCAGCGTGAATGGCGAAGCAAGAACTGTAAAAGTTCCGCCGATGAAGCGCCTTCTCGACGTCCTGCGCGAGGATCTGCAGTTGACCGGGACCAAAGAAGGATGCGGCGAAGGCGAGTGCGGCTCCTGTTCCGTGCGCATGAACGGCGAACTTGTGAATAGCTGCCTGGTTCCGGTGTTGCAGGCCGAAGGCGCGGAAATCCAGACGGTCGAAGGCCTGGCGCTCAATGGCGAGCTGCACCCATTGCAGAAAGCGTTTCTCGAGCACGGAGGCTCGCAGTGCGGCATCTGCACGCCCGGTATGCTGATGGCATCTGCGCAACTTCTCGAACAGAATCCTCATCCCGGCATGCCTCAGATTCGCGAGGCGCTCGCCGGCAATCTTTGCCGCTGCACAGGATTCATGCGGATCTTTGAATCGGTCGCCGCGACTGTTGCTGCAGCAGGTCCAGGGACCGCAACCGAATCAATCCTGGAGGAGACACGCCGTGCGCGGTAACGCTGCGATGCACGATCTCGTCGCGCCGGGCGATCTCGGCGCGGTGCTCCAGTTGCTTGCCGCCGAGCCCGGAGCGTGGATGCCCATTGCCGGCGGCACGGAATTGATGGTTGCATTTTCCGCAGGCCATCTGGCCTCTCCCAAACTCGTAAGCTTGTGGGGCATTCCCGATCTGCGCACAATTGAGGTCACGCCGGAGAGTGTTGCCATCGGCGCCGCTGCTACGTTCCTCGACCTGCGAAGGAATGCTGTCATTTCCGCCGAACTGCCGTTACTCGCCAAGGCTGCAAGCTGGATCGGCTCCGTCGCCAACCAGGGCCGCGCGACGCTCGGTGGCAATCTCGTCAACGGCTCGCCGGCCGCGGACTCTTCACCTGCGTTGCTTGCCTACGACGCCGAAATCGAGATCATCTCCGTGCGTGGCCGCCGCCGAATTCCATACTCTGCTTTTCACACTGGCTACAAGCGCAATGTCCTCTTGCCCGATGAACTTCTCTACGCCATTCGTGTGCCGCGTCGTTTTGCTCACCACGCTGGCTACCTGCGGAAGGTTGGAACACGCCGCGCCATGGCGATCGCGAAAGTCGCGCTCGGAGCGACCGCTATGCTTGAGAACGGTGCGATCCGGGAGATACGTCTCGGAGCAGCGAGTCTTGCGCCCTTCCCTACGCGCCTTTGGCAAACTGAGGCCGCGCTTCTCGGCCAATCCGGCGAGCGCGAGACGATACAGTCCGCACACCGAGCGCTGCTCGGCGAAATCAAGCCGATCAACGACATCCGTTCTACGGCTGAATACCGGCGCCGGGTGGCCGTGAATCTCCTCGACGAATTTTTGCTCTTGCTTCGCCAGGAAGGATTGCAATCGTGAATATCACTCTTGCAGCATGGAATGCAGCCGACGAATCCGCTGCCATGGAAGCGATGCTTGCCTGCTGCGGATCAAAACGATGGGCTCAGGCTATGGTGGCGCAGCGTCCCATCGCGAGCGTGTGGGCGCTTAGCCAAGCCGCCGACCGCGTGTGGGGTACGATGCGAGAGCCGGATTGGCTGGAGGCGTTTGCATTTCATCCGCGCATCGGCGAGCGCCAGCCCGTCCTTGTTACGACGCGCCCGTCATACCGGGGCGCGGCGCGATCATCTGAGTGGTCGCAGCAGGAACAGTCGTCAGCCAAAGCGGCAAGTGAACTGGTGCTGGCCGAGCTCGCGGCAGACAATGAACTCTATGCGCAGCGATTCGGCTTCACATACATCGTCTGCGCGACCGGCAAAAGCGCCACCGAGATGCTTACTATTCTCAAGCAACGCCTGGCGAACGATCGAGAGTCAGAGTTGCGCGAGGCGGCTGAACAGCAACGCCAGATCATGCAAATCCGTCTAGGAAAGTGGTTAGTCGAATGAGCAACATTTCAACTCACGTTTTGGATTCCGCACTGGGCAAACCCGCCGCGGGGATTTCGGTGCGCCTTGAGAAGTTTGCCGGCGGCGGGTGGATTGAGATTTCAACAAACGGCGATGCCGAACGCGCGCATGACGCGCCCGGCGATTGGATCGAAGCCGCTTCCGGCGTCACCGATGCTGACGGCCGTTGCCGCGACTTGGCGCGCGACGCTGCCTCCGGCCCGTATCGTATCGTTTTCGACACCGGCCCATACTTCGCGCGGATGGGGCGAGCCAGTATCTACCCGGAGATTGCGATTACATTCACCTGCGACGGTAATGCACATTACCATTTGCCGTTGCTGCTGAGCGACAACAGCTACACAACATACAGAGGAAGCTGACGAATGGCGAGACTGGGTGACAATCGCTATGGAAAATCTCGCGTGCGCCTCTCACGGATCACGCGCCTTAAGGACCGGCACCTCTTCGACGAGTGGACGGTCCACGTCATGCTTGAGGGGGACTTTGACGCCAGTTACACCGAAGCCGACAACAGCAAGGTGCTGCCCACTGACACGATGAAGAACACCGTCTACTCAGTGGCTCGAAGGTCGAAAGCAGCGACTATCGAAGCTTTTTCCATGGAACTCGGCGATTATTTTCTCACCAACAATGCGCAAGTCTCCGGCGTTCTGGTCGAAGTCAAATCGCGTGCATGGGAGCGATTGACAATTGGCGGCGCGCCCGAAGCCACCACATTCAAGCTCGGCGGGCCGGAGCTTCAGACCGTGCATGCTGTGCGGGACCAGGGACGGGGGTGGTCCATCAGGTCCGGCGTGGATGGACTGACGATTCTCAAAACCACGCAATCGGCATTCACCGGGTACGTTGTCGACAAGCTGACCACGCTCAAACCAGCCACTGATCGCATTCTCGGTACGCGCGCCACCATCACGTGGGATTATTCGGCTGCGGCGCCGGACTACGCGCAGCCTCGAGAACGCATCGTCGCCGCGCTGCTTACAACATTTGCCGCTCACAACAGCAGGAGCGTTCAGCACACGCTCTTTGATATGGGCAAAGCCGCG
>JBEKRG010000152.1:0-9953 GCA_049518955.1 Occallatibacter sp.
CGCAGGGGCCTGTCGCCGCCACCACGCTCCCTTCGAGGGCAGCGAGCTCAGGCGTTACGATCACATCTGCAAAGAACACACCGGCGCGATCGAAGCAGCCGAGTTCGCCCAATTTGACGGGAACCGCCGCAGCGCGCACCTCACCCAGCCGCGCTTTCAAGCACTCCAGTTGTTCCGGTGTCGCATTGCCAAGGAACTGCAGCGTGATATGCCACGAATCCGGCGCAGTCCAGCGCAAACGGCTGCCGGGCCTGGTGCTTTCGCCTTCGCGCAGCCGGGCTATCACGTTGCCGAGTTCGCACGCCACCGCATCCGCCAACGGGATTCCCACGAACAGCCGCATATCGAGTTAGTGTAATTCCGGGCGGCGAACGCACCCGAAGCGCTGGCGTGCAACCTCATCTCGCAGTGCACGCCGCGCGCTGGGGCGGGGCGAATTCTATTTCGACGCCGGCGGCATGCCGGGCGCCGGCACCTCGTGACCGGCGGGTGCACTCCCAGCTGGTGGTGCGCCCGGCACGTGTTCCTGCGGAGGCACAAAGTCCTCGGGCATCTCGTGGCCGCGATGGCAGGTCCCGCACGTCACCTTCATGCCCATCGCGTCCGGATCGAGCGCGGACGCCTTGCTGATATAGTCCGCGTTGATCTGCTGCGTCATTGCGATCATAATTCGCGCAATTTTTTTGTCGTCTTTGGAGTCGTCGGCAAAATTCAGGCGTGGGTGTCCGTTGGGCATTAAGTTCTTGGGGTCGGCCGCGTGACAGAAGTCGCAATGCACGCCGAGCGACCCGGCAAAGCCTTCCATGATTTCGTGCACCTGGTCGCCGGTCAGGTTCTTCGGCAGCACCTGAAGGTTGGTCGGCGCCGGCAGGTTGCGCATCGGTCGGCCAGCGGGTGGAGCAGGCGCTGTCTGAGCGGCCGGCGCGCTCGCTTGCGGCTGATCTTGCGTCGCTTGCACTCCAGTGGTTGTGGCAAGCACGGCTGCGGCCATCAGGGCAACGGCTGCGGCGGGTGGGAGCAGGGAAGTGAATTTCACTGGCAGAGTTCCTCTCAGGTCCGGGTCGCGGACCTCGGGTTAGCTACGGATCAGTTTACGGATTGACCCCTCCCGAAGGAAGATCGATTTCCCCTTTATCTTTTTGGGGCCGGAAACACATTCGTTGCCGGGCAGCGAAAAGCGCAATGGCAACTCTACGGCTTGCCGGATGCCGATGCGGCGCGTCACCAGCACGCGCGTCACGCGCATGCCGTCGTCCCGCACCTGCAGGGGCGAATGGGGATCGACCAGATCCAAGCCATTATGCGTGGGCCGCGTAAGGCCAAGAGCCTGGCACAAGCGGCCGGGCCCACCGGTGAAGTCGCACGCCGCAGCGTCAGGATCCAGATTACGGTTGTGCGCCATCTGTGCCGTTCCGGTTACAGGTTCCAGCGCGCGCAGCAGCACGCCACCGCCCATGCCTTCTTTCTCGCAGGAGAAGTTCATGCAGTAGTAGAGGCCGTAAATCGAATAGACATACGCGAATCCGGCAGGGCCGAAAAGCACCTGGTTTCGAGGCGTCGGACCGCGATGCGAGTGCGCGGCGGGGTCGGGTGTCTTGTGGTGAGGACCGAGGTACGCCTCGACCTCGACGATGCGGCCAGCCACGATGCCGGCCGCTGTCTTGTGGACCAACAGCTTGCCCAACAGCCGCGGCGCCACACGCTCCGGCGAGTCCTCAAAGAAACTGCGCTTCAGCAGCCTGCCGCGCATCTGATCTATCCCGCGTCTCCTCTTCACGCCTTTTTGTGCGCTTTGTTCCATTCCTTGATCAGTTCCAGCACCTCTTCGGCGTGTCCCTGTGGCACAACCTTGGGATAGATGTGCAAGAGCGTCCGGTCAGGCCCGATCACGAACGTTGTCCGCTCGATGCCAAACACTTTCTTCCCGTACATGTTCTTTTCTTTCAACACATCAAACTGTTTGCAGACTTTCTCGTCTACATCAGCAAGGAGTGTGTACGGGAGGTCGTATTTGGCCCGAAACTTGGCCTGTTCGCGAGGCGTGTCGCGGCTGATACCCAAAACCACGGCGCCTGCCGCCTGGAGCTTTTTGAACGTATCGCGGAAGCCGCAGGCCTCGATGGTGCAGCCGGGGGTATCGGCCTTGGGATAAAAGAAGAGGATCACCGGCTTGCCGGCAAAGTCCGAGAGACTCACGGTTTTGTCTTCATCTGTTTGCAGGGTAAAGTCGGCAACTTTCTCACGGAGCTTCATAGGGCATATCCTTTCAAAAGATGGATGGGCTCGAAATGCGGGAGATGGGTCGGGCCGCACTGCGGCCGCCAGATTCAATTATTGTCGAGGGAAGTCGAAGGTGTCATTGCATCGCTCAAGCCGCTTGTGGATAAAGGCAGCCATGCTGCTCGCTCCTGTCGCGTTGGTTTTCTCGCTTGCCGCACCCGCGCAATATCCCGGCCAGGTCGCCAAGCCGGACGCGAGCGCGCCTGACATGCGCGCAGTCGGGGTGTATGAGTGGACTGGCGATGAAGCCCATCCCAAGGCTGCACGTCTTGTTCCCATCTGCATCTTCGACGGCCAGGACCTGAATGACGCAGGCGTCTATCTCGCCCAGCCCGAGCCGCTCGCATTGCAGAGCGACGTGGAGTATCAGCTCCAGCGGGACGGCAAGCCGGTAGGCCTGTTCGACATTGACACGTCGGCACGGGAACAAGGCGGATGGGTGGGCTTTGGCAAGTGGAGACCGCTGTCTAAGGCCAATCCCGCTGCAGCGCAAGTAGCGAAAGTGGACGAAGAGGACGATGCGCAGAGCGACGTGCCCATTCTGCACCGCAAGCATCACGCCGACAATTCTTCCGGTGGGTCAGGCTCGAGCTCCGGTTCGGGTTCGAGTTCCGGCTCCGGTTCGAGTGGTCCGGCTCCCGATCCCGATCGACCTACGCTGCACAAGAGCGGCGATGCATCGAGTTCCGGCGCGAGTTCTGGCACGGGCTCAGGCGGCAATTCGAGCGCCGATTCCGGCGCGCCTCCGGCTGATTCCGACCGTCCCGTCCTTCATGGCGGCGACGCCAGTTCATCGTCAGGCAGCACATCCTCCGATGACTCCAGCCGTCCGAAACTGAAAAAGAAAAAGAACGACGACGAAGAGGCCTTCGTGGCAGACGTTGCCAGCGACGCCGATCCCAATCGTCCACGCCTCGTTCCCGGCAAGTTTGCGGGCTACGGCGCGCCCGTTGTTCCCACCCTCTTTGGCCTGCCGATCGATATGCATCAAACCGTAGCGGTCTCCGACGCGATCGAACGTCCCGAGCATCCATGGAACTACACCTGGGCCAACCAAGATGACGAAGACAAAATGGAGGCCGCCATGGAAGTTCTAGCACGGAGCGCGCTGGGGCTCAATCCGCATCCCGCTCCCAAGCCGACGCCCAATTCGGCTGCCGCTCAGCGCCACGCGAAGCCCGCTACTCCTCTTGCGCCTGCCCCGCTGCTCGTCGAGCAGTTTCGAGTCTTCCAGTTGGCCTACGATGCGGGGGCCACCCTGGTGCTATCCGCGCACACAGATGGCGCAGGAGCCAACGAGAAATTTGTCACCCTTATTGCGCAGCCCGATCTCTATGGAGGCGTCGCGGTCCTGTTCAAGAACGTTACCGACGCCGCGAACCTTGACCTGACGCCGCGGATGCACCTCATCGATGCGGTCGACGCCGAAGCCGACAACCGCGGCGAGCTTCTCTTCGAGCTTCGCGGAACGACGCAGCGCCAATTCGCTCTTTATCGCGTGCTTCGCGGCGACTCCACGCGCATCTTCCTCAGCGCCCCCGAATCGATCGGTGTTGTTCCTGCCGCCAACTGACACTGGCGCGCCGCAATCGAATCGCACACCTTTAGAATCAATTGACTTCGCGTGCAGGTGTTTGCTCTTTGTGCACTCCCCCACAGTACTTTTGCTTGCTCTTTTCCGCGGCGTCCGAGCATTTTCACCAGGTGTCCTATACAATTAGAAGAACCAAGTGGGCACATCGACACTTCTCAAGGATTCCCCTTCGCATGGCATCTGTAACCACCGTTCCATCAACCGAGCCCGTTGTCACTGAGTCTACCCAGCCCACTTCTCCAGTTCCCGAGCCGAATACTCCCGCCTCCGTCGCTGCCAAAGCCGTTGCCAAGTGGCGCCAGATTCGCATGGGCCGAGCCATGGCTGTCAGCGATGGCTTGAGCTGGCCGATGGTCCTTGTGATCGCCATCTTTCACCTGGGTGCGGTGGCCGCGCTGTTTCTTTTCAGTTGGCAGCGCCTGCTGGTCATGGCCATCCTGTATGTTCTGGCCATCAACGTTGGCATCGGTATGTGCTATCACCGCCTGCTTACGCATCGCGGCTACAAGGTGCCCAAGTGGCTTGAATACACCATGACGGTCTTCGCCACGCTCTCGCTTGAGGGCGGGCCTATCTTCTGGGTCTCGACGCACCGCGTCCATCACCAACTCAGCGACAAAGAAGGCGACCCGCACACCCCGCGCGAAGGCGGCTGGTGGGCACACGCAGGATGGATCCTCTTCGGCCAGTCGTTGCACCTGCAGATTGAGGCGCTCTCGCGCTACTCACCCGACCTCAGCCGTGACCGCTTCCACGTTTGGCTCAGCAAGTACCACTGGATTCCCATCACCTTGAGCGCCGTGCTGCTGCTTACCCTCGGGTGGTACTGGGGCGGATTCGTAAACGGCATTGCCATGGTCCTCTGGGGCGCCCTGCTGCGCGTAACGTTGGGGCTTCACGCCACCTGGCTGGTAAACTCCGCAACCCACATGTGGGGCAAGCGCCGTTTTGAAACGCACGACGACTCCCGCAACAGCTGGTGGGTCGCGCTGCTGACCGGCGGCGAAGGATGGCACAACAACCACCACGCGCATCCGGTTTCCGCGCGCCACGGCCTTACCTGGTACGAGATCGATCCCAACTTCTGGGGCATCTGGATTTTGTCGAAGCTTGGCTTGGCTAAAAAGGTTCAGGTCGCAAAGTTCGACCCCAACAACCCCAAGCCCGCAGGGATGTAGTTTCCAAATCCGGACCACTGACAGCTGATCACCGACAACTGTCTTATTGCACCGTCAGCGCCACAGTTCCGGTCTCCGTCATTCCGCCAGACACGCCGGTGATGGTCACGGTGTAGGTTCCTGCGGTCGTTCCGGAGTTCGTTCCTCCTCCGCCACCACCACCACCACCACCGCCTCCACCACCGGTGCCGCTTCCGCCGCCGCAACCCATGCTGGCAAATGCGGCGAATAGCGCCACCCATGCCATCAACACCAACCAGTTCCGGCTGCGCCACGGCGCGAAGAGCAGGACCACACAAGCCAGCACGGCTCCGGCTGCGCCGCGCCATGGCAGGCTCGCCGGTTGGTTCATTGCCGTCGCGGCTGTTGTGTTCACGGTCAATGTTGCCGACTGCGCGGTTGTGCCGCTGATGGTTACAGTCGTTGGCACGCTGCACGCTGGCGGATCGTTTGCCGCCGTAGGAGTGATGGCGCAGCTCAGGCTCACAGCGCCCGTGAATCCGTACCACGGTGTCACGGAGATCGTTGATGTGTTCCCCGTCGTCGCTCCCGGAGCGACGCTCAAGGGCGCTCCCGTCACCATCTGAAAATACGGAGAGGGCTCGGTCGTGAACGAAAAGATTGCGCCGCTGGTTGTGCCGAGACTGTTCTGCGCTACCGCCTGGTAGTAGTACGTGGTGCTGGCGGCCAGTCCCTGGATCGGCACGCTCACGGCATCGTTGCCCGCGGTCGCCCCCAGGTCCTGCATGGCCGTCTGTGTTGCCCCACTGAGCGTTTCACTTGTGCCCCACAAAAACCACGTATGCGTGTCCGCTCCGTTCGGATTCACCGTCCCTGCGAGCGTCGCCGTAGTGGCCGTGACTGCCGTTGCGACAGCCGTCGCAGTGGCTGGCGCCGTAGCCGTTGACGACGCGGTGACCGTGACGGAGTTTTCTCCCGTTCCGGCCGAATAGAGAAGAGCACTCGCATTGTCTGGCGTGTATACGGCTTGAATGTTGTCAGTTCCTGCGGCCAGCGCGCCAGGCGGAACGTCGATCGTGGCGCTGCCGCTCGCCAGCGTTGCCGTCCCCAGGTTGTAGGTGCCGCTGGTCATCACGATAAATCCGGTCGGCGTTGGTTCGCCGTTCGCGCCGCCAACCGCTACGGTTACAGTGAAAGGCTGCGCCGTGGTCACATTCGTTGCCGAGGGCGTTACCGCAACCGTCACGGGATAAACGCCCGAGCCGTTGAGGAAGACGATCTGCGGCGATCCGCTCGCGTTGTCAGTGATCGTGAGCGTGGCTGCCATTGCGCCTGCATTCGCAGGCGTAAAGTTCCCCGCGATCGTGCAACTCGCTCCTGCCGACAGGCTTGATCCGCACGGATTCGGAAAATCGAACGCTGAAGAATTCGTTCCCGACACAGCGATATTGGTAATCGTCAGCGCTGCGCTTCCGGTGTTGTTCAGCGTCACCTGCTGCGACGCGCTCACCATCTGCGCCTGCTGCGGACCGAACGCGAGCATCGAGGCCGAAACCGTCGCCACCGGCGCGGCTCCACTCAGCGCGATCGTCTCTGTCGCGTAAGCCGGCCCCGCCGCATTCAGATTGCTGTCCGTCAGCGTCAGCGTGCCGTAGACCGTCCCGGTCGCCACCGGCTGGAAGCTGACGGGCAAAACGCACGTCGCTCCTGCGGCCAGCGTCCCCGGCTGTGCGCCGGCCGTCAGCACGGGGCACGCCGAGGCTGCGCTGCCGTTGAGCGCGAAATTTGCAGAGACTTCGGGATTAGCGCCCGTGGCCGGCACAGGAATCGTCAGGGCCGCGTTGCCCACATTCTGGATCGCGACGGTCTGCGGGCTGTCGCTGCTGACGGTACCTGCAGCCGTTGCGGCAAAGTTGATGGCGGGCGGCTGCCCTCGCTCAACCTCCACGACACGATTGTTCAACGAGTCCGCAATAAAGAAATCGCCCGCGGCGTCCAGGCCGATACCGATCGGATCGCTCAATCCTTCGCCGTTCACGGTTGGTGTGAACGCGAGTGCTGCTCCTCCACCCGCTGGCACTTCTACAACGCGGTTGTTGGCGTCGGCTATGAATAAATCTCCCGCGGCGTCCACCGCAACGCCGTAGGGAAAGTGCAGGCTCTGCCCATTCACGCTTGGATCAATCGCGGTCGTTGCGCCACCATTCGCTGCAATCTCCACCACGCGATTGGCAAAGAGATCCGCGATGAACAAGTCGCCCGCGGTGTCCAACGCCAGCGTGACCGGGTAAGAAAGCTTCTCGCCGTCGACAAGCGGGTCGATTGCCACTGCCGCTCCGCCGCCCGCTGGCACCTCCACGACGCGGCCGTTGTCCACGTCCGCGATGTAGAGGTCGCCCGCGCCGTCGATCACCATTCCGCACGGATAATGCAGTCCGATTCCGTTCACTATCGGATTGAAGACGGTCGCCGCGCCGCCATTCACAGGCACTTCCACGACGATGTTGCGGTCCAGGTCAGAGATATACAAATTCCCCGCGCCATCCACGGCCACGCCGCCCGGATGCACGAATCCCTCTCCGCCGACGATTGGATCGATCGCAACCGGAGCGGCGTTGCCCGCCGGCAGCTCCACTACGCGGGAGTTGTCCTGGTCGGTGATGTACAGATTTCCCCTGCCGTCCACCGTGGCGTCGAAAGGATCTTTGAACGCGATGCCGTTGGCCATTGGCTCGAACGCGATTGCCGTGCCACCGCCGAATGCAACCTGCGGCCCTACGCCGTTTCCTTCGAGGAGCGCGCTTGCAATCACGTTCCCCGATCCATCCAGCAACAGCGCCGCCCCGTAACGCTCTCCCGCATACACGGGTTTGAACTCAACCTGAACCGTGCAGGTCTGTTCGGCCGCGTAGTTGGTTCCCGCCGCGCAGCTTCCTCCGCCGCCATTTGTAAAGTCCAATCCAGCCGCGCCCTGCGTTAACACCGCAATGCTGCCGAGCGTTGCCGCCGCCGGAATGGTCACTGTTACCGTCGAGGTCGCGCTGGCGCCAACATTCACCGCGCCGAAGTTCGTTTGCGCACCGGCAGTCGCCGCGGTAATCGCGAGCCACGCCGCGCCCGCCGTTAACGCCCGCCGCAAGAACCTGCGCACGCAGTGAATCGTTTGGGTCATTGTGAACCAATCGCGCCGGAACGAAGGGAAGAAGGCGTATCTGGAATTATGCTTGCGGCTTGATTCAACGCGCAAGCGGCACTCCCGGCCACGTGAGCTGCTTCTCCGCAATCACTCATAGCGCCGCCAGAAAGTTCTGCAAGTCCACCAGTTGCTGCGGATTAAGGTTCATCTGAAAGCGCGTGCTATAGAACTGAGCGACCTGCCCAAGGTTCGCCGCCGAGCCGTTATGAAAGTAAGGGCCCCGGGCCGCCAGGCCACGCAGCCCCGGCACCTTCATGCGATTCACATCGGCGCATTGCCCAGTGGTGAGCGCCACGCCGGGATCGGTCGTCACATACACCACCGCGTTACCGCCGGCATTTGTGCAACCACTAATCTGATACACGGGCAAACTTGGCGTCGCGAGCGATTGTAGACCGCCAATGATGTTTGCGTCTGTTTCACTCGCGATCACGTGGCTGGTGCCGATATCCATCGTTAGCGGCAGCGAATGTGTCCCGACATTTGGCGCATCGTGGCAGGTCCCGCAGGTTCCTGCGATCACTGCCGGGCTGCCCAGTGCGGGATTGTCATTCAGTCCATGCACGTCCGTGATCTGCATCGGCGCGCTGTTAAAGATGTCTTCGCCCCGCGCAATACTCGCCTGCGCCGGATTTGTGCTCCCCTCCCACGCTTGGAACAGCGTAAACACCACTGGATTGAATTTTGCGCCTTTCGGATCCTGCCCGAACGCGTCGTTGATCCCTGGATAGTAATTCTGCACTGCCAGCGCGGCCGCTCCGCCCGTCGCACCGCTGCCGGTCAACGATCCTGCCTGCGTGTCCGTGGCCTCTGCTGTAAAAAGCCCCTCTTCAAACGCCACCAATTCGCTCAACTGCGCCGGCGTCGGAGCCGCACTGCCCTGCTCGTGCGTCGCGATCGCATTCGCTGCCTGCGTGCTCAAGTCCGATTCCAGATTCGCGCTCAACGTTGTTGCTGAGTCGAGCGGCGCAGCCGTGAAGCGCGCATCCCACATCACCTGGCTCAGGACGGTCAGGCTCGTCGCGGGCAAAGGGCGGCGGTACACCGAATACGTCGTCTGCCCAGTCGACGCGTTCGATGTCGTCGCGCACCCATACGGATCTTGTGCCACAGCCATGGTGAATTGCGCTCCCACGGGCAGCGCTTCGGCAATGCGAATCAATCCGTTATTCAGGATCAAACTGTGGCCGGCGCTGTCGCCCGTGGCCGCCGTCGGGCAATTCGCTCCATCGACGGCGAGGAATAGAGGATCGCTTCCGTTGCTTGTCGTAAACAAAGCTTGCGCATTCGCGGCGCTCAATCCCATTCCCTGGCTCAACTGGTGGCAACTGCCACAGCTCCGAGCATTCGTTTCCAGCGCCTTAAAGAAAATTCCGTTGGGATCAATGCTCCCTGTCGCGCTGTACGTTGACTCCGTTCCGCTGGGCGATGGATACGGCTGGAGGCTTGGGATCAAATTGCTCGCCGTCGTGGTTGGAGCCGCGCCCTCGCTGCATCCCAGCAACAGGAGCGCTGCCCCAGCAACGAGCAGGATTCCTGCCCCGGCCAGCAAGCACGCACGTTGCTTCGCGATCGTCAATCGGTCTCCGCCTTTTCGTGGGGTGGGAAACCCAGGGGGATCTCGCTTCTTTGCTAAGAACACTACTCGACCGGGGATATCTAAAAGGATAGACGCGCTCCGTTCAGGTTGGGAAGACGATATAAGCAGTTCGATATTTGATTTTTTGAGGGCAGGCTTCGAATG
>JBEKRG010000153.1:0-9703 GCA_049518955.1 Occallatibacter sp.
GCAAATCCCGCATACTACGCGGGATTCGCACTTTACCACCGCCTCGACGGCTACTGGCTGAAATTATGAAACCGGACACTTCATTTGCTACCAAAAGCGGACATTTCTACTTGCTAACGACACTGCCGAGTAGGCGACAAACCAGGAGTTGGCCAATTCAGCTACTGTCAGGTGCCCTGGGGACTAATTCCGTCTCAGTGCAGATGCAGATGCAGCTGCAGCCGCCAGGCGGTGTAGCTGAGGATCTCGTGCGCAAGGCGCTCGGTTTCCGCAGTGCCGCCCCCAAAGGAGACGCGTGTTCGGGGTGAGGTGAGTACATCGAGACCGTCGGCGGCGCAGATTTCGTGAATTCGAAACACGTGGGTGCCGTCGCTGACGACGACCAGGCGGCGCAGACCGTTGGCTCGGGCGATGACGGCAATGCGGTGGGCTTGTTCCTCGGTGTCTCGGCTCTCGGTTTCGGGGATAATGGCGGATTCGGGGATGCCCAAGCTCACCAGGTAGTCGCGGCCCACCACACCCTCGGAGTACTCATCTCCGCTGGTACCGCCCAGCACGATGATGAGCGGTGCGATGCCGCGGTTGTAGAGATCGAGCGCGTGGTCAAGGCGTGCGCGGAAAACCGGGGAGGGCTGTCCATCATATTCCGCCGCGCCCAGAACGGCGATGGCGTCCGACGGTGCGGCCTGATCCAAGCCGGCGTAGTCCTCAATTTGCACGTAGACCCAGCAGGACCATCCCAGAAACCCGAGAATCGAAGCGAGAAACAGCACAACAATGACACGAAAAGTCCAGTTGCGGCGCTTCGGCTTAGGTGGGCCTTTCATGTGCACCATCTTACTGCTGCAAGACCGCGAAGATTTCCCGGGTGGGAGTGGCGCCCGTGCGCGGAATCTCCTAGCGTGTGTGGCCAGCGTGGAGGGCAACCTCTGGATGGTCAATCCGGACTGGAGCCACATTGACAAATCCTGGGTCGACGCCGATCCCCACCACTGGGGCTCCCAGCCGGGTGCAGAGTCCACGCACAAGCCCGGCGGAGTTGCGCCTGCACCAAAGGTTTCCCCTACGCACTAAACCGGACCATTCGAAACGGGAAGGGCGTCATTCCGAAACGACGCCCTTCCTATTCTCATTCACAGAAGCGCTCGCCGTGACTCGCGTTTCCTGACGGGGTTTTCTCCTTCCGAACCGCGCTGGCACAACGCTTAGACACTCAAAAACTGGCTCCCAGCGATCTTCTTGACGGCCTCGACGGGAAACCCCAGATGGGCAGCTTGCATGCGACGTGCGTATGCGCGCGAGAAGGAATGCATATACGATTGCGCCACACGATTCCAGACCATCCTGCGCGCATAGAGGTAGGCGCGCTTGCGCATTGCGTGGCGTTCCGCATCGTTGTCCAGAAGGTCAATTGCAGCGGCTGCAATAGCAGCCGGATCCTCGAAGGGGACCAGTGTACCGCGCCCATCGTTGAGGAGTTCGACTGCGTGCCAATAGGGAGTAGAAATGATGGCCTTCCCTGCACCCATGGCATATGCCAAAGTGCCCGATACAGCCTGTGCCTCGTGGCAGTAAGGCGTAATGTAAATGTCGGCTGAACCGACGAGCGAGGCCATTTCCTCAGGGCTGAAGAAACGGTTGTGGAATATTACTTCTCGCTCGACTCCCAGTTCTCGGGCTAGGGCTTGCAACTGATCCCGATATCGATCGCCTTCGCGAGCCCTGACGTGCGGGTGGGTGGCGCCCGCGATGATGTAGACAACGTTCCGGTGGCGGGCGATGATGCGCGGCAAGGCGCGAATCACGCTCTCGAATCCCTTGTTGGGAGACAGCAAGCCGAAGGTAAGCAATACCAGCTTTTTCGCGACCGCGAGTTCCTCCTTGTAAGTCTCCGGCTCCACAAAGGGTAAGTTGGGGATGCCATGCGGAATAAGGTCGATCTTTTCGCCTGGGACTCCAAATACGCTCTGCAGAACGTGAGAAGAGTACTCGCTCATCACAATAAGACGATCGGAGCGCCGGGTAATTTCCTGCATGACACAACGCTGGCCGGCGTCTGGTGCGCGAAGCACTGTATGTAGAGTTGTGACGACCGGCACGTTGAGGTACTTAAGCAAATGTAGGACATAAGTGCCAGCTTCGCCCCCATAGATCCCATACTCATGCTGCAAACACACTAAATCGACGTCGCGGGCATTGAGGAACTTGGCGGTTACCCGATACGACGTTAAATCATCTTCGGCAATCTGGAACCGCACACGGGCAGGGTAAGCATACGAGGATTGCGGATCGTTGACGGCCACAACCGACAATCCTGCAGCTCCGTACTCTGCGCTGATTGCATCGCTCAGATCAGTTGTGAAGGTCGCAATTCCACATTGCCGGGGGAGATGGTTCCCGATAACCGCTACTCGGACCGGAACTGAACGGCTCGGCGCCTGTTGCTGAGTGAATACTTTTTTTCTTCCAAATTCTGGAGTCCGCGCGTCGCGCAGGACCAAGGTCCTGGCCTGCGCACTCACGGAGATGTTCGGTGCGGACATCGCAGGCTCCTGAAAACAACAGTGCTAACGGCCAATAACAAAGTTCTAATACTGCAAGACGAGATCAGCGGCGAAGCGCTACAACAGTCGCCACAGCCTCGCTCGCGACGAAGGCCAGAAGAAAGAGTGCCGCGCCAATACCCGCCAATTGCTCGCGAGGCGTACCTGCGGCACGAACGGATTCCGCCTTGTCCGAATGGTTTTTCTCGATTGCCACCAAGCGGAAGCCGCGCATCAATGCGAAGCATCCATAAGCGGACACTAAAACGTCGCCCATAAACGGTCCAATCTTACGAATACGGCGTGTAAAGCTGCTCCTCATGGCCCGAACCTACTCCAACCAGGCGGGGATGGATGTGCAATTTTGAACTATGAAGAAAGTTCGATGCGATCAAGTCATGAAGCCTGTGAGAGGGGCTGCAGTGCCGGTGGAATCGCGACCGGGATTGACCCAGGAATCATCCGCCCCGCAACGATAGACCGCAGTGCCCCTCAAGCCTTTATTCACGCCCGATCCAATCCGCGGTGAGTGCGCAAACCACCAAGCAGAAGTAGCTCACCGGAGGCTCGCCCGCCTATTGATCTACTGTCGAATCAGCAAGATGGATTCGTAGCACCTTGCGTTGGATCACCAGTATCAGATGAGTTATCCCAACGTGAGCAAAAGAGGACTGAACTGTTGTGCAAGTTCTTGAGATTCTTTGATCAATCTCGTCTGGGATGGTTCTTCGGACTCCCGAATTCTAGGCAGGCAGCTCGAGGTTGCTCGTGCCGAGGTGAAGCCGATGAGGAAAAACCGAGATAAGACCGTTCTTCTGATCGAGAATGACACCGAACAAGTCCGCATCATCCGCGCAATGTTCGACGACCAGGGCTCGCACTCTTTCAAGTTGACCCACATCGAATGTTTTAAAGACGCCGAGACGTATCTTTCAGGGCATCGTGTTGATATTGTCGTGCTGGACCTGAGCGTGCTGGACCTGAAATCGACTGATCCCGACGCACTGCATGCGGTCAGACGCATGCGCGTAACTGCGCCTCACGTCTCCATTGTATTGTTGTCCAGCCCGGACGACGAGCCAAAGGCAATTCGTGCCATTCATGAGGGCGCGCAAGACTATCTCATCAAGGGCCAAATTGAGGCGCGCAGACTCATGCAAGCCCTCGGTAATGCCGTTGAACGCACGACGAATGAAGAGATCCTGATCAATGAGAAGGATCTCGCCCAGGCCACGCTCAACTGCATCGCCGATGCTGTGATCTCCACCGATATGTCGGGTAACATCACATTCTTCAATCCCGTCGCCGGCAGCATGATGGGCTGGCCGTTGAAGGAGGCTTCTGGTCGGCACTTGACCGAAGTCTTCCGCATCGTGGACGCCACCACGCGCAAGCCAATCCTGGATCCGATGGCGAAGGCGGCATCGGAGAATGTGACGGGGAATCTGCCGCTGAATTGCTTACTGATCCACCGCGACGGTCATGAAGTCTTCATCGAAGACTCCGTCGCCCCCGTTCACGACCGTGAGGGGGCAGTCACCGGAGCAGTGATCGTTTTTCGCGACGTGAGCGTAGCGCGGGCCCAGTCAGAGCAGATCACTCATTTGGCCGAACATGATTTTCTCACTGGCTTGCCCAATCGATTGCTTTTTAGCGACCGAGTTGGTCAGGCAATCTCCCTTGCTCGAAGACACAGAGGCCAGGCCGCTGTCCTGTTCCTGGATTTGGATGGCTTCAAACAGGTCAACGACTCCCTCGGACAGACGATGGCCGTCAACGTCTCGGGAGTGCAGTTTCAGAGCGAAGACTTTCTCGATGGGCTATTCGCGGCCCTCAGCAAAAGCGGCATGGATCCGGGGCTTCTGGAACTGGACCTGACCGAAAGTGTTCTGATGCGCCATCCCGAGCGCACAGCAATCATCCTCAAGAGCCTCAGCGACAGGGGGGTGCAAGTATCGGTCGACAATTTTGGCACTGGCAACTCCCGCTTGAGCAATATGCAGAAACTACCCCTCAAAGCCGTCAAGATCGACCGGTCGTTCGTCCGCCAGATCACCACGATTCCCGGCGGAACGGCTGCCGTCGAAGCGTTCATCGACATGGCTCGGAGCCTTCACCTCCGGGTCATTGCTCAGGGAGTTGAAGCGGCTGAAGATCTCGAGTTTCTGTGGGAACACGACTGCGACGAAGCACAGGGGAATTTCTTCAGCCCGCCGGTTCCGCCGGACCAGTTGACCCGGCTATTTCAGCCAAACTGAGCTTGGATGAGGAGCCTCGGGCCCTTTCCATAAGCCGCCGCCAGCTCGTGGCGCAGGTAGGGCGCCAGTTTGCCCACTTCAAACAAGGCCCGCTAATTGCCCGGAAAGCGGCGTGAAGCTTCCATGCCAGTTCGTCTCACGCCAAGTGGGCAGAATTCGCCGGACGGTCCATGAGCAAGGGGACAAACCAGGACCTAGGGGAGATGAATCTTGAGCTTGTAGCAGATGAAGAGAACCAGGATCGCACCCATAGTTGAAAAAATGAGGCCGGCGGGATGATATCGTTCGTTTTTCGAGCGAGAAATCATGTGGGTAATGCCGCCGCCGAGGAGCGAACCAACGACGCCGAGCACGAGTGTCCAGAACAAAGTTAAGTGCTCATGCATCACCGATTTCGCGATAAGCCCCGAGAGTAGCCCGATAATGACATACCAGAGTATGTGAAACATACCTTTTCCTCCATGGTTTAACTTCAGCTGGGATCTCCATTTTGAAACCAATTCCGGAAATTCTACTCCGTTGGCGCAAATGCAGAGATTGTTGATACTGGCGCCTTTCCTATAAGGAATGATCACCGCCATCTGCGATCCGAACCCCGGTTGGCTCCCATATAGGCTTCAGAACCATTCAACGGTTGCCGACGGCTAGCCAGCGGTGATCCGGCGCATTGACTCCGAATTACTCACGACTTGACTTGGCCGTCCCATATGCTTCGCGGCCAGCCTCGACAGCTGCGGATACCCGGTTTGATTGGTCGTCCACGAGGCTCCGGCCACGCTCCACATACTCACCTACCTGTCCTTTGCCCTTGTCAACCAGCGTGCCCACATGTTCGGCGACCTGCTTTGTATGAGTGCGCAAGTACTCCGATCCCTCGCGAGCACCACGAGCAATGTCCTCCCTGGTTTCGTGACCGCTCTTTGGGGCGTAAAGAATCCCCACCAGTGCGCCGATGCCGATTCCCGCCAGCAACCATACCAAACCCTGTCGATTGTTCTCCTCAGCCATGATGAAGCATCTCCTTTCGCTTAGTTCCTAGAAAGCCCAAACGTGCCAGATTCGATGACCCGCCGATGGAGCCAGAACTTCTCGATCGCTCTGGGTGCCGGTGGCTCATTTGAGTCCTGAATCACCAAATGCCCAAGCTCCTGCACCGAGGGTCTTCCACCTCAATCGCCACGCGCTTGCACCGAGGGTCATCCATCCCGATGGCTACGCCCTGGAGCAGTGCACCTCGGAGCAGGCCCGCGCATCGGGGGTCTTCCATCTCAATTCCCACGCCCCTAAGCATGCCCTTGCACCGAGGGTCTTCCATCGCAATCGCCGCGATCCTACACCGAGGTTCTTCCATCTCAATCGCCACCTCATCAGGCAGGCACTTGCGCCCGATAGCCTTTCCAGCGGGCTAGAGTCAGATTGGCGCGATCTGCGGGGCCGGGACTGATCAATATTGCACACTTAGCCTTCAATTCAATTCAAATCCGGCAATTCCAGGTTCTCCGAAGGCGATCCGATCGCTGCACGCGGCGCGCAGCCGCAACACAGCCGAAGATGCGTTGTCTGGTACGAGTCGCAAAGGCTCCGGAACCCCTTCGCTTAATCAGATTTTGTGCGGCCCATACTTTCCCTGGAGCGAGGCTGTGAACAAAGCCAAACTGCGACTGCGCTGCGGTCAATATTGGCCAGCATTCGCAGAACACCTGCGTAACACTGGCAATTGAATGACGCGCCACGGATTCCAGGCTGCCGGATTTCCCGGCGTGCGATCTCTAGCGATCCCGACAACATCTAGAGGTTGCATTTAACCCCCGTGGAAGTGAGTCGGAGAGAAATGCGGAGATCAATGAAACTGCTCAAAGGATTCGGAACAGTACTGTGCCTTATTGTGCTTTGCGTAATCGTCGCGCCGAAAGCAAAGGCTGACCAATGGAACGAGAAGACGATTGTCACCTTCAGCGGGCCAGTCGAAGTTCCTGGTGTGGGCCAGCATATCCTGCCGGCGGGCACCTATGTCTTCAAGCTCCTGGATTCAAACTCTGACCGGACTATCGTTCAGATCTTCAACGTGCGCGAAGACCATGTGTACACCACCATCCTCGCGATTCCCAACTTTCGGCTGAAGGCTACCGATAAGACGGTTATGACTTTTCATGAGCGGCCCGCCGGAGAGCCAGAGGCCCTGAAGGCGTGGTTCTATCCAGGCCGTGAATGGGGAGAGCAATTTGTCTATGAAAGACCCCGGGCCATCACAATAGCCAAGGAAACCAATGAGACTGTACTTTCGACACCTGTCGCACTCGATACCGCGTCCACCGATGTTCTGAAGACGGCGCCGGTTGAGGCAGTGAATCCGAGCGGCGATACGGTTGATACAGCCACAGTTGTTGACGCGCCCCCGGCTAAAACGGCAGCGGTCGCTCAAGCACCTGCTCCCGCGCCCGCTGTTGCAGCAGCACCCGTAGAAGTCGCGCAGACCGCTCTCCCCAAGACGGCCAGTGATCTGCCCCTGGTTGGATTAGCTGGGCTCCTTATGCTGGGTGGCGGCTTCGCCCTGTTTGGCCTGTCGAAGCTGAAGGCATAAATCGATGTGAGGGCTGGATCGAGCGCGCTCTCACATTGGCGGTAACGATCCTTCGAAGGAGGCGTTACGCTAGTATCGCCTCCATTGTTCTGCCGGTTTCATGCGCGGGCTCCAGGGCGAATCGCTCCCAGTTGTATGAAATGGCCGGACTGGTGACTGAGATGACGATGTCTGCGAGAGGAATGCAGAAAGAAGGGGACTGGCAAGCCCCTGAGCGCTCCAACTCATGCATGCACATCCCATGGAACCACACCATTGCGTGCCGTTGTCTGATTGCTTTCATTGGCCTGATCGTTACGCCACTTGTTTCAGGGGCGCAGGTTTCCCAATCGTCACAGAGTGGACCACTCGATGCGTACACTCTCGAAGTAAATGTCAACATGGTCATGCTGAGCGCAACCGTCGTGGATCGGCACGGCGCGCTTGTCTCGGGGCTCAATAAAGGCGATTTCCAGGTTTATGAGGACGGAATACTTCAACAAATCAAGGACTTCAGCCGCGACGATATCCCTGTCACAGCCGGCATTCTTGTCGATAACAGCGGAAGCATGTCGCCGAAACGCGGCGATGTAATTACCGCCGCGCTTGCCTTCGCCCGCGCCAGTAATCCGCAGGATCAGATGTTCGTGGTCAATTTCAACGATCGCGTGTCTTTTGGTCTTCCCTCCGATGTTCCATTTACAGATCAACCGGACCAACTGCAGCGCGCCTTGTCTGGAATCCGCGCAATCGGCCAGACCTCGCTCTACGACGGAATTGCGGCCGCCCTCGATCATCTCAAGTTGGGCAACCGCGACAGGAAAGTGCTGATTCTGATCAGCGACGGCGGCGACGACGCCAGTAAGCACACTTTGGCGCAGGTGCTTGGCATGGCCACGCAATCAACTGCAATCATCTACGCGATCGGCATCTTCGATGAACAAGACGGCGATCAAAAGCCTTCTGTGCTGAGGCGGCTTGCGAAGGAGACAGGCGGGGAAGCCTTCTTTCCGGAATCATCAAGAGACATCACCCCAATTTGCAAGGAGATTGCTCTCGACATCCGAAATCAGTACACGCTGACCTATGTTCCGACGATTGCCTCGCAGGATGGCAGATATCGAGCCGTCGAGGTCAGGGCAAGCGCACCGGGCCGTGGACGCTTGTCGGTTCGTACCCGGACGGGATACTCGGTGCCCGTAAACGCTGCCGAAAGCGCTAGCCAGGGGGCTCGACCATGACACGCGCAAGAGAGCAGCAGGACTTCGCAGCGCGAGGTCGTTCGTTTCTTCGCTGGATGCAGAGGTTCCTCTTCATCGCGGGGACCCTTGCAGTCTCCTATGTTGCGCTGACTCTGATCCAGGCAAAGCTCTACCAAAATGCCGCAGGCAATGCTCTGCAGAGGCAGATATCTGCCCAGGAACAACACCGAGTGAGCCTGACACGGACCGTGGCCAAAGAGGGCGATGTTCTGGGCCGAATGGAGATTCCGCGGCTGGGGGTGAAAGTGGCAATTCTTGAGGGCACCACAGCGAAGACATTGCAACTCGGTGTGGGACACATCGCGGGCACAGCTCTTCCCGGAGAGCTAGGAAACATCGGAATCGCCGGCCATCGCGATACATACTTCCGAGTTCTCAAGGATATTCGCACTGGTGATGAGATTCGGATTCAAACTGCGACGGGTCTTTCAAGGTACGAGGTCGACTCGGTGCAGATCGTCGCTCCTGGCGACACCGAAGTTCTGGCTCCCTCGACGGGATCTGCCATTACGCTTGTGACTTGCTATCCGTTCTACTTTATCGGCCCAGCTCCGGCACGATTTGTTGTGCATGCGCGAACGGCCGAGCTTAAGTAGCATACGGGATGGGGAACATGGCAGGTTTCTCCGCGTTGTGCTCGGGCAATTGGTCGAGCAGAACCACGTTGAGCAGCGACTTGTGCACCTGGATGCGGCCGTTGTAGCTGATAAAACCGTGCCTGCGGAAGCGATTCATGAAGAAGCTGACGCGGGATCGAGTGGTGCCGATCATCTCCGCCAGGGCTTCCTGCGTAATGGGGGGAATGAAGGTTTCCGGGTCCCCCGGCTTGCCAAACTCTGCCATCAACAGGAGAATCCGCGCCAAGCGTTTTTCACTGGAGTTGAAGAGCTGATCGACAAGATCGGCCTGTGTTCTCATACTTCGATCCAGCAGGAACTTCAGGAAGATGTCAGCGAACTTCGGTTCGCGATGCATCACTGAGATCATCTCCCCCCTGTCAATCTTGAGCGCCGTGCAAGTGTCTGTCGCTGTGGCCGTGGCCAGGCGCAGACCGGGCACCGCCGCGAGGGACTCTTCTCC
>JBEKRG010000154.1:0-13412 GCA_049518955.1 Occallatibacter sp.
CGCGGCCGTTCTGCCGCCACGCGGATTGCCGACGAAGAGGCTGTTTTTGCGATTGAGAACCACGCGCTTCATCTCGCGCTCGGTGACATTGTTGTCGATGCTGACCGCGCCGTCCGAGCAGAAAACGTTCAGTTCCGTCCATTGGCCCAGCGCATAGTGGATCGCCTCAGCCATGGGATGCTTGGGCAGCAACTGCTCCTTCCAGGCAAGAAGCCGTTCGCGCAATTGGGCAAGCAGAGGCGCCGACTGCCGCTGACGCAGCTTCAGGCGCTCTTCCACGGAAGCATCCTTGCTTTGTCTCTCGACCGCATAGAGAGCGCGCACCCGCTCAACCGCCTCCCGCGCGATTTCGGGAGCGGCCCTTTCCGCATCGATTATCTTTCTCTTCATGTGCGCCCAACATCCTGCACGCGTGATCTCGTTGCCGGCAACGACCCCGTTGTAGCCGCCGTAGGCATCAGCCAGGAGAACCCGACGATAATCTTTCAGGAAGTACTTTGGTCCGTCGCGTCCTCGATTCAACGTGAAGTCGAAGACGTTATACGGATAGCCATCGTCGCCAACATAGACCCACATTCGTGCATTCGCTGTCTTACCTTTGCTCAGCATGGGCATGATGGTGTCATCGGTGGCCACAACGTGCGAAGCTCGCACTCGCTCCGCCATCAGTTCGTACAACGGTTCCGCCAGATCGGCTATATCTCCGCACCACACTGATTGCGTCGCCCGCGAGATCTCGAACCCTTGCCGCTGAAAGATGTCCTCCAACCTGTATAAAGGCAGGTAATCAGCGAACTTGCTCGTTACGATGTAAGCCAGCAGCCCCGGTCCGGCCATGCCCTTGTCGATCGCTGTCTCCGGCTTGGCTGCGGTTTCCATCTGCGGGTTGTTTCCATTGCTCTCGCAGCCCGGGCAGGCATATTTCTTGCGCAAATGATGGATGCGTTCGAAGTGGCCGGGAAGATATTCGACCAGCCAGCTCCGGTCCGTGCCGATTTCCTTGCGCTCGATGCCGCAGCATGGGCAAGCCCGCTCCTGCTCGCTCAGCTCGTGGACGCAGGTGGTTACAGGAAGATTTTCGAAGTTAGCGAGATTACGCCGTCCCTTGCGCCGCTTCACGCGCCGAAGTTCTTCTGCCGGTTCGCTGCGCGATGGGACGTCGTCAGGATTAACCGGCTTGCGATCCATCTCCTCGGCGAACGTCAGAAGCATCTGTGCCAGATCACCAGGGGATTGCAGACGATCAGCGCGAGGACCGTAGTACCACTTGCGATACCGCTTCAACTCCAACTGGAGCCGCAGATTTTCAACGTGAAGATCATTGGCACGCCTGCTCTGCTCTTCGGCAAGCTGCTCGTGTTTATCGGCACGTCGCTTCTCTTGGTCGCGCTCATTGATCAGCGCGCGCAGCATTGCTTGCAGCGCTTGGCTGTCATCGGACAGAGCAACAAGATTGGCTTCGCTGTCCACTTATGTATTGGACGTAAGTCGAGCCTCGCAAGTTACCTCACGCACTAACTCTTTGCAGGCTGCTTTTGTTGGTTCCGGCTGCACGTTCATAACGCGGCACCCGCTTCAGCTTCGACATATCGATCCCATCAAGGATCATCGCCAACTCGCTCGCACGCAACTCAACCGAACGCGTTCCGGCATCTAATCGCGGCAGCTTGAAAACTCCGGTCTCAAGCCGCTTATACCAAAGCACGAACCCG
The DNA here is from genome assembly GCA_049518955.1 of Occallatibacter sp. Classification (GTDB taxonomy): domain Bacteria; phylum Acidobacteriota; class Terriglobia; order Terriglobales; family Acidobacteriaceae; genus Telmatobacter. Next base: position 1,713 of record JBEKRG010000154.1, read on the forward strand.
TCGCCGTCCCATAGCAGTATCTTCAATCTGTCGCCTCGGCGCGAACGAAAGATAAAAAGGCTGTCGCTCATAGGGTCTTGGCCGATCACTGCGCGAACCCGCTCAGCCAAACGATCAAAGCCGCAGCGCATGTCAGTCACCTCAACCGCCAGCCAGATCCGCGGCCCCTGTGTCCGGTCCAACGCGCGCAAACTCGGCAGGCCGATCATACTTCCGCTTCCAATACGGAAAGCAATGCGCGCAGATGACCCGCATCGAAGCCGGGCTCCACCACCAGGCTTCGGGCTCGCGGCAGCCGCACCTCAATCGCCCTGCCAGTCGCCGCGGGTGCCTGTTTCGCTACAGCGGCAACTTCCACCGCAACAAACTTCGCCGCTTCCGCTCCGCGAACACGCTTCTTCCAGTCGTAAAACTGCCAATCGCGAATACCCCGATCACGACAGAACGCCGCAACAGTTTGGCCGCTCGCAATCTGCTCGGAAACCAACCCGCTCCACTTCGCCCACTCTTCCGTTCGCCCGCGCCTCATCCCTCTACACTGCGACACGACGAGGCGATCTACAAGATGGGGTCTACATAGCGTTCACCAAAATCAAGATAGCGCGCATGCCGCGTCTCCGAGGCAGAGGCGCATGCTGCACGCCAACCTGCGAGCGTCTTCTCACATCCACCCTTCTTGATTTCTTTGAATGCAAAATGTGTCGGTCTAACTGGCGACGTCGAGCAAAGACGCGAATTGCCCCAGATGCCCTTCTCTCAACAGGAATCCATCTAAGCGGAAAAATTCAAACTGGCGGATTGCAAATTCCGCGAAGGGTTTCTAGTAGCAATCCCCGCTTTTACTTCGATTGCCAAAATGAATTTCACTGAATGATCTAGCTCACGACCTAGTGCTTCGTGAGAAAACCGGATACAGCCATCCAGTCTCTCAGGCGATCGGGCCATGTAGAGACATTCAGGGGCGTGAATTCCTGAATTCCAAATCCGTGCGATACACCACCATAGATATGAAGTTCCACCGGAACCCCAGCAGCCTTCAATGTCTTGTAAATATCGGGATATGTCTGAGAAATTGGATCGCTACCCCCGCATGCCATAAAGGTTGGAGGAAGGTCCCGAGTAACCGGTGTGGCCGGCTGCCCCAAGAGAGTTGTAAATGGCGCGCCGTAAATGAGCGCTTCGAATGCGGGCTTAGCAGACAGCTTATCGATGTCGTCCACCGGATTCTTCACAGGGTCGCTGAATCGTGCGCTAGCCATGCCCGATAGTGCGCCCCCGGCAGAGAACCCGATCACGCCCACCCTGTCCGGATCGACACCCCACTCCGCCGCGCGAGACTTCACCGTACGAATTGCGCGCTCCATGTCTGCAACAGCATCGTCCATCGTATACTTGCTTCCCACATCCTTTGGCAGCCGATATTTTAAAACGAAGGCGGCAATCCCGTGCTGGCTCAGCCAGTCAGCCACGCGGTAACCTTCCGGCGTGATCCACTCCTCACTGAAGCCGCCACCGGGAGCAACGATGAACGCAGCTCCCGTGTTGAGATCCTTATGTGGCAGATAGACCGTAATCGACGGCTTGTTTATGTTTGAAATGATCAGTATGTCGTCGTTTCCCTCTGCAATCGAGCTCCCCACACGGTACTTCTCAGGTTGATCGCTCATGCCTTCAGAGCCGGGAGCATCTTTCGGGTACAGTTGGATCGTAGGATGTTTCGCAGGGTTGGGCGTCATATCGCTCGGCGGTGGGCCAGGGATGGCAGGAGGGTGTTCAGTCGCAGGGCGAGTTGGGGCGGCTGGCGCGGCTTGACCGTGTGCGCAAACAGTGACGGCAATTAACACAGAGAGCAAGAACGCGTATTTCACAATCGACCCCAATCTGGAAAGGCGAATCTCCTCAAAGAACCGGTAAGAACAGAGACTTAGACGCAGGCTCAAAGAAGCAGCTAACTTCATCTCCTTATCTCCAGAATTCTAATCTTTTTTGGCGAAAACGCCGTGGTGTTCTCAAAAAGAAACAAATTCACGGACATACTCTCTCTTGAAGAGCAGCTCTCATCTTCTCCCACCCATGAGCCGCGTCTGCGACGGACTGGCCAACGGACAAGCGAAACTTCCGCAGCAGGGTCGCCGGTCAGAAGATCGCCGTGGGGTTAATCGGCGACCCGGTGCCTCCGGGTACCGCTTCCGGCGCAAGCGTCAACAGGAATACCCAACGATGCTGCTGCGCGGCCACCTGAGCCACGCGCTCGAGGTCCATGTTGTCTATGATCGGCATGCCCATCGTATTCAAAACCAACAGGTGGACGGGCATCGGGACACCGTCAATGGGGGATGGCAAGACGTCGCTTTCCACGTCACTTCCCAGTACTGCCACATCATGCTTGTGTAACCAGACCGCGCAACTTGCATCCAGACCTCCTTCGCCCATCGGTCAAGATCCGCTGGATGGATTCTTTCTGTGAGGTCGAGGTAGGGCTTGTCTTCGAGGCGCGGAATATCGAAGAGGATGCCTCGGCTAAAGATTCCTGCTTTAAGAACAATGACACTGGCCTTTTCCGCTCCAGTGTCCGTGACTGTATTCCGGGCGAAACCGTTGTAGAGTTGGTCGCCGTCCATCATGTGCGCCACGGCATCGAGATGGGTCATGCCGAGACCATGAAAGGCTTCTGAATATTGATCCGAGGCGAAAATCTCGCCGGGGGTCGCTCCCGTCGCCAGCATCTTATGATCGAGCGGATGATTGTTGTCGAGGGCGGGTTCCGTCGATTCGTCGTGAGCCAGTGAGATCGCGATGCCCTCCTTGACCAGGCGCGCCGCCTCAATACGCTTAGCCGGGGTGATGAGGTTGACCGCGCCGAGCTGATCATCGGCTCCCCAGCGGCCCCAGTTGGAAAGCTCCTTTCTCCAGCGCTCGATATCGGCCTTGGTCGGTGTGGAAGCCAGGCCGCTCGCGGAAGCGGGATGGGCAGCGGCCGGCACAGTGTGGTTCGGCGTCCCGCGGCCGAACGTTTGAGCGTTCAGCGCCGGGCAGACACTCAGGGAACAGCTCGCTAAAAGAGGAATCGCGAATCTTCGAAGATGGATCATGTTGTATCTCCTTCAGTGCCGGCTCAGCCGGCGGAACGCGGTGAGAAACAGATTGTACGGATACAGGCGCTGGCGGCCCGCGTCGATCATACTCACGACTGCTGCCCGGCGCCGGGTGAGGATGGCAAAGCGGCCTCGGACAAAAGTTGCTTGAGATTGCGCACCGAAGATGCCAGCCATTGCGCGTCCCGCGCCACGTCGTCAGCCCAGACGCCACTGGCCGGTGTCCACGTTTCGAGAAATATCTGGGGCGATGAATCGCACTGCAGGATGCGGCGCAACAGCGAGAGCGCACCAATGCCGCCCTCGCCAAAGGGGGCCCCAGAAACGCAGAAGCCGACATTCGAGCCGGCAAGAACATAGTCTTTCAAGTGGTAACAGATAGCGCGCGGGCCCAGCAGGTCAAGTACGACGCCGGCATCTTCGAAGTTGCGCAAGGAATTGGCTACGTCGACGCAGAATCCGACGAGAGTACGAGGATAGCTTTGCGCCGCATCGGCGAGGACTCGAGAAGGTATCTCGAAGTGATTCTCGATGGCGAGACATATCTTCCTGGCCTCGAGCTCCTGGACGACTTCGTCGAGAAACTTGCGAATGACTTCCAGAGTGAGCGGCGATTCGCCCTGGCGCTCGAGCACAACGCGCAGATAACTTCCGCCGATGGCTTGCACGCGGTCGAGATGTTGCATGATGACGGCGCGGTCAAGAGTCATGCAACCCAGTGAGAGGCGCAGGCCGATGCGGGCGGCATGGTGGGCTAGTTTGGTCCACTCCGCGGGGGACGCATTGAGCGGGCGAGCGTTCTCGCAGACCTGGAATGAATCCAAACCGGTATCCCGGACTTGGCAAAGGAGATCGTCAAGCCGAGGCGCTTTCGAAGCATCGTTCAGCAGGTAACGGAAGACGTAACTTGTGGCTCCAATAAGTGGCTTCATTTTGGAAACGATCCTTATGTGGCTTCGATCGGCGTCTGGCGGTCCCGCAGGCTGAGCCAGAGGATCGCGCTTAACAGATTTATGATCGCAGCTATGTAGAAAAAGGTTTCGTAGCGCCCGGTCCACCGAAACAGGACGGGAAACGCAAGCGAGCTCACAAACGATCCGATGTTCCCGCACATGTTCATGGCGCCCGAGAGCGTGCCGGTGTGTCCTCCAGCAATGTCGATGCACAAGGTCCAACTGGGGCTGAGGGTGAGATCGACGCCGAATGTGGCGATGGCAAGCGCCAGGACGGCTCCTTCGGGCGTTTGCGCGTGGGGCGCGATGCACATGGCCGCGGCGCCGAGAAGGAACCCAATGACTGAGGGAATGACGCGCGAGACGCGGCCCCAATTGCGGCGATAGAGGCGGTCCACGGTAAAGCCGCTGACCCAGTTCGCCGCTGCGCCAAAGTAAAGTGGAACCGCAGCCATGACGCCCGCTTCGCCGGCTCCCAAGTGATATCGCTGCCGCAGGAAGGGCAAAAACCAAGTGAAACACAAGAAGAACGTGAAATTGGAGGCGAAGTACTGCAACATGAGAGCCGGAGTCTCACGAAGCTTCCAGATGTTTGGAGAGGCTGCGCTTTTGAGCGCGGAGGCGGCATCGGCCCGCGGCAACTCACGATCGGAGCGGATGTAGGCGCGTTCCGCGGCGCCGACCCATGGGGATTCCTCCGGCGTGTTGCGAAACCAAAGCAGCCAGACCAGCGCCCAGGTGATGCCCAACACGCCGAGGACAAGGAAAGAAAACCGCCAACCGAAACCGGCAATCGACCAGGAGACCAGCATGAGCCCGCAGGCCGCGCCCAGTCGCGAGCCGATGAAAATGATGCCCTGAGCCACTCCTGTTTCGCGAGCCGGCATCCAGGATCGAATGACGCGCGCCGAGATTGGAAAGGCGCCAGCCTCGGCCGCGCCAAAGAGAAACCAAACGCCTGCGAACATGGCCGGCCGGTGAATGACGATCGTCAATCCAGTGACCAGCGACCAAAGGCCCACCAAGATGGCCATCGGCATCCGCGATCCGAACCGGTCGGCCAGCAGGCCGGCGGGAATCTGGAAGAACGCATAGCCTAAAGCAAATGCGCCAAAGATCCATCCGAACGTGATGTCGGAGAATTGAAGTTCATGCGCTATGTCCACCTTGGCGGCGGAGACCGCGACCCGATCGACAATGGTGAGCATGGAAAGCGAGAAGAGAACGGCGAGAACAACGAAGCGCAGATGACTCTTCGTCACTCGAGGAGCGATGAAAGCTAGCCGCGAGGTCCGAATCATGATTCCCGCTCCTTCCAGGAGCAGACGCTAGCAATGCCCAGCGGGTCGATGGGGCACTCGCAGCCTTGTTGAGAGCGCGAGCTGTTCTGTCGACATACGCCGCACTGAATGCGAGCGCCTGTTTCAGCGGCCGACTGCCGGCTCAAGGGCCCCCACGAAAAAGAACGGCTCCATGAGCTTCATGATGGGGAGAAATTCGTGCTGGGTCAGATGATGCCGGATAGCCTCGCGATCGACCACATCGAGCCAATTCCAAATTCGGTTGGTCATGCGCACGTTGAAGGCGAATGTCTCAATCGGATCCTGGCGAACCGGCGAAGTGTCCGAGGTAATCCATCCGTCATAGCCGAGTTCCTTGAGATGGAACAGAAACTCGACATAGAGCCAGAGGTTGTTCGTGCCGGCCATCAGATCCCAGTCCCACTTGCCGTTGTTGTCGTTGATGTGCACGTAATAAGGGACGCCGCTGAGGGCGATCAGCGAGAGTGCCTCGGCGGGATTTTCACCGCCATAAATCGAGTGGCCGATGTCGAGGGTGATGCCGAGATTGGAACGGCCCACGGCGCTGCACAGCAGAAGAGTTTTGGCTGCCGAATCGAGAGTGCAGTGGACGCGCGTCTCCGATGGCTTGTACTCCATGAAGAGGGGCATCTCCGGAACGTAATCCGATGCCTCTCTTACACTGTCGACCATGCGGTTCCAGGCCTTCCGATAGTCGGTGTGGAAGGGATAGTCGTAGCCATCCGCCAGCGGACAGCAAGTGACTTTGTCCGCGCCCACCGCGACCGCATAATCCTTGGCCGCCTTGATCATGTCGACGGCCCGGCGGCGAATTGCCGGATCGGGACAGGCCAGCGAGCCGTAGGCAAAGATGGGGTCGCCTTTGATGTTGACGTTGATGGCGGAGATCTGGAGATTGAGCCGCTTGAGATGGGCCAGCATGATCTCGGCCGTGTCTACCTCATACGGATGAACGACCTCCGCTCCGGTGACTCCCGGAATTTCCGCCATTCGCTCGAGCTTCTGCTGGATGGTCAGCGGGTCCTGGTATTCGCAGAAACGATCGCGCAGTTTGCCGAGAAACGAGGTGATTATCGCATGTTTCAAGAGTGCGCCTACCTTTCAACAGAAAACGGAATCTCGAGCATCGAGCAGAGCTCAGTGAATCGCGGACCACGCATGTCATAGGCAACGACGCGCAAAGTGTGAGGGCCTGGAGAGACGTCCAAAGCATCCCACCATTCCTGACCCCCCAGAAAATACGGCGCACTGAGTCGGTAACTGTAAGGCTTGTTGTCGATGAAGAATTCGACACGCTTGATGGGCCAGCGTGGATCGTTGTCAGTCACGATCGCCTCAATCCAGTTACTACCCTTCAGCACCTGTCCCGGCTTCAGACCCAAGACATTGATTTTGGGCAAGGTGGCATCTTGATAGTTCGGCCGCGCGGGTGCGGGCGATCCTGTCAGGCGCGCCACCTGCTCAAAGAATAACCACTTCACGTTCGACCCAATCTTCCAGTCAACCGGCGGATCCTGGAAGCCATCTCGGTAGTTACCGAGGCCGTTGTCGTAGTAGCCCCACCCCACGTGTTCTTGCACGGCAGCCTGCAAATTGAATGTGCTGACTCCGTCCTCATTGATCAGGACCGGGCGATCGTATCCTGCCCACTGCCGCATCGCCTGGATGGACTCGTGAACCGACTCCGGGGTCTGCCCGTTGGTATGGAACAGCACATAATCTACGGCCCGCATTGCCATGTCTCCCCGGCTTCCGCGACTCATGACACCGCCAACCCAGCTCGTGGAAACAGGGATCTGGTGCTCAACTGTCTTCTGCGCCAACAGAACCGCATCGAGAATGCCATCGGGCCGCATAATGGGATGCTTGTAAGATGGATTCGTTTCGTTTGCAATCTCGATCAAAATGTTGCGGTGAGGCAGGTTCTTAAGGAACAGGGACGCCTGACGGACGGCTTCTTTGGCGTAGCGGTCTTCGGGGTCTTCCTGGATGCGCTCATTCGATCCCTGATAGAAGAATCCAACAATCACCACCATGCCCAGCTTGTCTGCCTCCTCGATCACGCGCTGAAGGCGGGCCGAATACGCGGGCTTGAGGTTGCCTTGGAAATCGAATCCGCTGTTCAGTTGCGGCTGAAGCGTACCTCTTTCTCCGTAATTTCCATCCGGAGGTCCACCACCCTGCAGGTTCACCGTAAATGCAAGGATGCCGGCGTGCCGCCAATCAGGAAGCGCCGCCAGAAACTCGCGGAGGTTCCGTTCCGGGTCCCACGGTCCATCGGGGTAATCCCAAAACACCGGCCCCATTGTGTTCGAAGTATATGGATGTGCCCGAGAGCCCTCAGTCGGATAATTTGCATCGTCGAAGATCGCTTGCACCGCGCGAACATTCAGGAGCGTTCCCTGCAAGTTTGGATCGGCAGAAGCAAACCCGCTTGCAGCCGTGTACGTTGGATTGCCATTGATGGTGAATTGGGAACCATGAATTCCCACGACGGTTTGCCCATGGGCGCACTGCAACCCGGCGAGCATGAGAAGCAGTGAAGCGCTCTTCAAGATCATTCGATTCACACTAGAGCGTCAATGGCGGCGAGCGATTGACCCGAAACCAATCGTAGTTGCAAGAGCTGGAACAAGTCTAGCCGGAGTCAATCGCAAGTTCGGACGATTCTACCCTCCGCGATGAGAGCGGTCGATGCGTTATAACTCTCGGCCAAAGAGAATACCTTCGCATTTCCAATAGCGCCAAGATACCCAAGCTGAAAGCCACGGATTCGGTTGGTGGTTAACGATCGAATCGGAATCGGTGCAGATTCCTGCGGTTCATTTGCCCGCGAAACGAGACTCTACGGATGTGCTTTTGGCACTGGATTGCTGGCCGCACTCTTTTCTGTGCATGGTTTTCCACTGCATAGCTCGCCGGTAATGCCCACTCCTTCAGTAATTGTGTAGATGCGATCGGCGGCGGGAAGTCTGACTGTCTCCTTTCTGCCAGAGGGCCAGTGGATCTCGAGACTGCCCGGATCTGTAGCATCCCCTAATCCAAAATGAAGCCGGCGATCGTTGGAGCCGATGTAGCTGCCGCTGGCCAGGACATCCTGCCGCTGACGCATTCCATTCGCGGTGAGATATCCCGTTGCGCAGGTCGCATCGCGGGGGCTCTTGGGGCCACCGACAAGTCCTATTTCGACCCAATGATGATGATCGGGATTGACGTTGCGCAGCAGCACCGGCGGGCCATCAATGGGATTGATGACCACATCAATCTTGCCATCATTGAACAAATCGCCGAAGGCAGCGCCGCGCGCCGGAACTACTACCGCAAGTCCTGTACCGGTGACTGGCGGGATGTACTCGAATCTGCGCTCCTTGCCGCCTCGATCGGGTACGTTGTGGAAGAGCAGCGGCCGCTCGGCGAAAGTGGTGCCCCAGTCATGCTGATCCACCTGGGGATAAACGTGGCCGTTGACCATAAAAAGATCGAGCCAGCCATCGTTGTCGTAGTCGATGAAGCCGTCGCCCCAGCCGACAAAGGGAATCGTGGTCTGGGCGACGCCCGCCTTGTAGCTCACATCGGTGAAGCTGATGTCGCCGTCATTGTGGTAAAGCACCTTATAGTCGTCGCCGAAGTCGGTGACGAAGAAGTCGATCAGGCCGTTGTTCTCGTAATCGCCGGCGGCAATGCCCATCGAAGCAATCTCGCGCCCGTCCGCGTTGAGGCCGAACCCGGAGAGGTAGCTCTGGTCGTCGAAGGTTCCGTCCCCTTTATTGATGTAGAGATAGTTGGGTTCTGAGTCGTTGCCGACCACGAGGTCAGGTTTCCCGTTCCCCTTGATAGAAACAAAGATCGACGTGAAGCCGTAGTAGTGGTTTTTGTCTTCAACTCCCGCCTTCACCGTCACGTCGGTAAACGTGCCGTCTCCGTTGTTATGAAAGAGATGGTCAGGCTCGCCCGGAAGGCCGCGCGGACCGCAGTTCACTCCCGCCCCACGGTATTGGCAGTAGGCGATGTTCGTCGATTTGCTCCCGCCAATCGGCAAGTCGTTGCGGTCGAAATGAACGTAACCGGAGACATACAAGTCCAGAAGCCCATCGCCGTCGTAGTCGCCCCATGCCGAGCCGCTCGACCAGTTTCCCAACTGCACACCTGCCTTCTCGGCAACATCGGTGAAGGTGCCGTCGTGGTTATTGTGGTAGAGTCGGTTCTTTCCGTAGTTGCCGACAAAGAGATCGGGCCAGCCGTCGTTGTCGTAGTCTGCGACCGAGCAACCGTAGCCCCAGCGGTCGTTGGTTACGCCGGCCTGGGCTGAGACATCGGTGAATGTCCCGTCGCGGTTGTTGTGAAACAGCGCGGCATGTGGAGATTCTTCCTTTCCATCCAGCGCATCGAATGTGGAGCCGTTGACCAGGTAGATATCGAGCCAGCCATCGTTGTCATAGTCGATCAGGCACACGCCCGAGCCGTTGGTCTCGACAATGAACTTCTTTTCCGGCACGCCCATCTTGTGGCGCCAGCCCGAAAGGCCTGCCTGCTTCGTAATGTCTTCAAAGATGACTGGCCCTTTGTCGACGAATCCACCGGCCGTTATAGGCCGCCGTTGCGCGTCGTAGACCGGTGCGGCCAGAACACCTGCGGCGATGCCGCCCATCCCTCCCTGTTGCGGCACCGTTTGTCCCTGCTGTGCGTTACACAGCTCAGACAGAAAAGGCGCTATACAACAGAAACAAACAATCAAACGCATGGATCTCAAAAAGAAACTGTTCCTCGCTCCGGGCGCGATCCGCATGGAGTTTACGATACTATGTCCATCTCTAAGATGGATTTGAACTTCGGTTGTCACCAAGTGATGATATCCGCTTGGGTTTGCGATGCAGGTGAAACATTTAGGTTAAGGTGCGTCCTACGACAAAAGCCCTGGAGAAGCTGGCTCCAATAGGTCGCCGATAGACCCAAATATGAGGGCTTAGTGCTCTCCGTTGGGTTCTGCGGCTGGCGGCTCTTCCTCCACGAGTCGGTATCGTTTGCGCTCGGTCTCGCGGTGCATCGATTCCTGGTGCATCTCGGAGAGGCGTTTGACAAGGGGTTGCAGCTCATCGTTATTGTGCCCGCTGTGACGCAGCGAGATGACGAGGTGATACATAGCCGATTCGTCCGAGGGATCGTACTGTAGCGCAAGGTGGCATTCTTTGATTGCAAGGTCGTACTGTTTCAGGCTCATGTACATGCTCGCCAGGAGATTGTGGGCGCTAACCAGATCCGGCTTGCTCGTTTCGACAGTCAGCGCATCTTGCATGGCCTCCTTGAATGCGGGGCTCCCCGGCTCGGGCGTCCCGTTCATCAGCAGCTGGGCCAGCAGCATACGAAGAAGCGGGCTCGCGGGCTGCGCCTTCAGTTGGTCGCGGATCCGCACCAGAGCTTTTGCGGGATCGTTTTCCTGAAGAACGGTCAGATCGCCCGCATAAGCGCCGAGACTCTGCGTGGTATCGAGCTGTTCGGCCATGTTGAAGTCGGCTTCGGCCTTGTCGAATTCGCCCAGTTGTGCATAAAGCACGCCACGGGAAAGGTAAAGGGAGGAACCATTCGTTACGCGCTTCAATCCGACATTCAGCATGTCGATGCCCACCTGGAAGGAATCGTGGGTGAGGCAAAGGACCGCGAAAGCAACATAGTTCGTGGAATCGGCGGGATCGAGAACGATGGCCTGACGCTGCAGTTCAACGGCCTTGGGTGTGTTGCCCGTCGCCTCGTAGGCCTCTGAAGCAAGGCTGAGAATGTCCGGATCAGTTTGGTCGGACGTCAGTAAAGGGTCCAGGACCTTCACGGCTTCGTCGTTGTTCTTCTTCTCAACCAGAAGCACGGCGAGATCGTAGCTCGGATAGTTCCGACCCGGTAGAAGCTGGATTAGCTGACGAAAAACGGGAATCGCATCATCGGTCCGATTCAGCTTGACCAGGCAATATCCATAAGCTTCCAGCGAATCCGGATGGTCGGCGATTGCGTCCTGAATGAGGAGGAACTGAGATGCGGCGGCACGGCAGTCGCCGGCTTGCCTGTCGAGCATTGCCAGCATCTCCTGCGCGTTAGTGTCGTCCGGAGCGGACTTCACCAACCGTTCCAGCAGAGGAATCGCACGTCTATCACCGGTCTTGTAAAGAACCTGTATTTCCCCCATTAGGGCGGGCACGTAATTCGGCGAGATCCGGACCGCGTGGTCGAATGCTGCGACGGCTTCACTGTTGTTACCCTGCAATGCGAAGCAGACGCCCTCGAGCGTCCAGAGCTTGAATTCGGCGGGATTCCCACGCAGCTGATCCTTCAAGGTCTTCAGAG
>JBEKRG010000155.1:0-9401 GCA_049518955.1 Occallatibacter sp.
CGCGCTTTTTGCTGGAGATATGAGGTTCCTGGGGCAGTTTGTTTAGCAGGCCATCGCGCGAAGCGCGCCAACTTGCGAAGAAAGAACCTTAATCGATGAAGATACTGACCAAATGGCTTCGTAGCTACCTACCCGCTTTTCCTGCAAGCGATGCCCAACTCGCTGAAGACTTGACCCTGCGCGGGATTGCCGTCGAGGGGATATACTCGCTCGGCGAGGGCAACGGTTCGCTCTTCGAGATGGACATTACCACCAACCGCGTGGATGCAATGAACCACTACGGGATAGCGCGAGAGGCAGCGGCGATCTACGGGCTGGAGCTGCCAGCGCTCTCCTTTGAACTCCCTGAATCCCGCCCGTCCGGCAAGGACTTTTCGGTGCGGATTGAGGCTGAGGATGCCTGCGGGCGATTCACGGCGCGGGTGCTGCGCGGCATTGCGATCGGTGAGTCGCGGGACTGGTTTGCCGGCGCGAAGGTGGCGACGTACTTTGGCCTGCTCGAGCAGAAGCGGATTTTGAACGCCGTGGACGCGACCAACTTTGCGTGGCTGGCGATGGGACAGCCCACGCATGCCTTCGATCTGGACAAGATCGAGGGCGGCATCGTGGTGCGGCGGGCGCGCAAGGGCGAGCGGCTGAAGACGCTGGACGGCGTGGAGCGTGTTCTCGATGCTGCCGATCTTGTTGTTGCCGACCATAGGAAGGCGGTGGGCCTGGCGGGGGTGATGGGCGGCTGGGACACGATGATTACGCCGCAGACGAAGAACGTGCTCGTCGAAGCGGCGTGGTTCGATCCCATGGCCGTGCGGCAGACGGCTCGGCGGCACGGATTGCACACTGACGCGAGCCACAGGTTCGAACGCGGCGCAGACTTCAACGCGGCTCCGGTGGCGTCGGCGATGGTGAGCGCGATTCTGCTGGCCAACGGTGGATGGAATGAAGGCGAATTGGTGGACGTGCGCGTGGCGGCCGCGGAAGAACGCACAGCGAGACGCAATCCCATCCAGCTCAAGCTGAGCGAAGTGTGGCGAATTCTGGGCGCGACAGAAGACGCAGAGGGAATTACTGCGGCGACGGTTGAAGGTGTGCTGACGGCCCTCGGATGCGGCCTGGCTTCTTCTGAGCGGCCGACGTCCGGAGAAGTTTCGTGGAGCGTGACGCTGCCGAGCTGGCGGCTGGATCTGGAGCGGGAGATTGACCTGATCGAAGAAGTCGCTCGGGTTTATGGATACAACCGATTCGCGAATACGCTGCCGTCGTTTGGCGAGGGCGTGCGCGCGTTGCCGTGGGCGGAGAAGGAGGCGGCGGTGCGCGAGACCTTGCTGGCCGCTGGATTCCATGAGGCGATTGGGAGCTCGTTCTGCTCGGCGGCTGAAGGGGCGTTGACCGCAGCGCAGCCGGGGCAGGTGGTTCCGCTGGGCAATCCGCTCAGCGAGGAGGCGGGTGTGCTGCGGCCGTCGCTGGTGCCCGGAATGCTGGCGATGATTGCCGGCAACCTGAACCGCGACGTGAGCGACGTGCGGCTGTTCGAAATGGGCACGGTGTTCAGCGGCACGACGGAAAAGGTTGAGGAGCGGCCGGCGCTGGCGTTCGGAGCGGTGGGGAGCTTACCTGAAGAGAGCGCGTTGCACGCTCCGCGGGCCTTCGAATTTCACGACGTTAAGGGCGTCGCGGAGCAGGTGCTTGAAAAGTTCGAAATGCGCGCGAAGTACTTCGACCATTTTCCGGCCGATGCTGGAATCACGCCGCAGTGGCTGCATCCGTATCGCGCGGCACGCGCGGTGGCTGACGGAGTGACGGTGGGCTGGTTCGGTCAACTGCACCCGCGCGAGGCGGCGGCGCGCAAGATCAAGGAAGCTGTGCTGATCGGCGAGATCTATCTCGACCGGCTCTACAAGTTGCCGCTGCGCCGGCCCGTGGCGCGCGAAATCTCGCGCTATCAGCCCGTGCGCCGCGATTTTTCTCTGGTTCTGGACAATGGCATTGCCTGGGAGACGATTGACCAAGCAATGGCGGAGCTGAAGATTCCAGAGCTCGTAGAGTGGCGCGTCCGCGAGGTGTTCCGCGACGCGAAGCTGGGCAAGGGCGAGTATGCGTTGCTGCTGGGCGCGACGTTCCAGGCGCAGGATCGCACGCTGCGCGAGGAAGAGCTCAAGAGCTTTCAAGCGCAAGTGGTGGAAGCCGTGGGCAAGGCGGGGGCGCGGCTGCGAATTTGAGCGCACGATCGCAGATTTGAACAAAAGAACTGCGCCGTTCGGCTATATACTCGAACGCAAACGGATTCATACGAGGTCGTGGCAATGTCGGAATCGAAGGCGGCTGTGCAATCCCACAGCGAGGAACAACAGGCAGGGCACGAGGAACCCGTCGCGCTGGCGGTAAGCGCGGACGATTTTTCGGCGCTCGAGGAGAGAGTTCGGCGCGCAGTAGATGTGGTGAAGCGGGAGCGGCAGGCGCGCGCAGCGGTAGAGGCACGCGTGGCGGAACTGGAAACGCGCGCGACCGACTCCGGAGCTCGCGCGGCGCAAGCCGAGACGCAGTTGCAGGCGCAAACGCCCTTGGTGGAGCGCCTGGAAAGCGAAATCAGCGCACTCCGCGCCGAGCGCGACCACGTGAGACAGCGCGTAGAGAAGCTGCTTGCGCAGCTTGATGCGCTGGAGCTGTGAGGCGGTGATGGCAGAGCCAACTCAAAACAACCCGGCGCGCAAGAATCCGAGCGAATACGTGACGGTGGAGATTTACGACCAGCTCTACCATCTTTCAGGGCAGGACCAAGAGCACATTCGGGAGCTGGCTGCGGTTGTCGACGCGAAGATGCGCGCCGTAGCCGCCTACGGGCGCACCGCCGATTCACTGCGCGTCGCTGTACTGGCTGCGCTGAATCTAGCCGATGAAGTTTCGCAGGCTACTTCGGCTGATTTGCAACTGGGCCACGCCCGTGCCAACAGCCTCCGCATGCTGCTGGACGAAGTGCTGGAAGAGAAAGACTAGTGAACAGTGAGCAGTGAACAGTGGACAGGGAACCCAATGAGGAACGGATGTCCCTGGACTGGAGTTCTGGCGCGCTGGCGGACGGGCTCGAATGCTACAGGACCGGCGAATTCTTTCTGGCGCATGAGCATTGGGAGAGCGTCTGGCTGAAGTGCGATGAGCCAGAGAAGACGTTTCTGCAAGCGTTGATCCAGATTACGGCGGCATTTCACCATTTACAACGGGAGAATCTCAGAGGCGCAGCATCGCTGCTGCGTCGAGCACTGCGCCGGCTCGAATCGTTCCCCGCGGCATACGCCGGAACTGAAGTCGAGGTTGTTCGCGAAAGCGTGCGCGAGTGGCTACAGGCGCTCGATCGAGGGGAGTCAGCGCCGAAGCTTCCGATCCCGCGGATTCGCTAGACGAATCCAAAGAAGGGCCTACGTGCGCTCCCATTTTTCAGGATCGAGATCTCGGGACCACGTTGGAATATGAGTGAATTCGCGACAAGACATTGTGCCGCAGGCTGTCCGGGTGTCCGGGGTTGGGATCAGTATGAGGTTAGCAATGCCGCAACGGATCCTTTCCCCGGCCCACGTATTCGAAGAGGTTAGCAACGTTTCGGAAAATTGCGATACCGCTTTTGTGTTAATTCGGCGCAGACAGGGGTGCGTGGCGGACGATGGAGCTCCCGATCCCGCGGATTCGCTAAGGGCGAAATCTTCACGGAAATTCTGTGGCGAGGCGGGCGCGCGGGGGTATATTCTCTCGTGACCGGGCAGGCAAAATGGGCTCCCCCCGTTCCGGACGCCGGAAACCGGACAAGCAAGAGCAATAACAAGCAACCAAAAACAATCAGGATCCATGGAGGGAACCGATGAGAGTTCGCGAAGCACTGCCGGTATTCGCGGGAGTTGCTCTGATGGCGCTGGCGACGGCGATGAGCGCACAGGGCGCGCCCAGTGACAATCCCGATGTGAACGAGGTTCGCAACTACGCGCTCACGCTGGACAAGGCGCAGAAGGCGGCGACCGCGATGCAGAGCATCAACCAGCTGGTTGCGGCCAACCCCAGCCTGAATGCGGCGATGGATCAGTCAGCGAACACCACAGGCAAAGAGACGATTACTCAGCAGGCGCAAAACATCGACTCGCAATATTCGCAGATCTCCACGATCATTCACGCGAATGGCCTCCAGACGCGGGAGTTTATTGTGATCACCGGCGCCATCATCAACGACGTGGGGTTTGTGGGGATGAAGGAGCAGGGCGTGATTTCGTCGTACCCGCCGAACTCGATCTCTGCGGCGAACGCGACGCTTATCGAGGCAAACTGGGCTGCGTTCCAGGCGCTGGCCGCAAAGATGATGCCACCGAGCACGAATTAGAACGGTTCCGCAACTAGCCCATTCAGGGCAGCAAACCGAAGACGGCGACAGCGGAGGGCGTGCCCACGTAAACCTTGCCATTGACGATCATCGGCGTGATGAACTTGTTGCCGTTTCCGAACTCGTCGCGACCGTTTGCAGCCTGGTTGCTGTCATAAAGCTCTTGCAGGGTGGTTGCGTCAAAAGCGTACAGCACAGCCGGTGAGGAGTTCGCCACTGCCCACACGATTCCGCTTCCGGTTCCATTCGCGGTGACTGCCGGAGTCGATCCCGGGTAAGGAAAACTGGTGACGCTTGCAAAATTTGGCGCCGTCGCCAGCTTGGCATTCGTGATCGTGAAGGCTTTGAGCGTATCGCTGACCGCTCCGTAATAAACGGTGTTGTTGAAGTACGCGGGCATCGACCAGACTCCGCCAATCTGTCCCAAGATCTCCTGGTAGATCGCGTTGTTGTTCTTCGGATTGAATTTGCCCATTGAGTCGCGATCGACCACGTAGATGTTGGCGTCTTTTCCGGCGCCAACCGCCAGGTGATGTACGGCGCCCGATGCATCGGTCAGGTCAGGCAGCACCAGTGCTCCGCCAGAACCGAGATCAAGGTCGTTGTCCGATTCGTTCACTGTGTTGTAGGCCTCAAAATAATCAACCACAGCAAGTGTGCCGCCTGAAGTGGAGACCTTCAGGAATCCGTTCCCAAAATCGCCTGACGAAGGGAATCCATTCGTATTCATGCTGGTATCGAACGATCCGTTGGCATCGAGAAAATAGATATTTCCGCTGGAATCCGCCGCCAGGCCCGAGCCCGCCATCCAGATGGAGCCTTCGCTGCCATTGGGCGTGAGATTGAGAACGCTGCTCTGCGCGAGCGTCGATTCGTTATAACCCATCAGCCAGCCTGTGTACGGACCGGAATCGCAATGCGATGTGAAGCCCAGGTAGATGGTGCCATTCATGAGCAACAGCCCGACTCGTTCGGCGTACTGGCTGGGATCGAAGACCACATTTCCCCCGGAGCTATTGGCGCCGGTGCCGGGATAAGTGGCATGGATTTCTGAAGGACTGTTGGCAAGCTCCGCGCCCGTGGTGACGTCGAGGGCATGAAGCCGCTGATGATAGGCGCCCGACTTGTCCAGTGACATGCCCACCACGAAGATGGTCCCATTGGGGCCTGCGGATCGGTCGATGACCGGCGTGGAAGTGATGCCAATCTTGGGAGAGATCTGGCCGCAGCCGTGATCTCCGCTGGGTGTTTCATTGACGCCGAGGGCGGAGGTTTTCCAAATTTGCGCGCCGCTGTCCGCGTCGAACGCATAGACACTGTCGTTTTCGGTCACGGCAAAGACGACGTTGCGCTGTTGGCCACCGGCGGTCAGGTTGGAAAGATAAAGCGGCTGCCCGTCGACTAATCCATCGACCGGCAGAAGCATCAGCAATCCGAACTTCGATGAAGTGACATTGCTCGGGGTCAGAGTGGTTTCGCTTGCATTCAAACCGTCTCGAGCGATGTCGTAGTGGTAGGTGACGACGTCCACGCCCGGAGTTATTACGACAGGCTTGACGATGAGGGTGACGGAAGCGGTGTGGCTGAGCGCCCCGGAAGTGGCGACAAACTGCACCGTCGATGTACTCGCGGCAGCCGATGCGGAAGCTGCCAGAGCAACTTGTTGAGGCGTTCCCGGAACAAGGTTGAAGGTTGAGGGTGACGCCGTGACGCCCGCCGGAAGTCCGCTGACCGCGACACTGATGGTCCCTGAGAATCCATTGAGAGCCGTAGCGGACAGGCTCACTGGCTGCTGGGTTCCTTGTGTCAGGCTCAAATTCGAGGTGCTCGCAGAGATCGAAAAGTCGGGAGTGCTGCCGCCGCCGCCGGTTCCTCCTCCGCCTCCACCGCCCCCGGTTCCTCCGCTCGCCAAGTGGCCGCCGCAACCGCAGATCGACGCCGCGGAAAGGGCGAGGGCGAGCCAAAAGAACCGCATCTGCCGGGGAATCAGCATAAGGTCCGTTGCATTACTGTAGCCAGTTGGACGCAAGCTGTCGAGATTACGTTTGGAGGAAATTGGCGGAGATTCCGCCGGCTCAGCCTCTTTCGAGGCCGCGCCGGCGAGAACACCGTTACTTTGCAGCCAGTTGACGCAGGACGTACTGCAGGATGCCGCCGTGCTCGTAGTACTCGATCTCCTGCGGCGTGTCGATGCGAACTATCGCATGGAGTTTTTTCGGGCCTTTGGACGAGGTGGCAGTCACGACAAGATTGCGGCCGTTGGCGAAACGCTCTTTGAGGAGCGCGGTGAGGCCAGGGAAGTCGTAGACTTCTTCGCCGGTGAGGCCGAGGGATTCGGCGTTTTCTCCGGGCGCGAATTGGAGCGGCAGAATGCCCATGCCGACGAGGTTAGAGCGGTGAATGCGCTCAAAGCTTTCTGCGATTACGGCGCGGACTCCGAGC
This sequence comes from Occallatibacter sp., assembly GCA_049518955.1. Classification (GTDB taxonomy): domain Bacteria; phylum Acidobacteriota; class Terriglobia; order Terriglobales; family Acidobacteriaceae; genus Telmatobacter. The sequence continues at coordinate 6,800 of JBEKRG010000155.1, forward strand.
AACTTTGGTCCCTTGGCGGCCCAATCGCGGGAAGATCCCGAGCCATATTCTTTTCCGGCGAGAATGATGAGCGACGTGCCGCGCGCGGCGTATTTGACGCTGGCATCGAAGATGGACATTTGCTCGCCCTCCGGAAGCAGGCGCGTGACGCCGCCTTCGGTGCCGGGCGCGAGCTTGTTGCGCAGGCGCACATTGGCGAAGGTGCCGCGCACCATGACTTCGTGATTGCCGCGGCGCGAGCCGTAGGAGTTGAAATCGGTAGGCTTGACTCCGTGCTCGGTGAGATATTTTCCGGCGGGACCGTTGGCTTTGATGGAGCCGGCGGGAGAAATATGATCTGTCGTCACCGAGTCGCCGAGGACGGCGAGGACGCGCGCGTCTGCGATGTCGGTGACGGGCGCGGGGGTCATGGTCATGCCGTCGAAATACGGCGCTTGGCGGATGTAGGTTGAGTCGGGCTCCCACTGGTAGACGTCGCCGGTGGGAAAGCTGAGGCCCTGCCAACTAGCGTCGCCGTCGGTGACGGCGGCGTACTCCTTGCGGAAGCCTTCGCTCGAAACGGCGCGCTCGATGGCGGCGGAGACCTCGGCTTGCGTGGGCCAGATGTCGCGCAGGTAGACAGGCTTGCCGTTTTGGTCGGCGCCGAGCGGGTCGGCGTCGAAGTTGTGGCCGATCTTGCCGGCGAGCGCGAAGGCCACGACGAGCGGCGGAGACATCAAGTAATTTGCGCGCACGTCGACGTTGACGCGGCCCTCGAAGTTGCGATTGCCACTGAGGACGCTGACGGCGACGAGGCCGTGTTCTTCAATGGATTTCGAAACGTCGGAGGGTAGCGGGCCAGAGTTGCCGATGCAGGTGGTGCAGCCGTAGCCGACGACGTTGAAGCGCAGCTTATTGAGAAAGGGCAGCAGGCCGGCCTTTTGGTAGTAATCAGTGACGACGCGCGAGCCCGGCGCGAGCGAAGTCTTGACCCACGGCGGAACGGTGAGGCCCTTTTCAACGGCTTTCTTTGCGAGCAGTCCGGCGGCGATCATCACGGATGGATTCGAAGTGTTGGTGCAACTTGTGATGGCGGCGATGACAACCGAACCGTGATCGAGATAGCGGTCGGGATCGACGTGGAATCGCTCCTTTACTGTTGTCGTGACATGAGCCGCGACGGGTTGCGCAGCGGAAGATCTGTCGGGGCCTTCGTTGTCTTCAACGCCGATGGCAGTGTCGGTGACCGTGTCGCGCTGCCACGCAGCGGCGGTGCGGGTGCCGAGCGGCTTGGCGGTGGGAGCGAGTAGCGAAGGCAGTTGCTCGGCGAAGCTGGCGGCTGCGTCTTTGAGCAGCACGCGATCCTGCGGACGTTTGGGTCCAGCAACGCTCGGCTCGACGGTGGCAAGATCGAGCTCGAGTGTCTGCGAATATTCGGCCTCGGGCGTGCCGGTGGTGTGGAAGAGGCCCTGCTCCTTGTAGTAGGCCTCGACGAGCGCGATCTGTTCTTCGCTGCGGCCGGTGAGGCAAAGGTAGCGGAGAGTTTCCGCGTCGACAGGGAAGATGCCGCAGGTGGCGCCATACTCGGGGGCCATGTTGCCGATGGTGGCGCGGTCGGCGAGCGGAAGCTCCGCGATTCCTGGGCCGTAGAATTCAACAAATCTGCCGACGACGCCGAGCTTGCGCAGCGCCTGCGTAACTGTGAGAACGAGATCGGTGGCCGTTGCGCCCTCGCGCAGCTTGCCCGTGAGCTTGTAGCCGACAACTTGCGGGATGAGCATGGAGACAGGCTGGCCGAGCATCGCTGCTTCAGCCTCGATTCCGCCGACGCCCCAGCCGAGGACGCCGAGGCCATTGATCATGGTGGTGTGCGAGTCAGTGCCGACTAATGTGTCGGGATAGGCAGTGAGTTGGCCGTCGATCTCTGTGGTGAAGACCACACGGGCGAGATACTCGAGATTGACCTGGTGACAGATGCCCATGCCGGGTGGCACGGCGGAGAAGTTGCGAAACGCGGACTGGCCCCACTTGAGGAATGCATAGCGCTCGCGGTTGCGCTGGAATTCGAGGAGCGAGTTGGCCTCGTAGGCCGCGGGCGTGCCGTACTCGTCCACCTGGACAGAATGGTCAATGACGAGCTCGGCGGGGGCGAGGGGATTGACGCGCTCAGGATCGCCGCCGAGGGTCTTGATGGCGTCGCGCATGGCAGCCAGATCGACGACTGCGGGGACGCCGGTGAAGTCCTGCATGAGGACGCGCGCCGGCATGTAGGCGATTTCGCGGCTGGGCTCGGCTTTCGCGTCCCAGCGCGCGAGGAATTCGATGTCGGCGGCGGTGACGTTGATGCCATCTTCGCGGCGCAGCAGATTTTCGAGCAGGATTTTAAGGCTGAAGGGAAGGCGCGCGAGGTTTAAGCCGCGGTCGCCATTTGGGCCGCGGGCGCTGAGGGCAGGGAGGCGATAGATGGTGTAAGAGCGGCTGCCGGAGGTGAGCACGGCGCGGCTATTGAAGCTGTTCATCGGGGAGTGACCTTTCTATCCGCAGGGAAAGCGGATGGGTTCAGTGCGAGCGTCGCTTTCTGCGTCAGCGGCGTTCGCGAATTCCTAAGCGCAAGGATCGGGCA
>JBEKRG010000156.1:0-9383 GCA_049518955.1 Occallatibacter sp.
TGGGGAGCAAGATTGCCGGCCTGGGCTACTTTGCCCAAGGCGATTTCGTCGATGCTGCAAAAGCGTGGGGAGTCACCCCCGGCGACTCCGTCACTCTGAAGGCCATTGCCGCTGAACTCACAACGCTGGTTGTCGGCAGCAACGTGACGGCCTACGACCAGGGCGTCGCGGCCGGGCGGCGCATCTGCACGTACGTCCTCATCCCCGGCGCAACCAAAGCTGCCGGCGCAGCCCTCAAGGGCAGAGCTCCTCCTCCTGTCAGCGCCTCAGCGAAGACGCCAATCCAGGGCAGTGCGCTTCAAGAGGCCATCAACGACGCTCCTCAGAAAATTGCCAACCAACCGGTTCAGCTACAAAAGGGCGTTGCTCAGCTCGGAGATTATGTGGACAAGGGTAGCTTTGCCTCCGTCTACAAATATGGCAAGGCCAGTGTGATCAAGCTCAGCAGAACCGATGCAGATGCGGCGGGATATGGTCCAGCGTCGATCGAGGGGCAGCGAAACGGTTTCAATCATCTCAAAGCCGCCGACATCGATACGCCCAAGCTCTCCGACTTCCAGGCTGGCAACTCAAACTCGCCTGCCTCGATTGTGGCCGAAGACGGGACAAAGAAGTATCCCAACTCGTTCCAGCTCTCCCGCGACAGCTACAACAAGATGCCCCCTGCCCAGCAAGGCAAAATCGTCTCCGCTATGCAGGATTTGAACAACCAGCTCACGAAGAACGGCCTGGGCTCGATCGACTCCAACCCTGGGAACCTGACCATGCAGCCGGTCGGCGACGGCTTCAAGGCCATCCTCCACGACTCCGACATGATCTATGACATGGGTGAGCTCCAGGAATTAGTGAAGGGCACGTTACCCGACGGCATGATACCGAAGGGCGTGCTTGACTTTAGCCTTGATGCCGGCGGAGCTAAGGACCTCCTCAGCGGACCCTGGACGCTGGAGTCGCTGATGGAGACAGTTCAGAATGCCCGCATGCAGCGGCTGCTTCCCCTGCCTCTCCCCGAGGGCAAAATACTATCGACACCTCCCCAAATCAACGCGCCCAGCGGAACGGTGCCCGTTGCGCCTCGATGACAGCGTTTGCGGACAATGCGTACGAATACTGCTTGATGGTTGCCTGTAGCGGCAACACGCCGCTTTTGCGCCGAGTCTCAGTCGTGCCGCGTGGAAGGTTGCGCCGGCATCGTGCGCCGGCGCGACAGGCAGAGCCACGCCTTTACGTTGCGGCCGTGGAATTCGGCTGATCGCAACTTGACGATCTCAAGCGCAGGCTCGATGCCGAGGATGACCTCGCGTGCCGTGCGGCGCGGCGGACCGACTTCGCGCGGCGGACCTTCAGTGCTGCCGATCAAGCTGAGCCACAAGCCGCCCGGCGCCAGTGCGGCAGCGACATGTGCCGCGAAGCGCTGTCTCTCATCTTGTTCATCGAATACGTGGAAGCAACCGCGATCGAAAACGAACTGGAATGGGCCGTCGGACAGAGGCGCGGCGAGAAAATCCCATGCAGCGAAGCGGCAGCGCAGTGCGCGTTCTTTCATCCTGGCGCAGGCACTCTCGACGGCGAGCGGCGCGATATCGACTCCGAGTACGTCGAAACCGCGTTCCGCCATCCAAATTGCATTCGTACCGGTACCTGCGCCGATTTCAAGCGCCGGGCATGGCGTGACCGCGCCCGATGTGACGAACTCGACGAGCAGAGGCTCCGGTTGCCCAGTGTCCCAGGGCAGCTGTCCTGAGGCGTAGCTGTCATTCCACGTCGGGTGCGGCATCTCGATACGATTTTAGCTCCATCCGCAATGGCGTTCACGGAGCCGGCAAAAGCCGGTTGGGTCGCCGGTCTTGATGCGCGGGAACATTCCGGATTATTTGGGTGTCTAACCAAAGAAGCGGGTTTCATTCCGCGCCCGCGAATTCCCCAGGAGGCTCGACGGATGAAGAAATTCTTGATCCTTTGCACAGGACTGGCGTTTGCCCTGACCACAGCAACAGCGTTAGCGGCCGATCTTACCGGCACCTGGTCCGGCGAGATGCCGGGCCAAAACGGTGGCACATTTCACATCTCCTACACCTTCAAACAGGATGGCGCGAAGCTGACCGGCTTTGTGAAATCCCCGCAGGGCGACCTGATCCAGATTGCCGAAGGCAAGATTGATGGCGATAAAGTCTCCTTTAATCTCACCGTCAACGGCACCACAATTTTGCATGAGGGCACCATCAGCGGAGATACCATCAAGCTCAACACAACTTCCGACGATGCAGGGTATCAAGGCGGCGACCTAACACTCACGCGAGACCATTCTCAATGAGATGACTCACAGGGTTCAGTCGCCGATAATTCCCGCAGACCATAGGGAGGTTGGGCTGTGCTCAGGATGAAAGATTCGATGGCGGCCGGCCGGGGCTGAAGCTCGGATCTTTGTGTCGGCGGGTACAGGGGCCTGAAGGCCCCTGCTCCTCCCGGTGTTTCCGCAGGGGCTAAAGCCCGCTCACGTTTCTGGACGGTTTGCGGCACGACTGAAGTCGTGCCCTGACACAAGACTCTTTGATTGGAGTTCGTGCTATCCCACCCTGGGCGCAAGAACAAAAACGCGCTGCCCAGAGGGCGCCCAGGTGGGGCAGCCCATTTCTTGGTGAGTAAGGATCGACGAAACGTGGGCGACCCGCGGATCGGCAGGGCGGGGGTTCAGAAGACGCTGAGGGTCACCCCAGCGACGGCGGGTGCCATTTCAGGTCACGTATGGAGCTGCAAGGGGACCGCCGCGCGGGCTTCATAGTGCCCTTGCGCACTTTGCCTAAACCAATTCAGACGCACCGGATTACAAATGTGCGCCGATTCAAAGCGAGCCAGTTCCGGTTCATTCAGAACCGTGGCTACTGTAACGAAACACCCCGTGCAAATGGAATCGTGAGTTCCGTTGTCATTGTGTCGATGTGGGAAGCCTGGCTTTAACAGCGTGAGCATTTTGGACCCCTCTCATCTGCTAAGGTTTCTAGAGGGTACCCGCCGTCCGCACGGCCTGGCTGTGCAATTTTGCTCAATGTGAAATCTACGCCGCAGGCTTCAAACTGAGACATCACCTTACCGGGGACAGGCCAATGCGCCCATCGCGCGCGCTCCCACGAGCAGGCCCCAGATATCACCTCAACGCCGAGGTGATCAGCGCAATGAATCCCCGACCCGCGAGCCAAGCGCTGATACAAAGATCGTTCATTGGGTAACGTGCTATCCCACGCTTCCGCAGGGTTCCAACAAGCAGGTCCTTCGAATTCGCTCAGGATGACGATCAGGATGGGGCAACGAGATTTGTCGTGGGCGCAGGGACGAAGCACAACCGCGGATCCTTCGACTCCGGTCGCCGAGGCGACTTCCGCTCAGGATGACAGATTTGGTGGTGGCGGGACGGGGGCACGCCCCACGATGGCCCGTTGCACTTGATTTGCGAAACGACTTTATAGAGGTAAGGTGCTTTTGAGAAAATCCATTTTCTTTCCTACGATTCCCCCGGAGATGGAATCGTAGATTGATCCGAGCTTCTCATTGATGCGGGGATCTTGCGCGCCGTTGATGGTCACGTTCATGCCGTTTCGGGAAAGGTCATGGACGGTGAGAATTTGCATATTTCGTCTCTCGGGGGTCGGCACGTTCAACCCGTTCACGACCTTTGTTACCTGGTCGATTTGTATAACGCGCTGCAATTCGAGCCGCGCCAGAGGCGGCGTAGTCCTGTTCCACATGAATGTGGTGGAATTGACCGATGTCCACTCAATCTTGCCCTCCGAAGTCGCCTTCAGCAGGTCATCAACGTAGGCCACCAATCCATCGATTTCGGTTTCGGACATTTTGAACTCCGTGTTTGTTGAGCGAGGGGAATTTGTCTTCGAGACCATAGTAGACGGACTCGGGGGTGGGCCAGTGGCATTTTTGCAATAAGAGTGGCCGAGGAACATCCCTCAGGGGTTAAAACCCCCGCTTTTTTGCCTTTTTCGGCACGCGACCCGCCCACTGGGTGGGCGCACCGGTCGTGCCCTTACACAAAACAGGTTTATGGAGGACGTGATGAGACGGCGCTGCTGACTCGCTAACTGCAGACTTGCTCACGCCCGGTTTGCGCAGGCCTCCTCAAGCGATTTATGGTTAACAAGCTCTAGAAATCGTGAGGGGAATGCGATGCAAAACCGATTCTTGCTTGTTGCGCTTGTTGCGGGGTCTTTGATAACCGCTGTCGCCGCCACTGCCGCCGCACAGAACGGGCCGGCCCGGCCAAAGATTACAGGCATCTCGCACCTGGCTGTGTACACGTCAGACGCGGCGGCGACTGAGCACTTTTACACCGCGAGTGTGGGCGCGGTAAAGGAGACGGACCCTGAGAATCCGCGGGGCGTGCGCTACATGCTGAGCCCGACGCAGTTTGTGGAAGTGCTGCCGCTGCCTGCCGGGGTGGGCGTGAACCGGCTGGACCACGCGGCGTTTAATACGGAGAGCGCCGAGGGGATGCGGAAGTATCTGGTGGCGAAGGGATGGAAGACGCCGGCGAAGGTCGAGCGCGGCAAGGACGGCAGCCGCTGGTTTAGCGTGCTCGATCCAGAGGGCAATACCATTCAATTTATGGAGCCGCCGGCGAACCCCAAGCCGGTGGACGCGCCGAATGCGATTGGGCACCACATTATCCATGTGGGGATCCTGGTACACGACCGCGCGACGGAGGACAAGTTTTATCGCGACCTGCTGGGCTTTAAGCCGTACTGGTGGGGCGGGCGCGACGGCAAAACGGAGTGGGTGAGCCAGCAGGTTCCTGACGCGCACGACTGGATTGAGTACATGGTTTCGGGCGGGCCGGGCACGGGGATTCCGGCGGGGATGACGCAGCAGACGCTGGGCGTGCTGGACCACTTCTCGATTGGGGTGGCATCGGTTCCGGACGCGTACAAGGTGCTGGTGAGCTCGGACCGGCTGAGCGGGCGGCACGACCAGGCGCCCAAGATCGGGCTCGACGGGAAATACCAGTTCAACATGTACGACCCCGATGGGACGCGCGTGGAGGTTATGAACTTCCATGCGACGGAGAAGCCGTGCTGCTCGGAGTTCACGGCGGAAGATCCGGCGGAGTGAGAAGAACAGGGAACGAGGATTAGAGACCAGGGACTAGAGTCGATCTCAGGAGTTGAGTCTGATGATCACCAGCATCCACAACCTGATTTATTCCGACGATGCCCCCGCAACGCGCGCGTTCCTTCGCGACGTTCTCGGCTGGCACTACGTCGAGGATGCGGCGGGCGGAGGGCCGGGTTGGCTGATCTTCAAGACCGGGCCGAGCGAGATGGGCGTGCACCCGACCCACAGCGTCTACGATGGCAAGACGTACGAATCGCCGCGGCACCATATGATCTCCCTGATGTGCGACGACATCTCACAAACGATCACTGAGCTGAAGGGCAAGGGAGCGGAGTTCCACGGCGAAGTTCGGGATCAGGGGTGGGGACTTGTGGCGATGATGGCCGTGCCTGGCGCGGACGACATCATGCTTTACGAACCCAAGCACCCGCTGGCGTATAGCCTCTGACCGATCGAGAGGACAGCTAACTCACTCCCATCGTTTAGCCTGCGCAAGGCGTCGTTCAAAGCAGGGCACGATCCGAAAATCTGCTTTCTCGCGTCAAAAGCGGGCTTACGGTATACTGATTGAGGCCTGAAGAGCAGGGAAATCCCTGTCAAATAAGGCCCGCGGCGAGCGATCCGCTTGCCGAAAATCGAGCAAAACAGAGAAGAAAATGCCAAAGTTGAAGACCCATTCGGGCGCGGCCAAGCGCTTCAGCAAGACTGGAACCGGAAAGATCAAGCGGGGCCAGACGAAGACGCGGCACATCCTTACGTCGAAGTCGAAAAAGAGCAAGCGGAAGCTGGGCAAGAGTGTGCTTGTGAGCGACGGCGACTACTTGAAGGTCGCGCGCATGATTCCCTACGCCTAGCGCTCCGCGCCTTGACTCTTTGGAGGAGGGGCGTGCCGGTGCTGCCGGGCCGTTGTATTGGCCCCCGCTAGTTGCGAAGCGTTCGCAGCCGGCGAGAGTTCAGGCTTGACCAGAGCGAGTGAAGAGGTTGACAGCCGTCGCAAACCAATGCGCCGGCCTCCTGCCTCCAGCCGCGTAACCAGAGCCGTCGGATTTGAGATTGACGTGCTCGAACCGGATTCCCCGGCGTTCCGCAACAGGCGGAGACGGACGAGCGGGATCCAAAAAAGGAGAAACACATGCCCCGCGTAAAACGTGGCACGAAACGGAACGACCGCCGCAAGAAGATTCTGAAGCGAGCGAGCGGCTATTTCCTGACGAAATCGAAACTCTACCAGGCAGCCCAGGAAGCAGTGGAGCGCGGCCTGAAGTTTGCGTACATCGGCCGGCGGCTGAAGAAGCGCCAGTATAGGTCACTCTGGATCGTGCGCATTGCGGCGGCCTGCAAGCTGAACGGGACGAGCTATTCGCAGTTCATCAGCGGACTGAAGAAGGCCGGCGTGGAGCTGGACCGCAAGATTCTGGCCGACATTGCCGTGCATGATGCGGCCGGATTCACGAAGCTTGTGGAGCAGGCCAAGGCGGCCCAACCGCCGAAGGCCAAGGCAGAGAAGGCCAAGGCAGCGCGGCCGGCAAAGGCCAAAGTTGCCTAACAACGAAATATGACTGGCGGAAAATGCGGCCCGGGGTTCGAAAGGACTCCGGGCCGCGGTGCGTTTGTGGCGAACGGCTACTCGCCCAGGAACCCCTGCACGGCTTTCTGCCATAGATCCGGCTGGTCCACAAAGTTCATATGGCCGGAGTTGGGCAGGATGACGAGCTTCGAGCCGGCGATCTTTTTGTGCATCTCGCTGCTGAGGCTGGGATCACACTCGTCGTGGTCGCCGACTACGATCAACGTGGATACGTGGATGGTGGGCAAGCGGTCGACATACTCAACAGACTTGAGGTTGCCGTCGATGATGAACTCGCCGTCGGAACCCCACATCTCACGGTAGAGCTCCCAGTTGGTTGGGGCGTTGCCAGTGGCGGGGTCATAGTTTGAGTCGGGCCTGGCGCCATAGAGAAACGGGAAATAGCCATCGCCCCAGGCGAGGGTTTCGTATTCGGCCGGGTAGCGGCCATGCTCCCAGACGGCGCCTTTGCCGTAGAGGCCGGCAGCTTCGAGCTGGTTCAGGCGTGCGAGCTTTTCAGGCTGCATCCGCGCCTTCTCGCGGGCAAGAACTTCGTTCATCTCGCGGGTAGAGGCGAAGGTACTGTTGAGGATGAGATGGCGGAGGTGCTGCTGGTATTTGAGCGCATACGCCTCGGCCAGTACGCCGCCGCAACTATGGCCAAGCAGATCGATTTGGCCCAGGCCGAGCGCGACGCGGACGGCTTCGACATCGTCGGCCATGTTTTCGATGGTGTACTTGCTCGTGTCCTCGAGGCGCTCCGATTGGCCGGAGCCGCGCTCGTCAATGAAGATGAGGCGATGCGTGCGCGCCAGCGGCAGGAGCCACGGCAGAAAGTAGGTATGGTCCGCGCCGGGACCACCGTGAAGGACAACGAGCGGCGGGCCTTTGCCGAATTCGACGTAGTAGATGAGCACGCCGTTCGCGTCGACATAACCCGCCTGCATCGGGTTGACGGCGGGAGAGGGCTGCGCGGCGGAAAGCACAGTGGTGCCCAGGATCGAAAAACACGAGGCGAAGATGGCGGTGACAACAGTTCTTCTCATGGTCACCATGCTACGGCACGATCGTGATGCTGAGGGCAAATGTTGCAGTAACAAGGTTCCTGGGCGCGGAAGATCGCGCATCCGCTCGATGCGATGCTTTATCCTTTTCTTTGCACATGACGAACGAAGCGATACCGAATCTGACAGCGTTTGACGATGGGGCGCTGGACAAGGCGTTTGCTGCGCTTGAGGTACAGGCGCGCGGGGCGGCTGGCGGGCTCGATGGCGAGGCGGCTGTGGAAGCGTTTCGCCTGGAGTGGCTGGGGCGCAAGCAGGGCCGGCTGAATGAAGTTTCCGGCCGATGGCTCAAATCAGCTCCTGCCGACGCGAAGAAGGCGCTGGGAGTGCGCTTCAACGCGCTGAAGGAAGTGGTGGAGGGACTGCTGGACGCGGCGCTGGGCGGTGGTCCGAGCGATTCAGCGCTGAAAGCCGAGGCCATCGACATCACGCTGCCGGGAACGCGGCGGCTGACCGGTGCCGAGCATCCGATTACCCGCACGATGAATGAGATTGTCGAGGTGTTTGCGGCGCTGGGCTATTCAGTGGGCGTGGGGCCGGAGGTCGAGACCGACTACTACAACTTCGAGAGCATGAATTTTCCGCACGGGCATCCGGCGCGCGATACGCAGGACACGCTGGTGGTTGCGGGCCAGGAACGCAGGCCGGTGCGCGACCGATTGCTCTTGCGTACGCACACGTCGCCAGTGCAGATGCGGACGATGGAGCTGCAGCCGCCGCCGGTGCGCATCGTGATTCCGGGCAAGGTGCACCGCAACGACGCCGCCGACGCAACGCACTCGCCGATCTTTCATCAGGTTGAAGGACTGTGCGTGGATTCGAATATCACCTTCAGCGACCTGAAGGGCACGCTCGACCATGCGATGAAGGCGCTGTTCGGTTCGGCGGTGAAGACGCGATTCTTTCCGTCGTTCTTTCCCTTCACTGAGCCGAGCGCCGATGTGCAGATCAGTTGCATCTTCTGCGGGGGAAAAGGCTGCCGCAAGTGCAAGCAGTCGGGATGGATCGAGTTGCTGGGCTGCGGCATGGTGGACCCAGCGGTGTTCGCGTTCGCGGCGGAAAAACAGCCCGCTTACGATTCGAAGCAGATTTCGGGATTCGCCTTTGGCATGGGCGTGGAGCGGATCGCGATGATGAAGTACGGCATTAGCGAGATTGGGCAGTTTTTCGCCGGAGATATGCGGTTCCTGGGGCAGTTCGCATGAAGATACTGACCCAATGGCTTCGAGCGTATTTGCCGGGACTCGCGGTTGATGATGCGCAGTTGGCCGAGGACCTGACGCTGCGCGGGATTGCGGTCGAGGGGATTTATCCGCTCGGCGAGGGCAACGGCTCGCTCTACGAGATGGACATCACCACGAACCGCGTGGACGCGATGAACCACTACGGCATTGCGCGCGAGGCGGCGGCGATTTATGGGCTGAAACTGGCGGCGCTCGATTTCGCGCTGCCCGCGGCGCGGCCCGCAAAGACGCCGTTTTCTGTGAAGATCGAGGCCGAAGACGCGTGCGGGCGATTCACGGCGCGCGTGCTGCGCGATGTGACCATCGGCGGGTCGCGCGACTGGTTTAAGGGCGCGGACGTGGCGACGTATTTCGCGCTGCTCGAGCAGAAGATGATCTCGAATGCCG
>JBEKRG010000157.1:0-9335 GCA_049518955.1 Occallatibacter sp.
CGAGGGCAACGATCCCTGGGCCGCAGCGCGATTCGCTAACGCGGCGGCGGCGATTTGCGTCACCCGTAAAGGCGCGGCCGCTTCGATGCCGATGCGCGCCGAGGTGGACGAGTTTCTGGGCGCGAATTCGTGAACAGAATGGGCAGCAAGAGCAGGCCGGAGAGACCTTCCAACCTGCTCCCGCTCAGTTAATCGCAGATCCGTTCACCAGACGTGGCATGCGTTGTCGGGCATCATGGGCTGACCCACCTTGCAACCGAAGGCCTGGCCAAACTGAGTCATATTCTGCACCACGCCATTCGCACGGATCGGATCCGGAGAGTGTGGATCGGTCTGCACGATCAATCGTGTCAGCTGCGGCCGCCACCCTCCGCACCAATCCTGCCCGAAAGCCATGAAGAATTGCTGCTGAGGCGTATAGCCGGAATCATCCTTCGCCGTCAGGTCGATGCCTTTGCGCTTGGCATCGGCGAGGAACGCCATATATGCGAGACGGAGGCCGCCGTTGTCGGCGGTGTTCTCGCCCAGCGTGAGCTTTCAATTCACCTTTACGTCATCCACGGCGATAAAGTTGCCATACTCGTGCACTTCGCAGTCGGTCATGGCATCGAATTTCTTGCGATCGACCGCGGTCCACCAATCCTTGAGGTTTCCGTAGCCATCGAACTGGCTTCCCTGGTCGTCGAAACCGTGTGTCAGCTCGTGGCCGACAAAAAAGCCCATATGCCCGTAGTTTTCCGCATCGGTGGCCTTCGGATCGTAGACCGGGGACTGCAAGAACGCTGCGGGAAAGTTAATGTCGTTCATCGTGGGGTTGTAAAACGCGTTCACGGTCGCGGGAGACGTAATCCATTCCGACCGGTCCACTGGCTTTCCAATTTTGGCCAGCTGGCGCTTGTTTTCGAACTCCGCAGCTCTGAAGGCGTTGCCCAGAGCATCGCCTCTCACGACGGTCAACTTCGAGTAATCGCGCCAGTGATCGGGATATCCGATTTTGTTGGCGACCATGTGCAGCTTGGCTTTGGCCTTGGCGCGGGTTTCGGCGCTCATCCAATCCTGCTTGTCCAGTTCGCCGTCCATGGCGCTTTCAATGTCCTGAACCATTTGAGAGGTAAAGGCTTTTTGTGCAGCGGAGAGCTGGGAGTTCACATAGACCTGGCCAACCGCCTCGCCAAGCCCGTTGTCGGTTGCAGCCACACAGCGCTTCCAGCGCGGCCGCTCCACCTGTTCTCCGCTCAGCTCTCGACCGTAGAAATCAAAGTCCGCATCGTAGATGGCTTTGGGCAGAGCGTAGGACGGAGTGCTGGTCACGAGTTGCCAGCGGAGGTACGTCTTGATGGTTTCAAGGTCAGTGGAATCGAGAATGGCCTGGAGTCCTTTGAAGAAATCCGGATTCGCAACATTCAAGTCGGCGATGCCCGGAACCCCGGTGCGCGCGAAGAACTGCGGCCAATCAATGGCCGGCGTGAGCTGGGCAAGTTGCGTCGCGGGCATCATGTGATAAACATTGTGCGGATCGCGCCGATCGGTTACATCCATTGACACTTTGGCCAGCGCCGTTTCAAGGGCCATGACTTTGTCGGCATCCGTAGCTGCTTTGTCGGCAGGTTCGCCCAACAGGCCCAGCACGGTTGCGATATGGGCCACATAATCTTTGCGTGTTTTTTCAGCGGCGTCGCCGGTGCGGAAGTAGTAATCGCGTTCCGGCAGGCCGATACCGCCCTGGTCGACGGCAGCGATTTGTTTGGTCGCATCCGCGAAATCCTGCTGTTCCGAATAGTTGAACAACACGTTCACGTTGATCATCTGGTCATGCGCCAGCAGATCGGTCAACTGCTTCTTGTCGGTCACGGCGGCGATCCGGTCCAGCTCGGCTTGAAAAGGCTTCAGTCCGGCGTCGTCGATCGCCTTTTCATCCATACAGGTAGCGTAATAGTCACCGATCTTTTGCTCATTCGGCGTATGCTGCGCGCTTTTTTCAGCTACCTTGTCGAGCAATTGGTGCAGCACAATCTCCGTGTGGTCCTGGATCCTGAACAGGGTGTCGTAGCCCGGCAGGTCGGCGGGAGTGGGATACAGCTTGGCGAAGTTGCCGCAGGCATATTGCACAAAGTTATCGCAGGGATTGACAGAGGAATCGATCAGCTCCTTGTCGAGGCCCGAGGGAAGCTTGACCGTTGCATTCGAGTCGCCCGGCGTTGGGGCCGGGGTTTGAGCGTTGGCGGCGGGAATCTGGGCCGCAAGAAACAAGGCGCAGGCCGCTAGCGCTGCCGCACCAAAATGTCGATTCATTTTAGAAGCCTCCAAGAAGAAGTGGGATGGGCCTGACCAACAAAAACAATAACGATCATTGTAAGTCCGGGCGGAGCCGCATTCGAGGTTGCGAGACAACCGTTCGTCACGCGAATCGGCAACCGGTCACAAGACGGTACCCGAATCGCCAGCCTGATTTGCCATTCGACATAAAAATGACGCATCGCACGGAAGGGTGCAAAGTGGGCCCTGACGGGAAGATGGAATCGCTGATGGAGTCCCTGTGAAACGACGCGGCCGCGACCGAAGCCGCGGCCGGACAGATGAAAACGGGGTTCAGGCCACGAGCGCCATCTCGCGGATGGTTTCCTTGCGCGCGGTGAGGCGATCGATCAGGTCAGTACGCACCTCGTAGCCCCGACCAGGTGTGTCGGGGATCGCAATCTCGCCCTGATCAGAGACTGTGACAACGGGCTCGATGATGTCGTCGGCAAAGTAGCGCGCCGAAGCGGAAACATCGCCGGGCAATGTAAAGCCTTCGAGCGTAGAAAGCGCAATGTTGTGCGCGCGGCCTATGCCGGACTCGAGCATTCCGCCGCACCAGACGGGAATGCCACGCTCCATGGCTGCGTTGTGTACCGCAATAGCCTCGGAGAAGCCGCCCACGCGGCCGAGCTTGACGTTGATGATCTTGCAGGACTCCATCTCAATGGCCGCCAGCGTATCGCGGCGGTTGCGGATTGACTCGTCGAGGCATATGGGCGTGTTGAGGCGACGTTGCAATACCGAGTGGAAGTAAAAGTCGTCATGCCAGAGGGGCTGCTCGATCATCAGCAGGTCATAGGCGTCGAACGAAACCAAGTGATCTTCGTCGCGCAGCCGATAGGACGAGTTGGCGTCGCAACTGAGCAGAATGCCTGGCCAGCGGCTACGCACCCGCTCAAAAACCTCCACATCCCAACCCGGTTTGCACTTGAGCTTGATGCGCTGATAGCCGGCGGCCAATTCGTGCTCAATGATGGAGAGCAGCTCTTCGATGGAAGGTTGAATTCCAATGGAGACGCCGCAGACGATGCTGTCGCGCACGCCGCCCAGCAGGCGGGAGAGCGAAACGCCCTCGCGCTGCGCCTCCAGGTCCCAGATCGCATTCTCAAGAGCGGCCTTGGCCATGGGATTGCCGCGCACAGCACGAAAAATGCCGGGGCAATCGCCACCATGTTCAGGGGACTCGGCGGCCATCATGGGTGCAAGTTCCTGAACCAGAACCTGCCAGGCCGAGTCGGTCGATTCACCGGAAAAGAACGGACGCTCGCCGGCCGTGCACTCACCCCAGCCGGAAAGACCTTCCGACTGAACCTCGGCGAGGACGATCCGCCGGTTGCGGGTGACGCCAAAGCTGGTCTCAAACGGGCGCACCAGCGGCATATGCAGTTCACGCAGAATGATCGCATCAATTCTCATAAAGTTTTACATTCCTTAGAAAAACCAGAACCATGATTCGATTGCAACTGGGTTAGGGAGCCCAGTTCGAAGATTCCGTTTCCTTCCGCATCGCGAGAGAAGCCAAGTACGACCAGTCCCCGCGAGAAAGCATGCTGAAACTTCCGCCGATTCTCTAGCTGAACATCGAGGGCCCTTTCACGGCTTGCTTCGCTTGTCTTCCAACGGTCAATGGGGGCTGGGACCAAAATGCGTTCTTCAATGCCTTGCGTTGCTGCCGGGTGCTGAGCAGAAGTTGCTTCCACTCGCGGGGAATCCAGCTCCCATTCCGCCAAAAGCCGGTCAGTGGGGAGCCCACCCTGCAGTCGAGAAGAGGATACACCATAGAAATCCACAAGATAGGCGCGGGAGATCGCGCCCAGCCTGTGGATATTGAGGAAAGCGTTGGGAATAACGAGAGGATCGAAGGTCCACTCCATGTGCGTGATTCCGCGAGAAAGCGCCTCACGTCGCTGTTCCCATTTAAGTTGTGCGCCAAGGCCTCGATTGCGGTGCGATGCCCGAACCGACAGCATGTGCGAATGGAGATAGGGCTGCGGACGGCTTTCGGTCTGCTTGATTCCCGGCAAAGACATGGCGAAACCCACCAGCGCTTTGGCCTGCCCGCCTGGCTGGCCTGCTGCGAGCTCACTGTCAAAAGCGCCGAGCACCTGTCCACCGATTTTTTGAGCAAGCATGAAGGTCTTGCGCGGGGTGACATCGCTTTCGTCGTAGCCCCAGGTCTCGATCTGGAGCTGAACGCAGGCTTCCATTTCGTCGAACCCCTTGCAACTACGGATGTCGATCATTGCCGCGCCTGCGATTCGGTTTGCGTTGGATGATCGAGGCCCCGCTTCTCGACGGCTGCCAGCTTCATCTTCGCCTGCTCCCAAAGGGACTCAAGCTCAGGCGGCGACAATTCTTCAAGCGGGCGCTGAGACATCTGCTCCATCTCGCTGAAGCGGCGGCGGAAGCGCAGATTGCAGTTGCGCAGGGCCATTTCCGCATCCACGCCGAGGTGGCGGCCGAGATTGACAACGGTGAAGAGCAAGTCGCCCAGTTCAGCCTCGACACGCGCGTCGCCGGCTTCGGCTTCTGCTGCCAACTCGGCGGTCTCTTCCGCCACTTTGGGCAGCAGCTCGCGCCAGCTTGGCCAATCGAATCCGGATTTTTGCGCCTTGGCTCCGAGCTTGGAAGCTTCAGCCAGCGCGGGCATCGAGCGAAGAACACCGTCGAGCCGCGAGGCCGGCTGATTCCCCGCCCCGCCGGTCGCGTCGCCGTAACTCTGCGGTGCGCTTGCCACTTTCTCCGCAGCCTTGATCTCTTCCCAGTTGCGCAAAACGCCGGCTGCTGAGCCCGCCGCATCAATGTCCACGTCGGCCTTGTTCCCGGCAGCACGCGAAGCTTCATCCCCGAACACGTGGGGGTGGCGGCGAATCAGTTTGCGATTCAGGCGGTCAAGAACATCGGCAATGGTAAAGCGGCCGTCGTTGGCCGCCATCTCGGAATAAAAGAGCACCTGCAAGAGCAGATCGCCAAGCTCTTCGGCAAGATGGTCAAAGTCGCGCCGCTCGATGGCGTCGAAGACCTCATAGACCTCTTCCAGTGTGTATTTGCGAATGGAATCGAAGGACTGTTCGCGATCCCACGGGCAGCCGCCGGGAGCGCGCAGTCGAGCCATGATGGCCGCAGACTGCTCAAACAATACCGCCGCCCGCGCCGGATCGGTGGTGGTTTCGGGCGTGTGATCCTTCGCGCTGGTTTTCTCTGGCGGCAGATCCATCCATCTCCATTTTACCTTTTGGGGAGCGGCGGCGATAATCAGCGCGTCTTACGCACGGGACATCAGAGCCGTATACTCAATCTCTTCAATGATCCGCGTCCTCGGAACCCTCTTCGCCGGGCTTCTCGGGCTGGCCTTCGGCAGCTTCCTGAACGTGTGCCTTAGCCGCTGGCCCGAGGGCGAAAGCATTGTCCATCCGCGCTCGCATTGCATGAGCTGCGGGCGAACTCTGGCGTGGTGGGAAAATGTGCCGTTGGTAAGCTGGATGGCGCTGCGTGGGCGCTGCCGGACGTGCGGGGCGCCCATAAGCTGGCGGTATCCTCTGGTGGAGCTGGCGGTCGCAGCCACGTGGTCCTTCATTGCGTGGCGATTTCTTGCTTGGGCGATGGACTTGCCGGGGACAGCTTTCTCGTTCGAATTTGGCCGAACCGTCGGCCGAATGATCTTCTGCTGGCTGCTGATTGCTCTCGCAGCATTTGACGCCGAGGACCTCTGGCTGCCAGATCGATTGACGTTGCCGGGCATAGCAATCGGATTTTTGTACAGCTTGATTCCGTTGCCGCTTGGAAGTACTTTCGCATTGGTCAGCTTTGGGAGCAACGTACATGTACGGGCCGCGATCGCTTCACTGGTGAGCATTCTCGCTGCTGCAGGCCTCATCCTGCTCATCCGCTGGATCTACTGGCTCGTCCGCCGGCGCGAGGGCGTCGGCCTGGGCGACGCAAAATTGATGGCCATGCTGGCTGCATGGCTCGGCCTGCAAGGCGCGTTACTCTCCTTTGGCTTGGGAGTAGTGCTGGGCGCGATCACTGCGCTCGTTCTGCTTGTTCTACCTTCTACTCGCGACAAGAATCAAAGCTGGGCGCAAATCAAGTTACCGCTGGGCGCATTTCTTTGCGTGGGCGGGATTGTGAGCAGTTTGTGGGGAGAGCAAATGATTCACGCGTATCTACGCTGGGCGGGCTTTTGACGAGCAGGGGATCAGCAGCCGTTATTGTTGCGGCGGCGGCGCAGGCTGCCCCGACGCGTCCGGGGTTACCGCATCCCCCTTCGCGTTCGCAATCTCCGGATCCTCCAGGGCCTTGGCAGCGTCTCTAGCGTGACGGCTGCCGGGATCGTATTCCCTCACCTTCAGGTAGTTGGCACGAGCGTCGGCAAAGTCGCCCATATGGCGCTCGCTTTCGGCCAGGCCCCAATACACATCCGGATTGTCGGGATCGAGAACCAGAGCGGATTGGAAACGCGACAGTGCACCCTTCCAATCCTTGTTCGAAAGATAGTAGCTGCCCACGTCTTCGTCTTCGGCCGCGGTCTCACGGTGCTCGGGCACAACTTCTTCACCCTTCTTCTTGTGTTTTCCCGGTTGCGTAGTGTCATCGTCCGGCGGATTCAGGTCGCCCATCCCGGCGAGGCTGGAGCTCGAACTGCTACTGCTCGAATCGGCGGCATCCGCAGCATCTTCCGGGCTGCGCACAGGATCGCCGTCCTCGGCGGGCATCGGAGCGTGTACGCTCGGCTCTTCGTCGCCCGGAGCCACATCCGGTGAGACCCTGGTTGGAATGACCGGGACCGAAGTTGTGTCCTCCGGAAATGGATTCGCGTTTGTCTGCGGGTTTGTGCGCGGGGGCTGCTGTGCCGGAGCGGGGCTTTGCGCGCCCGCAGCCGGTTGATTTTGGCCGGAACCAGGCTGGCTTGGCGCCTGGGCGCAGAGGCGCGGCGCAGCCGCCAGACTGACCAGGATCACCGCGATTGTGAAGACCAACCTCATGAATCTGCTTTCGGTGCACGGGCACTTGTTGTACGAATCGGGTTGCTTAATGAGACCGCAATGCTCACACAGAAAGAATCGCACATTTGCACGATGAATTCATCCGACCGAACACGCGCCTGCTCCGTGAACGACACCTGTCTCTTTTGACTCGGCAAGTTAGAGGTGGTCACAGGCTGTAACCAATCGGGCGATGCGCGAAAAGCCGCTCTCAGAAGGGGATTTCCACCCCGCAGCGCTCCGCCCTGAACCGATACAATCACCACTGGGCCTCCTGTTTTCTGAGGCACAAATTAGGAGTGCAAGTTCGCATGGGCTACCAGGTTCTGGCCAGGAAATACCGCCCGCAACGCTTTGCCGATGTGGCCGGCCAGGACCATGTGACGCGCACGCTGCTCAATGCCCTCCAGCAGAACCGCATCGCACACGGGTACATCTTCTCCGGACATCGCGGCATTGGCAAAACCACCATCGCGCGCATTCTGGCCATGGCGCTAAATTGCCGGACGGAAGTGGGCACCGTGCAACGCCCGACACCGGAACCGTGCGGCACATGCGATGCCTGCACGGAGATTCGCCAGGGCAACGCTGTGGATGTGATCGAAATCGATGCGGCGACTAACCGCGGCATTGACGAGATTCGCGAGTTGCGCGATGCGGCGCGCTACGCTCCGTCGCGAGACCGCTACAAAGTCTACATCCTCGACGAGGCGCACCAGATCACCGAGGCCGCATTCAACGCGCTGCTCAAGACGTTGGAGGAACCACCGGCGCACGTCATCTTCATGATGGCGACCACTGAGCCCGAGAACATTCCTCAAACCATTCGCTCGCGCTGCCAGCATTTCAGCTTTCATGCGGTCAAATTCGACGACATCCTGGCGCAGCTGAAGATGATCGCGGCCGAGGAAAAAGTCGCCGCCGAAGACGATGCGCTGGCCTTGCTGGCCGAGGCCGGCGACGGATCGATGCGCGACGCGCTTTCCATCATGGACCAGGCGATCGCGTCCGCTCCTCTCAAAGACGGTCGTCCCGCGCTCTCGGCGGAGCAGATTCGCGAGCTGATGGGCGCGGTGCCGAACACTGTCTTCGAGCGACTGATGGAAGCCGTTGCCCAAGGCCAGAGCGCCGAGCTGATGGAAGAGATCAACGTTCTCGTCAATGCCGGGCACAGCCCGCTCTCGCTGGCGAGGCAGATGGTCCGCTATCTGCGCAATGCGCTCATGGCCAAGCTTGGCGGCGAGCAGACCGAGCTGCTGCAGATTTCCGCGGACGAGCGAGCGCGCGCCGCGCGCACGGCATTGCTGTTCACGGAAGAAGAGCTCACCCGCAATCTGCAAATCGTGCTGCGCACATTCGACGACCTGAACTATCGCCAGGAACAACGACTCCATTTGGAACTTGGCGTACTGAAGCTAATTCACGCGCAGCGGCTTCTGCCCATCGAAGAGCTGCTCAGCGGCGTCGCGGGCGGAACGGGATCGCGAACGAATCCATCGCCCGGCGCGCAAAAGACAAGCGGAAGCGCTCAAAAACCGGCATCGGCGACAACGCCGGCGGTTGGGGCCGCGGCCCACGAGGGTAGTGGCTGGAACAGAGGACCCGGGGCCGCGCGAATTGACTTAACAAAACAACAGGTGATACTTGAAGATTTGCACGCAAGCCAAACAGTTGCAAGGACAACCGAATCCATGTATCGCGCAACTCCCTTCCCGGTTGCTGGCAGCCATGAGGCAGGGTACGGAGCAACCGTCAATCTGACCGAGGGCGCGCTGGCCAAGATGCCCGAGGCAGCTACTGACAAATCGAATGGACTTGGCATCGAGCAAGTTCGCGAAGCCGTCATGGCCGCGCTGGCCAAATCCGGACATAGCTCTGCCGCGCAACTGCTCGGAGCCGGCACCTGGACACTGGATGGCGCCGCAGTCCGCGTTGACGTGCCGGGAATGGGCAAGAAGATGCTCAGCCTCACGGTAAACGCTGCCGCGGAAAAAATCATTCGGACGGAGTTGCTCAGTCTGGGCGCGCCGGCACGATTTCTTGTCTCGGGAG
>JBEKRG010000158.1:0-9294 GCA_049518955.1 Occallatibacter sp.
TGCTTCTCCTGCTTTTTCCTGTGGTCTCGAGTGCTGTGCCTGTGATGCTCCGGTCGGGCAGCCTCTATGCGTTATGCTTTCCGCCCTTCTGGTTTCTGGGCATTTATCAGCGGCTGATGGGAGGCCCATCGGCGATGCCCATCTATACAAGGCTTGCGCAGATTGGATGCGCGGCTCTTCTGGCGACGGCAGGGCTGGCGGCGCTCGCTTACCCTATCGCATATATACGGAGAGTGCGGCAACTGGTTGAAGGACCCGGAACGCACGCAACGCGAAATCGGGCGGCATCGCCGCTGCATAGAATGCTGCATGCGACGTTGACCCGGTCGCCGGTCCGCCGCGCGGTCTTTCACTTCATCAGCCAAACGCTGCTGCGGGTCCAGCGCTATCGCATCTATCTTGTTCTCTACGCGGGCGTCGGACTCTCTGTGGTCGCCGCCGCCATCCTCCGGCTGGCCGTCGTGAATCAACAGATCCACATGGAGATTTCATCCGATGGTATTTGCGCAGCGGTCGGAATTGTAGCGTTCTGGACCATTGCGGGACTGCGCGTGGCGTTCGTTTCTCCCGGCAATCAGCAAGGAAGCTGGATCTTCCGCCTGATCCACGGAAGACCCCCGCACTTTCATGCGGCAATGGAACAGTTGCAGGCTGCCAAAACCTGGGTGCTTTCGTGGGGCCTGGTCATCACTCTCAGCGCTTGCGCCGTATTTCGCATTTTTGCTCCGCCACAACTTCTTACGTTGCCGGCAACCGCGAGCCTGTTGCTCATTGGCGCGGGAACGTGCTTGCTATTCACCGACATCCTTTTTCTGAATGTCAAAGTCGTTCCCTTCACCGGCGAATCAACAAGGGAGCAGCCCAACCTCGCCGCGTCGCTGCTAAAGTATATTGCGTTCGCACCTGGCGCGGCTTTGGTTCCGATTGTTGCGCAGCCCTGGATCGAGATGAGCGCGGAGCATCTGGTCGTGGCTGCGGTTGCAATCGCAGTGGGCCACTTGGCGCTGCGTGGCCGTCATCGCACGATCATCCGGGAACACTGCAACATGCCCGCGCTGGAAGACGGCGAGGAGGATTTCCCAATGAGGCTCGGACTTCGCTATTAAACCAATCTAGTTATGTACGTGAAGGGACGTTCAGGGATGTGAACCTAGTTCACGAGCATTCCGAATCCCGCTGACTCTTAGTCCGGTGCTCTCAAAAACAGTGTGCCTCACCCGTTATGTCCCCCGACTCCCGAGTGAGGCACTTTGTTGTCCCAGGTCTCTAAATCGGAGTCTCCTCCCCCCGAAGCAGACCCCGACTTTTCGAGCCGCCCGACAACTACGGCCTTTTACCTCTGCATCACGAATTCGGCTCCTCGTACCACCTGCCCGTGAAGCATTGGGACAACGGTCCCGGCATTCTCCCGCCGATCCTGCAATTGCTGCAGGCAATGCATTGTAGGAGACGATGGAGGTGGAAACTTTGTTGCAGAATTGCGGAGCTTTGTTGCAGAATTGGCGCGACAAAATCAGAGACATCAACACAGGCATTCGCTGTTAGGGCAAGAAAAAATCCGCATCGGGGAGCGACGGCCGCGCGCAGCGGCCATCGTTCCTCCAATGCCGATCGTTACTCGCCGAACGTCACTCGCCGTTTTGCGAATTCTGATTTGGGTGCACCACGAGGAAGCTCTCGCCGCCGTTCGCCCAAGCGAGAAGCAGGACGTCTTTCCCCGCCGGAACGGAGTGAATCTGATTTACGCAGCTGTCCGCATCCTCGACAGGATGACGGTCGACTCCGAGAATCACATCGCCCGGTGTGAGGCCCGCATCTTCAGCCGCGCTGCCCGGACGCACCGATTCGATCACAGCGCCCTTCACCTGATCGGGCACGTTGAACTGCTGGCGCAGATCGGGAGTCAGGTTGGCCACGGCCAGTCCGAGGCGGCCGCGCTGCTGGCTACCCTGTTCGCCGTTGCTCGCCTCTTCATTCGTGTTGTGGAACTCGCCCACCGTCACGTGCAGCGTTTGCGGCTTGCCGTCACGAAGAATGCCCAGCGTGATCGCGGTCCCCGGAGTCATCTCGCTCACCGTAACCTGCAGCATGCTGCCGTTCGGGATCCTCTTGCCGTCAACTTCGCGCAGCACGTCGCCGCTCTCTAAGCCAGCTTTGCTGGCCGGCGAGTCCGGTGTCACCTGGCTGACAATGGCGCCTGTTGCGTCGGGCAGGTTGAAGAAGCTCGAGTTGTCGGGCGTCACATCGTTCATGCTGATGCCAAGGTAGCCGTGGTGCACACTGCCGTTCTTGATGATGGCCTGCGCCGTGGCCTGGGCGATCTGCGACGGAATTGCGAAGCCCGCGCCGGCAAACGATCCGCTGCCCGAGATGATGAAGGTGTTGATGCCGATCACCTCGCCATAAGCATTCACCAGCGGCCCGCCGGAGTTGCCGGGATTGATGGCCGCATCGGTCTGGATGAAGGCGCCCGGCTTGCGCGGATCGTCGCGGTAAGGATTGGGGCGATCGAGGCCGCTGATAATGCCGCGCGTGACCGTAAAGGGGAAGTTGCCGAATGGATTGCCGAAGGCCAGCACGGTCTCACCGGGCTTCACCTTCGTCGAGTCGCCCCACGGCACGCTGGTCAAATCGTGCGCGTCGATTTTGATCACCGCCAGGTCGTTGAGTTTGTCGACACCGATCAACTTCGCGGTGAAGACGCGCCGGTCATTCAATGTGACGCGAATCTGCGTCGCCCCGTCGACCACATGGTCGTTGGTCACGATGTATCCGTCTGACGTTAGAATCACGCCACTGCCGATGCCATGTTCAAACTGAGGCTGCGGCTTCATCTGCTGGCCGCCGGGACCGAAGAAGAACTGACGAAAGCCGGGAGGCAAATCCTGCGGATTGATTCCGCCAGGCCCCTGTCCGCCATTCTCGGAGTTCTGATCGTCTTCGGAGACGCGCGAGGTGACGGCCACGTTGACGACAGCGGGCGTGACGCGCGCGGCAACGGCTTCCACCGCGTTATCAAGCGCAACCAGCGACGAGACGCTGCTCTCATCGAGTGGGCCGGCGGCAGCGGCGTGCGCCCGGCTGTGGTCGAAGAAGAACGCAAGCGAAAACAGAACCGTGACCAGAATGCCCGCCGGGACTGCGAGCTTCTTCACTCTTGCTACTAATGAATTAGTTGTCAAAGACATTGCTTCATCTCCATGGGTGTTGAATTGCGTGTTTAGAGTTGGAAGAACAGCCAGCCACCATCAAATGCAGATGCGGTTGGCCGATGGGAATGTGAACTTGTTGTGCGCGCAGAATTAGTGTCCGTGGTCGCGCCCGTCGGGGAGCCCGTCGCGGTGTTTGCCGGATACACGAGCAGAATCAGGCGCGTGAATGAAATCTGCGCAGCCGGTGATGTGTTGCGATTGCTGGTTGTGTCGACGCTTTGCATTTGCGTGTCAGTGCCGGTTTCATAGTCGGCGACTTCTCTGGATTTTGTTGCAGAAGATTGCGGCGCAGACGTCTCCACTTCTTCCCAAGCTGTGAGAACAATGAATTCCTGACCCTGCGAGGAAACCGCCGCCGGCGCGGATGCTGCTGCATTCACCATCACCTGGTGTGGCGTAGCCCTACGATCGGTCATCGCCGTCTCACCTGAATGGTCGCTGCGGGGTGATCGAACATTAGCGGGCGCCACTGCCGCGCCGCGCGTTGCAGGAACGACGGACTTCGTCTCAATCGCGCGGAAATGCCCGAACGGATGAAAGATTTCATCGTCCGCCGCTAAACCTGGCTCACTCATTCGATCATCGGAAATCCGCGCGATGCCCGGAGCATTGGTCTGCTGCGGCGCGAGATCGGCCATCTGCGCATCCGGCTTCGGCGCGGCCACGAACGCGATAAACTGCGGGCTGCGCGACAGCTCAACAGCTCCAACGAGCAATCCGCATCCAACCATGCCAACCAAGGCGCGGGCCGCCAGCGGATGAAGCGTCTTCTTGCGCCCCAGAATGCTATCGACGCGAGAAACGAGTTCGGGCCGACGCTCGAACGCGCCCAGCGAAAGCGCCTGCGCTCGGCGCAGAAACTCCCGCCGCTGCAATTCCCGGCGCTCCAGTCCGCGCTCGGCAAGCGAGGCAAGGCAAGCCGCATAGGTGCGCGGAGCCTGCGTCCTCTGAACGACTCCCTCGTCGCAGGCCATCTCGCGTTCGCGGCAAAGGCGACGCTCCATCCATGCCAGCGCCGGATTTAGAGGAAATAGAACGAGAAAAAGCTTCTGCAGCAGATTCGTCCAGTCGTCGCGCCGGCGCAGATGCTCGGCTTCATGCAAAACCACTTGCTCGAGCTCGCCCGGAGTCAGCCGTGAATACAGCCACTCGGGAATGAGAATCCGCGGCGCGAGAAATCCGATGACGCTCGGCCGGTCAAGGTCGGGCGTGGTGCAAATCTCGATGCGCCGCGCCGGCAATGCAGCAGCAAGCAACGAGCGAAGGTGGGCTTCCGCTTCGACCGGGATAGCGCCGCGCCATAGTCTGCGCAGCCGCAACAAATGAAAAACCAGCTCTGCAGCGCGAAATGTTGAAGCAGCCAACCACAAAGCGGCGATGGCGAATCCCCATCGGCTGTCCAACTCAAGCAAGGGCCTTGCTGCTTTTGCACCAGGCGGCGTAGCAGCGAACGCAGCTCCGGGGTGCTCGAGAAATGGCAAGAACGGCAACAGAGCCGCAACTGCAAATCCCGCCGCCCAAGCTGCAAAGCGATGCGCAGCGGAGATGCGAAGCACGAATCGCAAGCAAAGAACTAAAGCAAGCGCAACCAGCACGCCCTGCCACAGCGCCGCCACAGCCGCCGGTGCCGCGGCGTGCGCAAAACCAGCGAATGCCGCTCTCACCGACTCAGCAAGACCCGCCAAAACCGAATCCGCTATGTGCACCAAGGGCATCCTTATCTCCCGCCCTTCTCGCGGTCATTCCCCGTATCGGGCGCCGCGTTCCGGATCGCTTCTTTATCGGGCGACGCGCTGCGAATCGCGTCGCGCAGTCGGTCCAGCTCCTCTGTGGAGATTTCCTCGTCGCCCAACAGACTTAAGAGCAGCTTCTCGCGCGAGTTACCAAAGAAGCGATTCATCACGTTGCGCACTTCTGTGCGTCCCGCCTCGTTTTCTTTGACGCATGGCCAGTAAACAAAGGCCCGCCCTTCCTGGCGATGTTCGACGTAACCCTTTTGCTCCAGGATTCGGATGGTGGTGAGCACAGAATTGTAGGCCAGTTGTTCGCCTTCCGGCAGGGCTTCAACCAGGTCGGTAACGGCCGACTCGCCGCGCCGCCAAAGAATCTTCATCAGCCTCAGCTCTGCTTCGGTGAGCGTGTTGGATTTTCTTGGCGGCATCGCTAAGTGACTGATCCTAATAGATGAATCTGTTCCATCCTGTGTTTTCGTCCGTTTTATAGACGAACAACTAAAGGATTAGTTACCAGAAATGCCGAGATTTTTCAAGAGCCCCCGGCTACCCGTTCATTCTCCGCACAAACCGCCGTCCCGAAATCTCTGCCCTGTGCTACGATCCGTGCAAGCGTTCACGCAATTGCTTTCTTGCACGAAAATTCTGGACTGAGCCGTTGGTTTCTTCCGGTGCATTCACCCGCGAGGACCGTCCCAAAAACGGCGCGTTACCGGCACAATGAGCGCGTCGCAGGTGCACAGAGGATGATATGAACACCCAGCTCAGGCCTATGGCCCTTGGCGAGATTCTTGACCGGACCGCCGAACTCTACCGAACTCATTTCCTGCTTTTTGCCGGGATCTCTTCCATCTTCGCCGTCGTCATGCTCGCCGTGCAGCTTTTGTATCTGCGCTCGCTCGTCCTGCTCGGATATCCCAACTTGATGGCGCATTGGCAATGGGGAACGGCCTCGGTCGCCATGGTTGAAGCACTCGTCGTCCTGATGCTGGCCGGGCTGTCGATCGCCGCCAACAATCGGGCAGTTGCGTGGGTGTACCTGGACAAGCCTGCGACGATTCGTGCCGCTGCCAAAAGCGTCGTGCCCCGCCTGCGAACCTATTTATGGCTCATGACGATCACGGCATTCCGCGCCTGGGCGCCCTTCGCCGCGCTTTACGTTGCCTTCATTGGCATCGCATTTGCCGTCCTTCCTCATGGCTTCATGACGAATCCAACGGCGGTGCAGGGCGCGGCTCAGCAAAACCCTGGCGCCATCATGGCTGCGGGCATCGGCATGCTCGTTCTCATGCCGTTTTTTGCATTGGCTTTCGTGTATGGAGTGTGGATGACGCTTCGCTATTCGCTCGCCGTGCCCGCCTGCGTCGTGGAAGATTTGCCGGCGACCCCTGCGATCAAGCGCAGCATTTCGCTTAGCGAAGGCTCGCGCGGGAGGATCCTCGTCCTCGGCCTCTTGGTGTATGCGGTGCGTACGGTGCTGGGGATTCTGTTCGGTTTCCCCATGATCGCCCTCGCCCTAAAGCATCCCGGCCAGCCACTCCCTCTGCTCTGGCTAATTGTGGCTCAAATCGGCAGCTTCGTGACTAGCGCATTAATCGGTCCCATCTACTCCACCGGCCTCACGCTCTTTTATTACGACCAGCGCATCCGCAAGGAAGGCTTCGATATTGAGTGGATGATGCAGGCCGCGGGGCTGACGCCGCAACCTGAGTTGCCGGCGCCACAAACTTTCTGAGCAAGCGAGGACGACGATGAGCGAGACCCTACGGCCGTCTACACTCGGGGAGATTCTCGACCGCACGGCGCAGCTCTATCGCCGCAACTTCTGGCTTTTTGCCGGAGTTGCGGCATTGCCGATCGCCATCATCGTTGCGGTTTCCGCGGCGGTTTTTGCAACGATTCTTGCGGTCCCGGGCTTGAGGAACGCCGGCGACTCGGCGTTCAGCCCCGCAATGGCATTGCTGATTGCGTTGTTTGCAATTGTGGTCTTCCCAATTTATATCGCGGCAGCGGTCTTCTCCTATGCAGGGCTGACCGAGGCCGCGGCGAAGGTGCATCGCGGCGAAAAGATCACCATCCGTGGCGTGTTCAATGCTGTTCGGCCCTGGTTCTGGCGCTATCTGTGGTTCGGAATTCTGCAGGCCGCGGTCATCGCCTTGGTGCCGGGCGCAATCGCCGGCGTTGTCATCGGTTTTCTGTTGTTTTCGGTGACGCTTGTTGGGGGAGGAAGCACTGCCACTGGCGTGGCGATCGGTTTCCTGACGTTCTTTATCGGTTTTGGAGCCTTCGGTGTCATCATTTGGCGCGCGCTCGGCTACTCGATCGGCCTCTCCGTCTGCGTCGTGGAGAAAAAGTCTGCATGGGAGTCCTTGCAGCGCGCATGGAAATTGAGCCAGGGTACGCGCGGGCGCATCTTCGTTTTGTATCTGCTCATTGCTGCGCTGGCCATGGCCGGATCCATGATCGGATATATTGTCAGCGGAATCGTTGGCGCGGTGGCAGGAGCGGTGGGCCAAGGCTCGCAGTATGTCGCGGCGGCGGCCATTGTCGCTGCAGTCCTTTACCTCGTTGTGGACTTCACCGTGCAGGTGCTGCTTGCGCCCGTCTCATGGACCGCGCTCGTGCTCTTTTACTACGATCAACGAATCCGCAAGGAAGGCTTCGACATCGAGTGGATGATGCAGCAGGCGGGGCTCACGGAACCCGCATCCAGTGCGCTGCCCGCTGAAGGCGCAAGCGTTTCCGGGCCGGTTGCGCCTCCTGATACCGTAGAAGAACCATGAATTTGGGGTGGCCGGTTTCCGGTTGGCGGCACGCTGCGGCGCATCTCGTGGCGGCCGTCGCAGTGCTTGTGCTCGGCGCTTCCGACCCCGCCCTCGCGCTCACTCAGGAACTTTCATCTGGCGCAGGCTGGCGCGATGTGACCGCGGCGCAATACCAGCAGCACCTCAAGGATCTTGACGCGCTCGTCGCCGCCTGCCAGAACCAGCGGTCGCAACAATCCGGGGCCGGAGCGGCACGGACAAAATTCCCTGCCTGCGATCCCGCGCAAATTGGACCCGATAGCCGCGTGCAAGGTCTCTCCGCCGCGGGCTCGCAGACGCGCGAAGTCCGCTACGACTGGCTGCGATCAGTGCTGGCACGCGCAGAGAACGAGAACGGCGCCGCACAGAAGGACATCTTCGGCGCGATTTCCCGCGCGAACAAAAAGCCCGTCTCGGTGGACACACCGCTGACCGCCGCGCGCCAGCGGCTCGAGGACGACGCAGCACAAGTAGAAGCCCCGGTCGCGGCCACTCCCAACTACAGCGACGAGCGAAAATCTCTTAACGCAATCCTGGCTCAGCGCGCCTATCGCGGAGTTGCCGAGGAGTCGGCAATGGGGCGCCTTAGAGAATGGCTCGCAAATCTGCTCGACAAATTCTTTTCCGGTCTCGTGCGCTTCGGATCAAACGCGCCGTGGATCGTGTGGGTGCTGCGCATTCTGTTGCTCGTTGGGCTTTGCACCGCGCTGGTCTGGTTTCTCTTGCGCATCGAACGCCGCTCGCGCATTCGCCTGATTCCCGAGATCGAGCTTGCGACCGGAGCGCCGTCGGCGCGCGAGTGGCAGTTGTGGCTCCGCGACGCGCAAGCAATGGCGGCACAGGGCCAGTGGCGCGAGGCCATTCACTTCCTTTATTGGGCGTCGATCTCCCGTCTCGAAGCAAAGCGGTTGTGGCCAGCCGATCGCGCACGCACTCCGCGCGAATATCTTGCCCTGCTCAACGGAACCGATCCGCGCAAATCCAACCTGACCGCCCTCACGAGGAGCTTTGAGCGCACGTGGTACGGCGGCCGCGCGGCGCAGGCCTCGGACTTCAATGCCGCTCTGGAGCAGGCTGCGGCGCTTGGGGTGGCGGCGGAATGAAACTCTTCGCCTCGCTCGACGCCAGGGATCGCAGGCTGCTCATAGGCTGCCTGGTCGCGGTTCTTGTGCTCGCATTTGTGACTGCATTCCTGTCGCGCAATGAAAATAATGACGACAATCCCGTGCCCAGCTCCTACTTGACCGGACGACACGGCGCGCGCGCCGTATACGAGATGCTTGAGGCCAGCGGCTACAACGTCGAGCGGTGGGAGCAGCCGTTGAGCGATTTGGCCGAACGCGCCGACGGGCAGACCGTGGTGATCTTCGCCGAGCCCGATCAGGGCGACATCGCGGCGGAAGATCTGAAGGCAGTGCGCGACATCGTTGCGCGCGGAGGCCGTGTTCTCGTAACCGGGTGGGTGGGAGGCGGTCTGGCGCCTGACGGAAACGTTCAGCCGCCGAAGCAGTTTCACGTAGCCTGCAAACTCACGCCGCAGGGCCT
>JBEKRG010000159.1:0-9258 GCA_049518955.1 Occallatibacter sp.
CCGACTGGCAGAAGAGGCGCGCCGAGATCAAAGACCTCGCCCAATATTACGAGTTCGGGACCGTGCCGGCTCCGCCGCAGTCGTTGACCGCGGAATCCGCTCCGGGCCCCGCCGGCGCGCTGCAATACAAAACCATTACGGTGACGGTTAAGGATCACGGCACGACAGCGTTTTTCAAGCCGATCCTTTATTTGCCAACAACCGGGCAACTCCCCTACCCCGTCATTGTCGAGGAGGATTTCGCGGCGTCACCCAAGTTTTCCCCCCCCGAACAAGGCGTTTCTCCAGGGCGGCTATGCGGTTCTCAGCATTCCCACGTGGGATAGTGCGAAATTTAACGTGTCTGGCGTGGCCAGCGACGACGGCAATCATACCGGCGCCTTCTTTACCCTTTATCCCTATCAGCTCGACACAGCAGGAAACGATCGAGGAGTGTTACTCGCGTGGGCCTGGGGCGCGAGCCGCGGAGTGGACGCGCTGAATTATCTTGTCGCTCACGATCCCGCTTACGCGCATTTGTTGGATATTCACAAGTTGGTCGTCACCGGATTCTCGCGCTGGGGAAAAGCGGCGCTGCTTGCCGGATTCCTGGATGATCGTTTTCTGGTGACTGCTCCCGGCGGCTCTGGAAGCGGCGGCGCAGCACCTTACCGGTACGATTCTTTCGGCAATCGCCCGTTCCGCAGCGCACCGTTCGGCAACGTGTATCCATGGGGACGATCACCCGGAACAGAATCGATGGGCGACCACGTCCGGCACCAGACCCACAATTCGAATGAGATGATCCGCCGGTTTCTTAACGATACGATTCCGGCGCCGGTTGAGCCGCGTGTGTATCTCACGAGCACGTGGGGCTACGGCAACCGCCTGCCCTACGATCATCACGAGGAGATCGCAGCTATTGCTCCGAGAGCCGTGCTAATCGACAACACCAACGACGACTATGCCGACAATGCTGAGGGCGATGCGATCGGCTATGAGGGCGCGATGCCGGTGTATCGGTTTCTCGGCGTCCCGCAAAATCTGGCGCTCGATCTTTACATGGGAGGCGGAGGGCATTCGCTCAAACCCTCGCAGGCCGAGAACATTGTGAACTTCGCGAACATGGTACTGTTCGGCAAGCCGCTTGCCAACAATGTCAAGAAGCAGCTAAGCACCGACCCCTACCGCGACGCCGGAACCTATGACACCTACTATGGCGGTTTGAAGACGATGATGCCGTGGGCCGAAGCTGCGCTTAGTGCGAGCAGTCCCCCCAGACCGGCTCGTTGAAATCGGAAGCCGTCGCAAGAGCGTCAACGCGTTAGGCTGACGGTGAGGGTCGGGAGCGTTGCCGTAGTTGGCTGCAGATCCGGATCGGGCGGCAAGCGCGCGACTTACGCGTATGTCACTTGCCCAAGAATCGCCGGTCGCTTTGCGCCGGTGGCGCTGGGCACATTGCCTGGCAAGTGATGCCATGTTTGCCAAGCAAGGAGTGCAAATGCCATGGCTTCCTTGGCCTCAGCCGGCAGGCCGAAATCTTCGCTTACCGCCAGCTTGCAGCCCAGTAGCTCGAGCCTCTGGGCGAGCATGGCCATCAACGTCCCATTACGCGCTCCACCACCGGCGACGATGTAATCGACTCCGGAGCCCCTCATTTTAGGATGAGCAAAAGTTTTGTAGCTTTGCGAGATCGTTTCGGCAGTGAGCGCGGTCGCTGTCGCCAGCGCATCCTCAGGCCGTTTGCTATTCCGCTTGCAGCCGGCGAGAAAACGCAGGGCGTACTCACCCCCGAACTGCTCCCGACCCGCCGTGCGCGGTGGCTTGAGCATGAAGTAGGAATTGCTAAGCGCCTTTCTCAAGACTGGCTGAAGCACCTCGCCGCGCGCAGCGAATCCGCCGTTGGAATCGAAGCGCTTGCCGAAAAGCTTCTGAACCAGCGCGTCGATGACCATGTTCCCCGGGCCTGTGTCGAAGGCGATAACTTCATCCGGCCCGGCCCCCGCAGGAATCGCAGTGAGATTGGCGATGCCGCCGATGTTTTGCAATACCCTGCCGCGTTTCGTGTCAGCGAAGAGCGCGTAGTCCAACAATGAAACCAGCGGCGCTCCCTGTCCCCCGGCCATAATATCCGCTGGCCGAAAATTCGAAACGACCGGAACCCCAGCCGCTGCTGCAATCGCCGCAGCCTCACCGAGCTGCCAGGTGCAGGCAAAGCGCCGGTCCGCATAAACCTCCGCGCGCGACTGATGATAGAGAGTTTGCCCGTGACAGCCGACCAAGTCGAGCTTGATCGAGTGCCGCGCAAGAGTCGCCGTCAGTGCTTCGGCGTAGGCCAGTCCCAGGCGCCAGTGAAGGCGCGCCAACTCCGCTGTCGAAGTCGCCTTTGCGTTCATTGCCTGGAGCACCGCACGCCGCAGAGCGGATGGGAATGAGAAGCTCTCATGAGCCAGTAAGGTCAACTTCACTCGCGGCTTACGCGGCGTAATCCGCACGATGGCAACGTCGATTCCATCAGCCGACGTGCCGCTCATAATGCCGGCAACCGTCATGGTCTTCGCATTCATACCTGGTTCTCTCAATCTAAACCTTGACGGAGGGGCTCATTTTTTCTGGGGCCTTGGAAATCGGCTCAACTTGCACGAAATGTTCAACTTTAGGCGACCTCGCCCCCGCGAAATGTTCACCTGGAGTTTCCCAAAAACCCTGATATGGTCGCTTAAAGGTTCACGAATCGTCGAGTGGTGTGCCAAGTAATTTCCCAAAACTGATGTAAATGGTCGCTCAGAATTTCACATTTCGAGGGAAAAGGTCGCGAGTAATTTCACACTTAGCGATGATTGCGCACACCAAGACAGCGGTCGCCGCGCTTAATTGGTGTTAGCTGGGCATTTTCTGCACGATTTTGCATGCCGAGCTATGCTCGCCCGCTGCCGTCGCGCGCCGTCCCGATTCCCGCCGCGGAAGATATCATCGTTTGTAACCAAAGGTCTCCTTCGCGCGTCTCAAGGCGTGCGTATCGAATATTTCTGGAGGGTCGATGTTTCGTTCCTATTGGTTCTACCTGGCTCTTTTGGTTGTGGGCCTCTTTGTTGTTCTGGCACTGTCTGGAGTGGGCCGTGGGGTTCGAGCCGAGACCCGAGGCGGGATACCGGCGCCGGAAGACGATGCTTCTCTCGCAGGGCACCCCGGCCGCGAGACAGCCGTCTTTGCGGGCGGATGCTTTTGGGGTACGCAGGCTGTGTTCGAGCGAGTGAAGGGCGTAGTGGCGACCACCGCCGGCTACTCCGGCGGCTCCGCGGAAACCGCTACCTACGACCAAGTGACAACGGAAACGACGGGCCATGCTGAATCGGTAAAAGTGGTCTATGACCCCTCCAGGATCACGTACGGCAAGCTACTGCAGATCTTCTTCTCGGTTCACGACCCGACACAGTTGAATCGGCAGGGACCCGACGTGGGAACGTCATACCGCTCCGCGATCTTCTATACCAGCGAAGAGCAGAGGAAGATCAGCACGGAATACATTGCGCAGCTCGACGCGGCCAGAGTATTTCCAAAACCGATTGTTACGCAGGTCGTGCCGCTGAAAGGCTTCTACGACGCTGAGTCCTATCATCAGGACTACGCTCTGCACAATCCCGACAACCCGTACATCCTGGTATGCGACCGGCCGAAGATCGAGACCCTGCGCAAGGAGTTTCCAGACCTGTTCCAGGAATACACGGGCAGGTGATCGAGAATTCTCGAGTCGTTGCCGAGGGAATCCTGCGGCTTTGAGTGATTCGGCCGAATCCGGCGTGCAACGTAGTTCAACTCTCGATGGTTACAAACCTCGCATTCAGTTGCGCTTTGATCACCAGTTCCGCCGCGAGCAAAGCCTCGTCCTGGTTCTGCGCTATGTGCGTGCGGTTCACGATGTCGGCCACAAACAACGGACCGAAGGGCAAAGGCATGGCGCTGCAATCGATATAGCGGGCTTGTTTGCTGTCGACCACGAACAGGTTGTTGCCCTGGTGGCTGACGCCGACGTTGGTGTACTTGCGCACTTCCATGTAGCCGTCGGTGCCGAGAATGAAGAGACGGCCGTCGCCCCAGGTTCCAAGGCCGTCCGGCGTGAACCAGTCGAGGCGCACATAACCAAAGCCGCGGTTGCCGCGCAGAACCATGTCGCCAAAGTCCTGAAAGCGCGGGTGCTGGGGATGGCGAATGTTCGCGATCTGCGACTCCACGACTTCCGCCTCGGTGCAGCCGGTGTAGAAAAGGAACTGATCCACCTGATGCGAACCGATGTCGCATAGGATTCCGCCATATTGATCAGGATTCCAGAACCAGTCGGGCCGTCCTCCGCCTCCGCCCGCGTCCCCCGCATGCTGAAAAATCTGGTGCGGAGCAATATTGATGGTCTGGATCACCTTTCCGATCACGCCCTGGCGCACGAGTTCGCCTGCATAGACGGCGGCCTTCACTTCAAGCAGCTCACTGTACATGATCGCGTAGATGCGCTTGGTTTCGGCAATGGTTTTGCGCACCTCGGCCAGTTGCTCGAGCGTCGTCAGTCCGGGTTTGTCTGAGAGAAAATCCTTGCTGCGTTTCATTGCGCGGACGGCAAGCGGGCCACGTTCGCTGGCGACTTGCGAGGTGAGAACGAGCTGGACGGAAGGATCGTCGAGAATCTCGTCCTGCGTGGCGACCATCTTGACATCGGGATACCGCTTGCGAAAGGCCGCGAGTTTGTCCGCTTCGCCGCCCCACGCGGCCACCAGTTCGCCGCCGCCACGCTGGACAGCGCCGATCATTCCATTGATGTGGTCGTGGCTCATGCCGCACACGGCAAACTTGATGTGATACTTAGGCGCGGCTTCGGACTCGCCGGGGGTTTGCGCGGGCACGACGGCATCCTCCACGATGCGCGCTGCGCCGCCGCCGAAGGCTATTGCGTTCTCCGGGAGGCCGGCCATCATTGCCGCTGATCCCAGCGACCCCAGCAGTCCAGCTTGCTTCAAGAACTCTCTCCGTTGCGTGAAACTCGTTGCCATCTCTCCTCCGCATGTCTCCGGATGGATTGCCCGATTCCCGGAGCGATTTTCGCCGGCCTTGCGGTTGGAGAGTTCCACATTCTGGGTCCCCTGCGGCCGCCGGTGCGCTTGCGCTCATCCATCATAGTCGCGTTGATGAGCGGGAGGGAACTGCCGAAGACGTAGTAACCCGGCGGCCTAAGACAACCGTGCTTGCCCCGCAGCGCGCAGATTCCAGGGCGAGATGGAATGACACGACAACGCGCTCTGCGAAAATAGACTTTCATGCTCACGCTTCAACATGCCGGCAAACGGTTCGGACCGCGGGTTCTGTTTCTCGAGGCCAACTGGCTGATCCGCAACGACGAGAAAACGGCGCTGGTAGGGGCCAACGGCACAGGCAAATCCACGCTGATGAAAGTCCTGGCCGATCTGGAATCGCTGGACTACGGCGGGCTTGAAAAAACGCGCGGGATCAGCATCGGCTATTTGCCGCAGGAGGGGCTGCAACTCGCGGGCCGGACGGTTTTCGAGGAATGCCTGACTGTCTTCGACGAACTCCACGAGATGGAGCGCGAGATTGAGCAGTTGGCCGGGCAGTTGGCGGAGCTCGATCACGAAGGCGCCGAATACCAATCGGCTGCGGAGAGGTACTCGCTGCTGCAGGACC
This sequence comes from Occallatibacter sp., assembly GCA_049518955.1. GTDB lineage: Bacteria > Acidobacteriota > Terriglobia > Terriglobales > Acidobacteriaceae > Telmatobacter. The sequence continues at coordinate 5,668 of JBEKRG010000159.1, forward strand.
GCTTTCACGCACTCGATGGCTACGCGCTCGATGCGCAGGTAGGCAACGTGCTGACGGGACTTGGACTCGGCAAGGAGGATTGGGTGCGGCAGACGGATGAGTTCAGCGGCGGATGGCAGATGCGCATCGCGCTGGCCAAGCTGCTGCTGGCCAAGCCTAATCTTCTGCTTTTGGATGAGCCCACAAATCATCTGGACCTTGAGACGCGCAACTGGCTCGAGGACTACCTCGGGACTTATCCATTCGGCTACATTCTCATCTCGCACGACCGCTATTTTCTCGACGTGACGATCGACCGCACCGTGGAGATCTGGAACAAGCGGCTGACGATTTATCAAGGCAATTACACGAAATATTTAAAGCAGAAGGACGAGCGGCGCGAACAACTCATGGCCGCATACCGCAACCAGAAGGAACGCATCGAGCATCTTGAGGCTTTCATTAGTCGGTTCAGGTATCAGGCCACGAAGGCCAAACAGGTGCAGTCGCGGGTCAAGGAGCTGGAAAAGATCGAACGCATCGAGGTGCCCGAAGAAGAGCCGGTCATCCACTTCAAATTCCCGCAGCCACCGCCTTCGGGCCGCATCGTGGCTGAAGCCGAGGGGCTGGGGAAGAGCTACGGGCCCAAGCACGTGTTCAGCAGAGCCAGTTTCAACCTCTCACGCGGTGACCGCGTGGCGCTGGTGGGTGTGAATGGAGCGGGCAAATCCACGCTGATCAAGCTGCTTACGGGTGAAGAATCGCCAACCGCGGGTTCGATTCGCCTGGGCCACAATGTCGTGGCCGAATACTTTGCGCAGGATCAGTACAAGGTGCTCGACCCTGAAGCGCGCATGCTCGATGACATCAACCGGTCAGCCGTGCGCATTCCGGAGGTTCAGCTGCGCTCGCTGCTGGGATGTTTTCTCTTTTCCGGTGACGACGTCTTCAAGCCGCTGGGCGTGCTCTCAGGCGGCGAGCGGAACCGATACGCGCTGGCGCGGATCCTTGTGTCGCCGGCAAACTTCCTGCTTCTCGACGAGCCCACCAACCACCTGGACATGCGCGCCAAGGATGTGCTGCTTGAAGCACTGGCCAACTACGGCGGTACGGTGGTCTTCGTCTCGCACGATCGCTACTTCATCGATCGGCTGGCGACGCGGGTGCTTGAAATCGAAGGCGGCGCGGTGACGGCGTACGAAGGCAACTACGAAGACTATCTACGACGGAAATCAGCGCTGGCTGCGCCCGTGGCCGCTGAGACGCCGGCACGCCAGTCCGAAAAACCTGCGTCGATTGGAACCACGATCATCATAGAAGGCGGCTACGAGGGGTTCGACGACGCGCCGTCGACACATGTCCCCCGTGCTCGCCGGCTGAATCCGATCAAGCAAAAGCAGATGCAGGATCGCTGCCGATTCCTTGAAGAAGAAGTCCCGCGCATTGAGAGCGGCGTTGCGCACACCGAAGAGCAGTTGGGGATCTATGTCTCGGCTGCCGAAACTGAGCGTCTCACTAAGCTGGCTGAGGAGCTTCGCGGGCAGTTGACGGCGCTGACCGCGGAGTGGGAAGAACTGACGGCGGAGTTGGAAAGCATATGAGTTGGATCGCAGACGGTATTTCCGGGCCGGAGCTGGACTATCCCTTTTGTTCACTCGCGGGAGGTCATCGGGGTTGGTAGCCCTGCCAAATATACTGCAGGGCCTCGGGCAGCGTTTGTTGCTGCACACCACGGTCTACATGGCTGGCGTTGCGGGCAAAGACAAACTGGTAAGGATAGTGCTTTGCGTCGAGCGCTTTGGCCATGCGCTCATTGGCCAATACCCAGTCGTGCATGTTGTCGCGCATCACATTGGGGTTGAACAGGTCCCGGTCGCCTACTTCCAGCCACAACCGCAGTGGTTTGCGCCGACTATCCGGGATGAGCCGCTCGTGGAACTGCCAGGCGCCGTGAGGCGAGCGCGGGTTCCACGGCCATTGCTGGTTGACAAATGTGCCTGAGTAAACCAGGACACGGTGGTACCACTCCGGATGAAACCATGCCATGATGAGCGCGCAGGAGCCGCCGGAACTCGCGCCCATAGTGACGCGCCCATTGGGATCGTGGGTGAGCCGCACATGGGCGTGGCTTTCGACCGCCGGCAAGACTTCGTGCTCGACAAACTCAGCGTAGCGGCCAGACATGGTGTCATATTCGAGGCCGCGCTCGCTGCCTTGTGCGTCGCCTCCTCCGTTACCGATGGAGACGGCGACGATGGGCGGCAGCTTGTGCTCGGCAATCAGTTCGTCGAGTGCTGCGAAGAGACGGAGATCCGGTCCGTCGGCGCCCACAATGAAGGGCGCTTCGCTGCCGGGGATGTACCCTTTCGGCACATAAACGGCCACCTTGCGAACATAAGGCGCCGGATGAGTCTTTACACCGAGAAGCCGTGCGGGATTCGCCAGATCGGGCGTCCCGAGGGAGTCGCTGGTCCGGGCGATTCCAGGAAAATACTTGCTTTCGCTAGAACTCATTGTGAATGCGACAACCGTGCCGTCCAGCGCGCGAGCCGGATCGGCGAGCTCGGGCGCAGGAGTGTGGGTTGGACCGATGATGAAGTTGCCGTTCTGGTTCGGATCAGGAACAGCGCCGTCCGGCAACTCGGTTGCCGTGACAAACCCCGGCGCGTGCGGATCGCGCGTGGGCATCGGCGGTCGCACGGCTCGCGGAGCAGTCGGCGCGGTCGGTGGCGCGCCGGTGTTCTGACCATACGCGGATTGCATTGCGGCAACAGATGCAAGGCAGGCAAAGGCGATGGGAAAGATGCGACCAGCAAATGGCATGCAGCCATTGTGGGCCATCGGCTCTGGATGGTGGAAGCATAATCTTCGAGGGGGCCCGGTCCTGTCTCCGTCGTGCATAATCGAAATACGATGGCTCTTTTGTGGAATCCCGAGAGCTGGGCCCAGAGGTTGGCCGAGCTTGAGGCGCAGACTGGCGACCTGAAGGAGGCTCCGCTGCGCCGCGACGTGCGGTCGCTGGGGACGCTGCTGGGCGTGGTGTTGCGCGAGCAGGCCGGCCATGAGCTCTTTGCACAGGTCGAGGCGCTGCGGCAGGGAACGATTCGCCGCCGCGACGCCGACGCTCACGGAAAATCCGAGGACGCTGCGCGCCAGGACTCCGCTGCGATGGCGCTGGTGCACTCGATGCCCGTGGAGCGCGCGATTTTGCTGACGCGGGCATTTGCATTCTATTTCGAACTCATCAATTTGGCGGAAACGAACCATCGTAAGCGGCGCCGCGTGGCGCTGCGCCTGAGCGGCCAGGCCGGGCGGCAGCGCGGGTCGCTCGCGGGCACGCTTAGCGAGATGCGCCGCGTAGGCATCGGCGCGGAAGAGGCACTGAACTGGCTGCGGCGCGTGCTCATTGTGCCGGTCTTCACGGCGCACCCCACTGAGGCGGCTCGGCGCACCGTGATGTTCAAGCGGCGGCGCATCGGCGAGTTCCTTGAGGCGCTCGATCGCATTCCGCTGCCCGCGCAGGACATGGCGCGGCTCGAGGAGCTGGTGTTGGCCGAGATTACAGGCCTCTGGCAAACCGACGAAGTACGCTCGCGCCGGCCGACAGTTTAC
>JBEKRG010000160.1:0-9185 GCA_049518955.1 Occallatibacter sp.
CCTTCATGTGGTAGATCTCCCAGCCCGCGAAAAACGGCCCGCTCACCGTCCAGTTCTTCCGCTTGCCGTCGGAGTTCAGAACGAAAGCGCCCTTGTGCGTTCCGACAAGAACTCTCACACCGCTCATCTTGACCTCCTGCTCACCTCAGCCTTTCAAGCTCGCTTTCGGCGCCGAATCGGGGCTTGGGAATGCTCTCGGTGACACGCCGTTTCGTCATTTTTCCCAATTTCCCTTGCGAAGCGCAAGCGAATTCCTTTTTCGGCGTCTAAACCTCGATATAACACTGATTTGTTATTGAACGCCCCTCCAATCCAGCCGACAATTGGCACGGCCCTCAACCGACACTTGCGCATGGGTGTGCCTCACCTGGAGCGCATGCGGATTGGCCGCTTTTCCGGGCTTCCCCGTAGAGGAGGCTTCAAAACACGATGATTCCGCGCAATCGGCTGCAACTCGCACTCTACCTTCCACTTGCAGCCGCGGTGTTTTCCGGGAGCTTTGCGGCTGCTCAGGCGTCCGATCGCCTTCCGCGCGACTTTAATTCTGGGCAGGTGCAGACACTGGCCAATCACCATCCACAGTGGGCGGTTGCTGCCAATGATGCCGGTGCCGTCCCCGCAGACCTGCCCATCAGCAACGTTACGCTGGCCCTTGCCCGCTCTTCTCAACAGGAACAGGCGCTCGAGCAGTTGCTTCGGGATCAGCAGGACCCCTCGTCGCCTGACTATCACCACTGGCTCACGCCGGACGAAATTGGCGAGCGCTTCGGCCTTTCCGGCAACGACATTGCGGTTATCACCGCATGGCTCCAGTCTCAAGGGCTGCAGGTCAGTTGGGTGTCGCCGAGCCGCCTCTTCGTTGGATTCACTGGAACGGCGGCGAACGTAGGCCGGGCATTCGGAACCGAACTCCACTACTACAAGGTGAACGGCAAGCAACTTGTCTCCGTATCGTCCGATCCCACGATTCCCGCGGCGCTGGCGCCTGCCATCCGATCCGTTCGCGGGCTTTTCACAATCGAGGACCACCCAAATCATTTCTCCACGCCGATGGTATCGAACGGACCCAATTTAACGATTCCCGACGGCGGTACAACCTACAACTTTATTGCGCCGGCCGATTTTGCGACCATCTACGATCTGCCGGCTGGCGTCACCGGCGCAGGCACGACAATCGGAATCGTGGCCGAGGCGCGCACGAATGCGGCTGACTTTAACAACTTCAAGAGTCTCACCGGTTCCACATTTCCGAACCCCACCGAGATCATCCCCGCAGCATTCGGCGGCGTCGATCCGGGACCCGCATATACATCGCCCGAAAGCTGCGGCAGCAACTGCGATTTGATGGACTACCAGGGAGAAGCGACACTTGACGTGTTGCGCGCGGGCAGCGTCGCCCCCGGCGCCTCGCTGCTTCTGGTAGTTGCCTCTGCCGACAGCGGCGGCATCGACGACGACGCTCAGTACATCATCCAATCCAATCCCGTCCCCGCTCATGTGATGTCGATCAGCTTCGGCCTCTGCGAGCTTGCGGGGGGATCTTCAGGTGTGGACTATTGGGACTCTCTGTTCCAGCAGGCGGCCGCCGAGGGAATCTCGGTATTCGTCTCCTCCGGGGACTCCGGCTCTTCGGGCTGCGATGCCGCATTCGTCACACCTCCAGCCGGCCCTTATCCAAACAGTCCAAATTACATTTGCTCTTCCAGCTACGCTACCTGCGTCGGTGGAACCGAGTTTAATGACTCGACCAACTCATCCACCTATTGGAGTTCGAACAACGGCACCAACCTTGCGTCGGCTCTTAGCTATATTCCCGAAGGCTCGTGGAACGAGCCGCTCACTTCGAGTTCGACTCCAGAGGTTGCCTCATCGGGCGGTGGCGTGAGCAGTTACATCTCCACACCAAGCTGGCAAACCGGAACGGGAGTGCCCGCGACGCGCTCAGGGCGCTATACGCCCGATGTCGCATTTTCCGCCTCGGGCCACGACGGCTACTTAGGGTGCTTCGCAGCCGGCGACGGCAGTTGCGTGAGCGGTGCCGGCGGAACTCCGTTCACTGTCTTTTCGGGCACATCGGCCGCTGCGCCGGGAATGGCGGGGGTGGCCGCGCTCATCGACCAGCAATCAGGCTCCGCGCAGGGTAACCTGAATCCTTCGCTTTACTCCATGGCGTCCGGCACTCCGGCGGCGTTTCATCAGGTCTCGGTTGTTTCAAGCGGTGTGTCGAACTGCTCCACTGCTACGCCGAGCATGTGCAATAACAGCATTCCCGGGCCCACCGGGCTCACAGGCGGCCAGGCGGGCTATCAATTAGGGGCGACCGGTGGCTACAGCCTGGTCACCGGACTCGGCTCGCTCGACGTCAGTCAATTCATTAATGGGTACACCAATACCGGTTCTTCCAAGCCCGCGCCCACAGTCACGCTTCTAGCCCAACCCACGGTCACCACGGCTCAATCGGCGTCGATCTTGATCACCGTGACCGGCAGCAGCGGTACTCCCCCGACTGGAACGGTCACGCTCTCCAGCGGCACATATGCGTCGGTCGCCACAACGCTCGACATCCCTGGCCCTGAGAGCAACGGCGTCTACATTGTGATTCCCAGCAACGCACTCGCGCTTGGAACCGACACGCTGACGGCATCGTACACATCCGCTTCTCTGGATTACAGCGACGCAACCGGATCAACGACGATCATCGTCACCGCGCCAAAACCCGTCCCTACGATCACGTGGGTCACACCCGCCGCGATCGCGTACGGTACGGCGCTGAGCGCCACGCAGCTCAACGCCACGGCCAGCGTGGCCGGTACATTTATCTATTCGCCCGCAGCGGGCGCAGTTCTCACGGCTGGCCAGCACACACTTTCGCTTGTCTTCACGCCGACCGATTCGGCCGATTACAGCAACGCCGTCGCGTCTGTCATGCTGACGGTCAATCGCGCAACACCTGCCGTGACCTGGCCCACGCCGGCCACAGTCCCCACGGGAACCGTGCTGGGCGCAACACAATTGAATGCTACGGCGAATATTTCTGGTTCATTCACCTACACCCCTGCCTCCGGAACTTACTTCTCGTCGCCTGGGAGCTTCGGGCTCTCTGTTTCGTTTGCTCCCGTTGACTCCACCGACTACGCCCCAGCCAGCGCCGCGGTCACACTCACAGTGGTACCGGCATCGGAGACGTCGAGCGTTACAACCTCCGCCGCTACCGCGGTCGCGGCAAACTCCGCTACCTTAAATGGACAGGTGACGCCGAATAGCTCCGAGACCCACGCATGGTTCCTATACGGAACCAGCAGCACGCTGAATGGAGCAAGCCAGACGGCTTCGCAGGATGTTGGTTCCGGATCCGCGGCTGTGAATATCAGTGCCGCCGTGTCGGGCCTCAGCGCGAACACCACATATTACTTTCAGGCGTTCGCACAGAACAGCGTCGCCACAACTTCGGGCAGCATCCAGAGTTTCGTTATCGGTGGGGCGGCCGGATTCACAATCAGCGGCACCGCCATAACGCTTGCCAAGGGCTCGAGCAGCGGCGACACATCGACCATCACCGTGACTCCGTCTGGCGGATTTTCAGGCACAGTCGCGCTGAGTGCAGCTATAACAAACCGCCCTACAGGCGCGCAGGACCCTCCCATATTTAGCTGGACTCCTTCCAACGCGCAGGTCGCAATCTCCGGATCGGGCGCAGCCAGCGCAACTCTGACGATTATCACAACGCCCTCGACTGTCGGCGCGAATCAAGGGCCGGAAAATCCCGCGTCACGCTGGTACGGCACAAGCGGCGCGGTGCTCGCCTGCGTCGCCCTCTTCTGGATTCCTTCGCGCCGGCGCGGATTGCGCAACATGCTGACCATCGTCGCCCTGTTCGTTGCGCTTGGAGGCGGGCTGCTGGCATGCAGCAGCGGCAGCAACACAATTGGCGGAGGCAGCGGCAACTCCGGAACCACAAGCGGCACTTACACCATCACCGTGACTGCAGCATCGGGATCGACAAGCGTGTCGACACCTATCAGCGTGACCGTCCAGTAGGACCTTCCATTGAAGGCAGACACTGCGCCGGCATCGGTGTAACTGCCACTTCTCAGGCCATGTCGCTATGGGACGGTTACAGAAATCATGTGCACCGGCCCAAGGAGTCCCGACGCCAACAACGGCGAATCGACTTTGTAAGGCATGAAATCGGCAAACGAGTACTTCTTCAGCGCCCACGGCTGCTGATCGCCAATCATGCGATTCACCCAGAGATTGGTCACCTTAATTTCAATCCGGTTCTTGCCCGCTCTTATCGCGCCTGTAACATCGACCATATACGGCGTCTTCCAAAGAATGCCGAGGTCCCTATCGTTCACTTTCACGTCGGCGAGCTCGCGAACGTCGCCGAGATCCAGCGAGAGATGCGCGCCCTGCGCCAAATCATCCGCCGGAACTTCGATCGTCTTCGTGTAAGTGGCCGTGCCTGAGTAGTACTTGAGCGCTTCGTCGGAAAGCGGAAGCGGCGAGTCGGACCAGGAGAAAAGGCGTTGGAAGCCGATCGACTCCGGAATGCCTTTGCCCGGTTGGAAGCTGACGCTCCAATCGCGGTTAAGCGCCGGGTCCAGGCCATCAATCACAGTCTCCTTCGGAGTAGGTAGTTCCAAAGTGTTTTTCGCTGTCGGCGAACGAAAAACGACGAAAGTTGTCCCGTATGGATCAAGATGCAGCGGAACGGTCGTGCGGCCGTCAGCGATGCGGTACGAGACAGGCTGCGCTTCGCCCGTCGCGGGATCCCATAACTCCGGCGCTTTCCCCTCCACACGGAAGGTTGCCTTCACGTCTTCGGCGCGGTCTTCGCGATTATCGACAAAATAAATGTCGCCATCGTCGAGTTTGCGGTGCACAAACATCAGGTTCAGTGGCTCCGGCCCTGGATCGCATTTGACTTCGCCCGTCGTTTGGCCGTGGCTCTTTCCCCACGGCGCGAACAAGCAAGATGCGTCTTTGAACTGAAGATCTTTCGCAACATCGAGCCTGTCGAGCACCTCATTCGCGCTCATCCCCGAATACACGCGGCCCTTGCCTACATTGCGCATCGACTTACCAGCCGCAGGCCGTTTCCCCCAAAGCTGATCCGCTGCGCGTCGAACTTCCTTCTCGTCATCTGCGAGGCTCGGGGAATCCGCGGGCCGGCTGCCCACCAAAACCGCGCCTTGCGCCACTAAGTCGTGAATCCGGCGCAACACCGGCAAGGTTATGCGCTGGCTCCGCCCACCGAGATAGAGGATCCGATAACTCGTCCCTCCCGGCGTCATCAGCCGACCATCTTTGAACGACAGCTCGTGCAGAATGACGTCGCTGTTCACAAAGTCGAAACCATAACCATCCGGCGCGTCCTCAATTCCCTTCCACCCGAAGACCGCGGTCAGCGGGCCTTCCTCGCCATAAAAGTAAGCAACGTCAGCGGAGTAATGCCCCTGCTGGAGCATATAGGAACAGCGCGCAAGATAATCGATCCAAGGTTTGGCCTCTTCGGCCCAGGTCTCGTTGCGATTGAACCAAAGTCCGTACGGCCCCAGAGTCAGCCCAGGCGCCAGGTCTGGCGCGGGTTGATGCGTGGACTCATGAATCTCGAAGCGATTCACTCCCAGCGCGAATTCCAGGTCGGCAACCTTCTTCAGGCTATTCGGCGAGAAAGACCACGCCGGACCGCGCGACGTCATCGACTCGGCACCGACCAGATTCTGTCCATAAATGTGAGCGATAGACGCGGCTCCGCGCAGGTCCGAGAGGTAATCCACTTCCGGTTCCGGGCTGTCCGCCCAGGTCCACATCGCCCCCATGGGGACGTCCGCTTTGCTGCGCATCTCCATGTCATCGCCCAGAGACGGACGATGATATTCGAGCGCTTCGCTGTAGTAACTCATTCCATGGCTGTGCAGGTCGTCGGCGATCTCGCCGTAATGATTCTCCGCCAGAAGCTGGCCGAGCGTGCGTCGAAAATCCCAGAGAAAGCGGTCTGTATCTTCGGTGCTCTTGATGACCGCGCCGGTAAGTGCTGGCAGCCATGGGCGCGCGTCGTATCCACGCCGCTTCTGGAACTCTTCGAGGATGTTATTCGTCCAGTTCTGCGGGCCTACCTCGATGCTGTCTGTTAGTAACCACGAGATGCCATCCTTGCCCATGTTTTCCGGGCCCACCGTATCCGCATACATCTTGAGATAGCCGTCGAGATAGTTCTTCACATCCTCGCGGTTCAACTTATCGACTTCGAGACCGGTCGCCTCCGCCGGCGCTGGGCCATTCTCATGGCCAGTGAGCGAGTAGCCGATGCGCAGAACCATCCAGTCCCCATCGGGCGGCGTCCAGTCGAGCGATCCATCGGGCTGCATTTTTGCCGTCAAGTCGATCACATCGTTTTGCGGCACGATGAACTGCGGCGCTACTTCCGGATCGCGAATGGCATAGAAGTCTCGCGCGTTGGCATATCCGGCGCGCTGCTCCCATTCGTTCATGCGCGCTCCGCTCGCCAGCACGAGTTCCGTGATCTTGTGGCCGCGCTGGGGCGGGCCTTCCGGCTGCGCGGGATAGACGATGCGGAAGTACCGCGCCGTCACCGCATTAAACGAAACCGTTCGCTCGACCAGGCTGCTGAAAGGGATGTCGACTACTCTCTTGAAGTTAACGCCGTTGTCGCTCGATTCGATGAACGGCGGGGCTGTGTTGCTCTCATGATCGAAGACGCTGATCGCATCGTTCAGACTGGCCAACGTGACTGCCTGGATCGTTTGTGGATGACCGTAGTCGAACTGCACCCATGCCGCATTCGGCTGTGCGTCCATCGGCAGGTCGAGCGCCACCGTGTTCACATCGCCGTCGGAGAGCGCGGCCACGTTCACTGTTCCGCCGCTCGAAGTGACGTGTGGATTCAGTTCTGCCTGCGACTCGTCACCTTTGGGAATCCTGTACGCGATGACGGATGAGTCAGCATAAAACTGCGGAGGTGTCACAATGGTTCCGTCCGCGGCTCGGCGCCCGGAAACTGCGAAGTTTTGAAAGGTTCCATCGACTTCAGATGGATGCGGAAGCTTGCCGTTGAAGGGTTGCCCGCCTTCAACGCGCGTCGCGCTCCAGACCATCTTCTTCATGCCCTGCGCAGCAGGCACCCATGGCCCGCCGGTTTCACTCCAGCCCGGCGAACTGGCGATGGCAACTTCCATGCCCATGCCTCGCGCCGTGGTCACCGCAGTTTTGAAAGCACCCTTCCATTCGGGCGTCATGTAGATCAGTCGATGCGGAACGACCTGCGGTGTATTGATGGAGCCTTCAAAGATGGTGACGCCGCCAAGGCCAATGCGATGCATCCACTCCAGGTCCAGCTCGATTCCCTGGTTTGAGATGTTTCCGTTCATCCAGTGCCACCACACTCGGGGCCGCGTTCCGTTGGGCGGATTGAGGAATCCACCGAGCAGCGGATCGTCTTGCAAGACCGGCTTCACTCGCGAATCGGCGGGAGCCTGAGCGCGAACAACGCAATTCACTGAGCATGCGGCACAAACCAGAACAACAAGAATCGACCGGCAGCTTTTCATAGCCAACCATTGTAGATTCGTTGCTCCCCGAAGAGAAGCCGGAGAGAAGTCCGCGCTGCCGCTCACGATGGTTTTGCGGAAGCTAATTTCGCGCGCATCGAATCAAAGAACCTTCCCTTTCCGCAACTGCAACCAGCGGTCACGTATATCGATATCGCCGATTTCCGCCTACACATCGCACAGATCGACAGCGGCGCCCAAACTTTTAAACGGATCGCGCAACGGGAGGAACTCGTGCGCAACATACTCTTTGAAGGCCGCATCGGCAATGGCCCGCATCACTCCGTCCCATTGCACCTCCTGCGTATCGTCGAGTTCGTGGCGGCCGGGGACACCACCTGTGTGGAAGTGCGCGATCCACGCGAGATTCGCGCTGATGGTCGCGATGAGGTCGCCTTCCATGATCTGCATGTGGTAAATGTCGTAGAGCAGCTTCACATTGGGTGAATTTCCTTCCTGCACAACGCGCACGCCCCATGCGGTGTGGTCGCACATGTAGTCGGGATGGTTGACCTTGCTGTTCAACAGCTCCATGCAGATAACCACCCCGTTGTCTTCCGCGATCTTCTTCACGCGGTTCAGGCCCGCGATCGTGTTTCGAGCGCCTTCGTCGTCCGTCATGCCGCGCCGGTTTCCTGAGAAAGTAATCACGGCAGGAATACCCGCTTTTACTGCAAGCGGTATGTTGGCGCGCAAGTTCGATTCAATCGCGGCGTGATTCTCCGTACGATTCAGTGCATCCGGAATAGTGCCTCCCCCGGCATAGGCCATGGTGCAGATTAATCCGTAGCGGCGCGGCACTTCGTATTCGTCCGGTTGCAGCAGGTCGATGCCCTTCAGCCCAATCTGTGCTCCAAACGCGCAGAGCTGGTCTAACGGAATGTCTTTGTAGCACCACCGGCAGACCGCCTGCTGGATCCTACCCTTTCGCGCCGGCAAGGCTTCTTCACCACCGGCAACACCTGGCAGCGAAGCCAACGCCGTCGCAGCGAGACCCGACTTCAACGCATCGCGGCGGCTGAATTGAGAATGGGTCATTCGGCTCCTCGAGTCCTTTACGAATCCAGAACCAAATGTACTCCTGTCGAGCCGAAATCAAAGTCGCATCTCGCCTAGAAATACACTTCGGCCCTCGGCGTGATCTAGAGTCTTCTGTGGAATTCTCGGGAAATGGAGGAGCTTAGAAGGTGAAGGCGAGACCGGCGCGGAGGCTGCGCTGATCGTCGGCAAAAAGAAGCAGCGAACCGTCGCTCAGAATATAAGGGCGATAGCCTTCGGCGAGCAGGTTTCTGACTTCGAGCAGCGCTTCCAGGCCGCCTGATCCGTCGCGAGTGACGTGAATAGGCTGATTCACGCGAACGTTCAGGTATGGCGCAGACGCATTCTCGGCAAAGGGCGCAATGTCAGTCACAGTACCATCCTGCTGCCAGCGATAACTCGCGCTCCAGCGTGTACGGGTGCCATCCAGCGTTCCTGAGAGCGCGATCGTATACGTCTGTGCCCGCCTTGGATGAGCCGAGGCGAGCACCTCGGCCAGTGGAGTCGCCTGCGGCAAAGCGGGCATCACCAGCGCGGCGCCACTTGCATAGCTCACGCGTATGCGATTGCTGC
>JBEKRG010000161.1:0-8992 GCA_049518955.1 Occallatibacter sp.
GAAAGACCTCCGGCGCCCGTTCGCCCACGGGCAGTTCCAGATAATTGACCATTACGTCTCATCTCTCCTTGAGGAATTGCATTTGCCTGGGTAGTCGCGCGGCCTTGGGGAATCGCGGCCTGCCCAATCTCTTCCTATCTCTCTACTGTTCCGAGTCCCAATGTCCCTGCGTCCCTGCCTCTATAATCAGGGATCATGAAGGCGCATGTCTATGTCACGCTGAAGACATCGGTCCTCGATCCCCAGGGCCAGACGATCCACAACGCTCTCCGGAAGATCGGTTTTGCCGATGTTACGGCCGTGCGGCAAGGCAAATACTTCGCCCTCTCACTTGCCGACGGCCTTCATACCGACGCCGCCCGCGCTGAAGTCGAGCGCATCGCCCGCGAGGTCCTCACCAACCCTGTCATTGAGGAATACACCTACCGCATCGAGGAGTAGCCGAAGGCCCGCTTCTCCTGCATTGGTTGTTCCGAGTGGCTCTTCCCTGATGGTTCCTTCATGCTGGGCTCCATGCTCGACCTATTCCCGGGTGCCCATCCAGACAATGATTCCGGTAAAGTTTACCTTCTTGGTTCAGAAATTACACTCTTCCGCCCGTTGGCAAACAGCCTTCTTCTCTTACACTTTTACGTTTTCCACACCATAACATTAACCTCATGAGCAATATAAAGATTTGGCCGCTTCCTTTGCTTTTATGGCAAAGCGATTGCTCCATTCGCGGCAGGATTTCTCTCTATCGGTTTCAGATGGGAGAAATTCGGGCGCACCCCCCCACTCTGCGCCACCCAAGGGGTTATATGGCAAATCCGCAGTTCGTAAACTTAAAGCTGGCAGCTGCCTCGCCTTCGCTGCTCTCATCCTCGATCCCTTTAAGCAGCTATTCTCAGTCCGCCCGACTTGGAAGTCCCAGCGCGCCCCAGGCAGAATGGGCTGCCGAGGCCATCTCGAACCTCAGGCATGTCGTCGCCGGCATCAGCGTCGCGCTCCTCATTGAAGGTGCGGCAGCAGTGGCCATCATTGCCACATGGAATCTCTGGCATATTCGCTAGCCAGTCCCCATCCCCCAACTGCTGCCCCTGGGGCATCAGTGTTTCTCATCCCTGACCCCCGTCTTTACCCATCTACCGGATACTGCGAATCGAACGGGAACACGATCTCCGCCTCCGTCTCGACCGGTTTGCCGTTCACTGTCGCCGGCTGAAAACGCCACGTCTTCACAGTATCCAGGACAATCTGGTCCAGCCGATTCCCCAATCCCTTCACAAGCGTCTCGCTCACCACGGCGCCGTCTTCGTCCACCTTCACATCCACCACGATCTTCTTTTCGGCCGCCGGCAAAAGCGCGCCGTCGGTCACTGCCGGCTTCGGCGCGAAGACTGGAAACGCAGGCCGCGCATCTTCGTTGTCGCTCCCGTTTCCATTTGCCGCTTGGCCTCGCCCTTCGCCCGCATGCGGCGTAGTCGGCCGACCGCCTCCTGAATCGTTTTGCGGCCGTAGTTGCCTCATAACCAGAGTCGGCGGCACCGCAGCGTCCGCGTATCGTTCCGGCTTGTTCGTGTCCGTCGCGGTCAGCCTCGCTGGTAGCTGAATCTCCACGGCGTGCGACCCGCCAGCGTCTTCAAGCCCCGCCACAGTCACGCTCTCGGGCCGCTCCGCCACCCTGGATCGCGTAACGACTCCGATCCAAGTCACCAGCGCCAGCATGCATCCGTGGACCGCAAGGGACAGCACCACCAGCCGCAGTTCACGTGCGGTGCCATTTTTTCCAATTCGCAAACCGACCTCCTCTTGAAGGGGAACGAGCAATCGGTGCAACTATCTTCGCATAGATCGGATTACGGCTATAATCGACGTTTCCCGCGGAGCAGGGTGAAGTGAATGGAAATCCAAATCCCCTCATCAACGGAGCAATCGAATCTCGCCGGCTCCTTGCGTGAGTTTCATACCGAGACGGGCCGTTCGCTGCTCGATCTGGTGGATGAATCTCCGGTTTTGCTCATCTTTCTTCGCCACTTTGCATGTGCCTTTTGCGCGCAAACGCTGAACCGCGTTTCGCAGCTCCGTCCCCAAATTGAAGCTAGAGGTGTGCGGCCCGTTTTTGTGCATCTCGGCTCTCCGGAACGGGCGAAACCTTACTTCGACTATTACCGCCTTTCCGATGTCGAAAGGATCAGCAATCCCGAGGCAACGCTTTATCAACTCCCTGCCTTTCGCTTGTCGCGCACCAATCCCTATTTGCACTTTTTCAATCTCACGGTTTGGAAAGGTTGGCTCAAGGGTGCGATGTTCAAATATGGAATCGGCATGATCAAGGAAGATGCGGACCAGATGCCGGGCGTGTTCTTCCTGAAGGCGCGGAGGATTGTGCGCGCCTTTCGCCATCGGACGATCGCCGATGAGCCCGATTACCTGAAGCTGGTTGGCGCGCGGTAAGCGGACAGCATTATCCATGAGGGCGTCAAAGAGATTCCCGGGCAGATGTGCTGCCATGGCCGCGAATCCCGCTTCCTTCCTTCCAGACGAGTCGGCGACAAATCGCCGATGCACTCGGAATACCCGAAGGTCTCGCATCGCCTCTTCGGCATTGAACCGAAAGGCTGGACTTCATAACGCGCTTTTTTCACAGCGTGGTACCATGAACCACATTCCCCTTCGGGGCATCACGAGCGACGGAAGGCCGGGATGGAAAGCCAAAAGCCTATTGCAGAACAGCTTTTTGGCAGGCTCTCGATATTCTGCGCGATAGGCGTTCCGCCTTTCTCGATCGGGCCTGTCGCGGGATGCCCGAGGTGCGACGCGAGGCGGATTCCCTGCTCGCAGAGAATGACCGAATGAGCGTGTTCCCTTCGAAGTCTCCTCACGCGAAACCGGACCCGGAAGCTGAAACCCTGGCAGGAACCGCCGCGGGCCGGGCGGGATCGTTGCCAGCGGGGTCGCGGTTGGGGCGGTATCTGATTGTCGAGCCGCTAGGTGCGGGCGGCATGGGGGTCGTCTATCGCGCGCGGGATGAAAAGCTGGAGCGCGCAGTCGCGATCAAGATGCTGGCTCAGGGACTGCTGACGGGGGACGAGGCGCGACGGCACTTCCATCGCGAAGCGAGAGCACTGGCAAAGCTGAATCATACACGGATCGCTGCGGTGTATGACGTCGGCGAGCAGGACGGCGCGGACTACATTGTGATGGAGTTGGTAGAGGGCCAGTCGCTGGCGGCGAAGCTGAAGAAGGGCGCGCTGCCGGTGAAGGACGCCACCGCGATTGCGCTACAGGTGGCGGAGGCGCTGAAGGAGGCGCATGAGCACGGGGTGATCCATCGCGACCTGAAGCCGGCGAACGTGATGATCACACCCAAGGGGGACGCGAAGGTTCTGGACTTTGGGCTGGCAAAAATGCTGGCGTCGCGAGACGGGGACGCAACTATGTCTGTGGCGCAAACGCAAGGGGTGCTCGGAACTCCCCTCTACATGTCGCCGGAACAAGCGCTGGGCTACAACCTGGATACACGAACGGATTTATGGAGCCTGGGAGCGGTTTACTATGAGTCCCTTGCGGGCCGGCCGCCGTTTAAGGGAAATAACAATATCTCCATTTTGCATGCAATTACTGCGGAGCCGGTTGCGGATTTGGGCGAGATTCGGCCAAAGCTGCCGCCATTGGCAGAGCATATCGTCGCGCGGGCTTTGGAGAAGGATCCTGAGCTGCGATATCAGCTGGCGGCCGATCTGGAGACGGACCTGCGGCGATTAATGCGGGAATTCTCCGATCCGCGCACGACGATGACTTATGCCGGCGCGGTAGCAGGAAAGCCGTCACGCCGCCGCGCATGGTGGCTTGCGGCTGCAGCCGTAGCAGCAGCCGCTGTCGGAGTGGCAGCGGCGATACTGCTGACGCCCATGCGGGCAACCGGGGTGCTCGATTCGAAGCAAATCACATTTTCCAGCGAACCGAAGCTGGCGTCATTGCTCACGGACGGAACACGAGTTTATTTTCAGATTCGCAACGTTCCGGCGGAGATGGCAGCCAGTGGCGGCATTATTGCCCCCATGCCGGGTTTGTCAGAGGGAATGACTCTGGTCGACGTGTCGGCGGATGGATCGAAAGCCCTTGTCTTCACTCCGGATCTCAACAACGAATTGGGACGGGGATGGTTGTGGGCGGGATCGACGGTTGGCGGTCCGCTGAGGAAGCTCGGCGATCATTTGTCTTCCCAGGCGGCTCGATGGTCTCATGACGGGAAATCGATCGTCTTTGCAGACAGCCACTTGCTCTATGTGATGGACGAAGACGGCGGAAATCTCCGCAAGCTTTGGACTCCGCCGAACGACCCATTTGAGCTTCCCGTTTCCCCGAACGGGAAGGAGATTTCGGTGACGCTCGCTTCGCCCGCGGGCTCCGTTTTGTGGCGAGTGGGTAGTGATGGGAAGAACCCGCATCCGCTCTCGCTGAAGAACTGGCCGGAGGGCGGCAACGAAAGCAAGGGGCAATGGACGCCGGACGGAAGGCACTTCATCTTTCACTCTGACATCGAGGGGCGCGGCAATGTATATGAAGTCATTTCTCCACCGTGGTTCGAGCCCTGGAGGAAGCCCGAGGCCGAGCGCATCACCGGGAATCAGGTGGATATTCAGGATTCCGCGCCGGCGCCGGACAGCAAGGCGCTGTTCGTGCTGGGGCGGCTCGATCAGGGTACGACGCTGGCGCTGGATCCAGGCAGCAAGGCTCTCACGCCGTTTCTGAATGGGATTTCGGCGCTCGAGTTTGTGGTTTCGCCGGACCGGCAATGGATGGTGTACACAGAATATCCGAGCGGACATTTGTGGAAGAGTCGCGTGGATGGAAGCGACGCTTTGCAATTGACCGACGCACCGGCGTATATGGAGCAGTGGTCTCCGGATGCGAAGTGGATCGTGTATTCGGACTGGCACAAGCTCTATCGGGTTTCGGCGGACGGCGGAACACCTGAAAAACTTATCGAGTCGGGAGATAACGAGGTGATGCCGACATGGCTTCCCGACGGTCAGTCGATCGCTTTTAACCGCTACGATTTTTCTCACGAGCCCGACGGGATGTACGTGCTGGACGTGGCCACACGCAAAGTGACGCCAATGGCGGGCGCGGAGAAGTATTACGTGGCACACTGGTCTCCGGATGGGAAATACATGGTGGCGATAGCGCGCGAGCCGTCACGCTTGATGCTCTATACGGCGGCCGCAAGGCAGTGGCGGGAAATGCGGCGGTTCGATGCCCCCTGGGGGTACTATGCCTGGTCGCCGGATAGCCGGTCCGTCTACTTTGGGCAGACGCAGGAGAAGGCGAGCATATACCGCTTGTCGGTGCCAGACGGCGCATGGGAGAAAGTGGCGAGCATGGACGACGTCGGGATCGATGCGAGCGCGCCCGATGAATTTGTGAGCGTGACAGCAGATGGGCAGCCGGCGATCATGAGCCACTCAGGCGCGGCGCAAGTGTATTTGCTCTCCTGGAAATGACCGCAAGCACGGGTACATATCCGAGTTCCTGGAACCTAGAAGCTACCCCTGCCCCGTTCGTGCCAGAGCCCCCGCGCCGTGGTTCGCTTAGAATCGAATCATGTGCGGGATCGTTGGCTACGTAGGCAAAAAGAAAGTCGTTCCAGTGATCATCGAGGGGCTAAGGCGCCTCGAATACCGGGGTTACGACTCGGCAGGCATCGCCGTGGGCCATCCGGGGGGCAAGACGCTTGAGCTTCGGCGCGCGGCCGGCAAGCTGGGAAATCTGGAAGAGGTTCTGCGCGAGCATCCGCTCGACGGCACCTTCGGCATCGGCCATACGCGCTGGGCCACGCACGGCCGCCCGACCGAAGAGAATGCGCATCCGCACCGCGACTGCACCGGCCGCATCGTCGTGGTTCACAACGGCATTGTCGAGAATTATCTTGAACTGAAACGCGAGCTGACCGCGCAGGGTCACAAGTTCGTCACGGAAACCGACACCGAGATCATCGCGCACTTGATCGAACAGGTCCAGAAGGACGCTGAAGCTGCCGGCAAGCCTATTTCACTTGAAGCCGCTGTGCGCTCGGCGGTCAAGCGGTTGACGGGCGCCTTTGCTTTAGGCGTGCTTAGCGCCGCCGAGCCCGACAAGATCGTCGCGGCTCGCCTCGGCCCGCCGGTCATTATCGGCGTTGGCGAAGGCGAATCGTTTGTCGCCAGCGACGTGCCTGGAATTCTGCACCACACGCGCAACGTCTACTTTCTCGCCGACGGCGACCTCGCGATTCTCACTCCTGCCGGTGTCAAGCTCACCGACTTCGATGGCCATCCCATCCATCGCGAGCTGCAGCACATTCAGTGGGATCCCATCCAGGCGGAGAAGGGCGGCTACAAGCACTTCATGCTCAAGGAAATCTGGGAGCAGCCGCGCGCCGTTACTGACACAACTCTCGGCCGCGTCTCGCTCGACTCCGGCAAAGTCTTCCTTGGCGAAATGGAGATTGCCGACGAAGAGTTGGCGCACGCCGCGGGCATCAGCATCGCCGCCTGCGGCACCAGCTGGCACGCCGGCCTCACCGGCAAATATATGATCGAGCGCCTGGCGCGGCTACCAGTCGACGTCGACTACGCCAGCGAATACCGCTATCGCGATCCCATTGCGGGGCCGCACACGCTGGGCCTGCTCATCACGCAATCGGGTGAAACGGCCGACACGCTCGCCGCGCAGCGCGAGATGAAAGCCCTCGGCTCCAAGACCGTGGCCATCTGCAACGTCGTTGGCGCAATGGTGGCTCGCGAAGCGCATGGCGCTATCTATACCCACGCCGGTCCCGAGATTGGCGTGGCCTCAACCAAGGCCTTCACTTCGCAGCTGGTCGCGCTGTTTTTGCTCGCGATGAAGCTGGGCCAGTTGCGTGGTCATCTCGACAAGGCGCAGTCGGTCAAGTTGATCGAGGAGCTGAGCCGCATCCCGGTGAAGATTGAAGAAGCGCTTCGTGGCTGCACTGCGCAGTGCGAGACTCTTGCCAAGGATTTCTCCACCGCGCGTGATTTCCTCTATCTCGGCCGCGGCATTCACTTCCCCATCGCCCTCGAAGGCGCGCTCAAGCTCAAGGAGATTTCCTACATTCACGCCGAGGGATACCCGGCCGGCGAAATGAAACACGGGCCCAACGCGCTCATCGACGAGACGCTACCTGTCGTGGTGCTGGCTACACGCGACGAAGGGGATCCTGCGTCGAAGTTGCGTTATGAGAAGACGCTCTCGAACATTCAGGAAGTAACGGCGCGCAGCGGACGCGTCATCGCCATCGCGACAGAAGGGGACACGACGATTGGCGGCCTCGTCGAGCACGTCATTGCGATACCCCCGGCCCCCGAGCTGCTGGTGCCGCTCGTTGAAATTGTCCCTCTGCAGTTGTTGGCTTATTACATCGCAGTCCGCCGCGGCTGCGACGTCGACCAGCCACGCAATCTCGCAAAGTCCGTAACGGTCGAGTAACTGAAGGTCGAGACGCGTCGCTGAATATCCCGGAAATGACCATTCAAGACCAATTCGGCCAGATCGATATTTACGTGTTCGATCAGATCTTGCGCGGAAATATTGACAAGAGTATGCGCGTGCTCGACGCAGGGTGCGGATATGGTCGGAATCTCGTTCACCTGCTTCGCGAAGGCTGCGAGGTGTTTGCCATGGACGCGGACGCCGCGGGAGTTGAGCATGTTCGCCAACTCGCCCTATCCCTCGGAGCCAGGTTGCCGGCGGAAAATTTCAAAGTGGGCTTTATTGAGGAAATGCCATTCCCGCGCGAGTTTGCCGATGTCGTGATTTGTAACTCGGTTCTCCATTTCGCGCGCGACGAAAATCAGTTTCGGGCGATGCTTGGCGGCCTTTGGCAATCGCTGCGACCCGGCGGAATGTTGTTCTGTCGATTGGGATCAAGAATTGGAATGGATTTTGAGCGGGTGCGGGAGAATGTCTTTATTGTGGGAGACGGCTCGGAGTGGTTCCTTGTCGATGAGGAAATGCTGCTCGAATTGACAGAAGAGTTGAATGCAGTCCTCGTAGATCCGCTAAAAACCACGATCGTGCAGGACTATCGTTGCATGACGACTTGGGTGCTCAGAAAGCGAAGAACGTAGTTGGCCCCGCGCCTATGAAGGTGTATGGCTGCAACATGGTTCACCCGCGCAACCAGGCGAAGAGCGTGACCGTGGAGTGGAGCAGCGAGGAAGACTCAGCGGAAACAAAAAAGCCATCCGCCGTAGCGGATGGCTTTCTGCGTTTGAATTATTGCCGGCGATCACCTAATCTCCCACACGGTCGCCCGTGCAGTACCATCGGCCCAGCGAGGCTTAACTTCCGTGTTCGGGATGGGAACGGGTGATCCCTCGCAGTATGGTCACCGGCAAACTTGAGGCGTTTTCGGGGCGTCTGAGCCCCGAGCCGAAATCCTGATCCCGCCTTGGCGGGAGAAGGATCCAGTTTGCCTTTTATCTTTGGATGGCGCTTGGCGGGTGGTTACCCGCAGTAGGCCGCGACATCTGACGCGCGGTCTAGCAATCTGGTGCACTCTCGGAGTCCTGCAGGGCGGCTCCTTCTTGAGGAAAGATCCGCATCGCCTGACCAACTCCGGCAAAGGGCGATTGCTCGACCGCTCGATCGTCCCGGATGGTTTCTCCCGGGACGGTCAGGAACACGGACTGCAATCTGGCGCCAACAAAATCAAAACGAAATAGATTGAACTACAAGGCTTTATCAGAAGAGCATCCGTGCTTGTTACTGCGCGGAGTTAATTCTATGGTAAAGCCAAACGGGCGATTAGTACTGGTAAGCTTCACGCATCACTGCGCTTTCACACCCAGCCTATCAACCAGGTCGTCTTCCTGGGCCCTTCGGGGAGATCTCATCTTGGGGCGTGCTTCCCGCTTATATGCATTCAGCGGTTATCACAACCGAACTTCGCTACCCAGCCGTGCCCTTGGCAGGACAACTGGAACACAAGAGGTTCGTCCATCCC
>JBEKRG010000162.1:0-8938 GCA_049518955.1 Occallatibacter sp.
ACGAGTTCTCCGATCAGGACCGCTCCCGCGGAATCGGCAGGCGTGTCGTGAATGAGGCCTGCCGCAAAGAAAAGCGCACCGACGACCTCGCGGGAGAGGTAATACAGCCCGGCGAAGAGAAGGAGGGACCAGCCAACGCGCAATCCTTGCGGCCCGATGAAGACCCAGTCGAAATCGCGCCCATGTTGCGGAGAGGGTTGCGGCGAGCGCGGTGCGGCGTCGGCAGAGGTCGGGCGCTGTTCGTCCATTGCGGGCTGCAACTCCGGCTTCATCGAAACTCCTTAACGCGCACAAAAATCCTACGCCGCGCCGAGTGGTGCAGAAACGTACCCTACAGCATAACCAGTTTTGTGGGGATTGCGGCGGTTCGATCGTGGGTAAGTGTGAGGGGACTTTGCGGGCGCGCGCTCCACCCTTTCCGCGATGAAACCGCGGAAAGGATGGAAGCTGCCAACAGTTGTGCAGGTAGTTCAGCTACTTCTCAGAAGGCTGGCCGGCAACCTGGAGGTAGTTGTCTACGCTGAAGACTCCGGGAACGGTGTTGGCGCGGATTCCAGCGACGTTTTTGTCGGCTTGGGAATTGACCACGCCATATAGCTCCACATGGCCATTCTGCACCGAGATGCGGATCGGCTTTTCGGGATCGATGGCGTACATGTTCAGCGAGGGATAGCCATAGACGGCGCGCGCCACCGCGAGCCGGATCTGCCAATCCATCGGCGAGACAGGATCAACGGCGATATCGTCGATCAGGTCTTTCACGCCGGGCGTTGTAGCGGCAACGGCCAGTGCGGAGTCGCGGTTGGGATAGTCGTGGGAATGACCGCTCAACGTAACCACGCCGTTCTGAACGCTGATGGAAATGGCGTCGAACTCATTGCCGTAGCCGATGCTGACGCTGGAGATCTTGTCAATCAGAGTCTTTTGCAACTGGGCATCGGGAATATCGGGTCCGGAAACCTGAATGTCGTTGCGGACCGCGGAGACGCCCTTCACCTTGTGAACGATTTTGTCGGCATCGGCCTTGTTCTCATATTCGCCGACCGTGCCGGATAAGGTGGCGACGCCATTCGCGTCGACATTGACCTGAATATCCTTGAACTGCGATTTGTTGAGCTTGGCTCGGACCGCGCTGGTGACATCCTGGTCGGTGGCCGCTTGCGAGAGCTGGGGAAAGACCAGAATCGCACCAAAAAGAGCCGCGGCGAAGAGAATAGAGTTGCGACGATTGATGGTTCCTGTCATTGCAAAGTCCTCCATCATCAGGATTTTGTGTGTTTGGGCGCCGGCCTCCTGATGGATGAAACGGCACCCGGCATGTCTGCCGGTCTGTTTAGACACAGATAGGGTGCGATTGGTTGCGCAGATTATGTTGGCGATTGCGCGCCGGTCGGTTACCGATAGCGGCGAGTGGCTTTGACGACCATCGAAAAGACGCCGGATTCATCGCGGGCCACGACGAGGGAGACGTGGTGGTTGATGGCGACTTCCGCCTGGAGCAATTGCTGGCTGGTGGTGTTGACGTCAGTGGCGTAGGTGAGCGTGACGTTGCGGCCCAACTGCTCCTCAACCGTGATGCGCGAGGTGGAGTTGCCGAATGCGCCGAGGTAATTGGGATCGATTTTTACAGAGCCGGCGCCGAAGAGCTTCTGGATGCGGCTTGAGACCGTGGCGTTGAGTGCGCCGCCGAGGAGCGCATCGGTGGTTGGATTGCTGATGGCCTGCTCCTGCTGCTGGGTGTAAAGGCGCTGCTGGTTGGCAGTGTGGCCGAGCGCGAGAAGCGCGACCACGTCGGCTTCAGGCAGCGGAGGGTCGCTGCGGTAGGAGACGCTGAGCTTCTGCGGCGATCCGTGGAGGCCGAGGGAGATGTCGTAGTCCTCAACGTGCGCGGTGGCGCTCAAGTCGATGATGGGCTCGATGCGGACCGGATTGGTGAAGGTAATGTCGCCGCGCTCAAGTTCGTAGCGGGTTCCGGCGATGAGAGCACTGCCCTCAGTGATGGAGACCGCGCCGAGAAGCGATGGAGACGCCAGGGTGCCGCGCAGACGCAGATTCACGTCGCCGGCCAGCTTGGCGAATGCGTTCTGAAAGTTCAACTGCGGCGATGAGGAGATGTGCACGTCGAGTCGCACGTGGTTCGACGGAGCATTGGGCGGCGCAACGGATTGGACCGAGGTATTGGCCTGGAC
Organism: Occallatibacter sp.; assembly: GCA_049518955.1. GTDB lineage: Bacteria > Acidobacteriota > Terriglobia > Terriglobales > Acidobacteriaceae > Telmatobacter. The sequence continues at coordinate 2,190 of JBEKRG010000162.1, forward strand.
CGCGAGGGCGGCGAGGTCGAGATCGGGACTGACGGCAAAACGCGTAATGAGCACGTCGCCGCTGAGGAGGAGGTTCGACTGCGGGCCTTGGAGCTGCAACCTGAGGTCGGCCAGCGAGCTGACGCCGGAAGGATAACGGATGTGAACGCTTTTCCCCGTGACGGTTAGGTCGGCGAAGATTCCGTGCTGGTAGGCGAGGTAGCCTGCCACATTGAGTTGGCCGCCGCCGGTCATGGCGGTGAGGGATTTCACTTCAAGCCGGTTCTGATTGAACTCCAGCGTGCCGCGCAACTGGCTGAGGCCGTTGGGCAGATCTTCGAGCGAGAGCGAACCGTTCTGGAATTCGACGCTGCCTTGCAAACCGGGATCGCGCAGCGGGCCGTGGGCTTCGAGCTTAAAGGTGCTGTCGCCGCTGGCGGTAAGGTCGGGATCGAGCGTTTCAGCCAACTTGAGATTGATGGAGCCGCTGGCGGCAAGATCGAGTTGATGCGAGCTCTCAAGCGAAAGGCTACCCTCCGCGCGTAGGTCGGTATTGTCGCCGGTTACATGGAGTGGATCGAGGCGGACACGGCCGCCGGCCAGCGTGGCGTGCAAGCCGCCGTCGCTTTGCAGATGGACACCGGCGACGGTGACCGCCAATTGGCCAAGCTGGGCGTCGCCGCGCAGTTGCTTAAGATCGGCAAGCGGCCCGTCGATGGAGACCGTCCCGGCGAGCGCAGAGTCTGCGGTAAAGGCCGTGACGTGCGCCATACGAAGAAGAGCGCCGACGTTGAATTGGAAAAACTCGATGCGAGCCTGCGTTGCGTAGCCGCTGCCTAATGCTGTCTGGCCCTTGAGGTGCAGGTCCGCTCCCTGCAACTGGGTGGTCGCGTCATAAATCAGCTGATGGCCGACGGTGTGCGCCGAAACCTCGAAGGCGCCGAATCGTTGTCCGCCCAACGCGAGAGAGTCAACGTTGGCGCGGGCATTTAGCCTCGGATCGTCGAGCGAGCCGGAGCCGGTGATGTCGATCGCGAGCTTGCCAGCCGCTTCATAATTGTGCCGGCCGACCCACGCGATGCGAGCGATGTCGATTTGAGAGCCGTGGGCATCGACGTCGAAGGTTCTAGCGTCGAAGTCATAGTTTCCTGACCCCGAGATGACTCCACCGGCATCTGTGGTGCGGGCCGAGACGACCTTGAGCAAATGATCGGCGAGCGTGGCTTGGACGCGAAGTTGCGTAACCGGCTCGCCATACACGACACCGTTATCCATCTGCAACGAGCCTGAAGCTGCGGGTTTGCGGAGCGGCCCGTTGGCCGTGAATTGCGCATCGAATTCGCCGGTGACCGGAAAGCTCTGGGCAAAAAACGGCTGCAGATCCGCGATGCCGATGTGGGCGGCGTCAACGCTCACATTGAGGACGGAGTCGCCATCGTAGGTTGGTTGCGGACTGCCTGTGGAGTGACGATGGGGCATCGATGGGAAACCAGCTCCAAGAGTCGCGTCGAGTGTTCCACTCAACGCAATTCTGGAATTCCCATGGAGCAACTGAGCGTGCTGAATCGAGATCTGGGATGGTGAATAGCTGCCTTCGGCGTTGACGGAATCGAAATGCACGAGGCGAGGCTGGCTGGAATCGCCGGTCGCCGGCGGCATTTCGACAGCAAGTTGCGTGGCTTTGAGCGTGCCTGAGATGTGCGGCTTGATCAGGGAGCCGGTCCAGGTTCCGCGAAAATCGGCTTGTCCCATAAGAGACACGGGCAGAGCCGCTGTTCCCCTCTTGCCGTTGCGCTCCAATCCCAAGCTGCGGAGGACGGCGTCGAACTCCGAAATGTCATGGGAATGCAGGTCGACGATGAGCGAAGAAGCGCTCGTGACGGGATAAGCACCGAGCGAGCCTCTCGCAGTGAAATCGCTCGCGGGCAAGTGCAGCTCAAGATTACGCAAGTCCACTCCGCCGTTGCGCTGCGTATAGGTGGCGTCGATGACGCCGGTCGCGGGCGCCTCACCGGCGGGCGTTGGCTGCATTGGGCTCAGTGCAAGAGTTGACGAGACGGCGATCGTGCGCACATCGCCATTCGACCATGTAGCAATTGCAGGGCCATCGACGCCAGCAGCAAAACCAAGCCGACGATATTGCAGCGGGCAGACGATATTGAGAATCGTATCGAGCGAAACTCCTTTGAAGTTGGCAGTGACCTTGCCGTTCATCGGGATAGGAATAACCGCGGGGTGGACGAGCACGTTGCGTGCGCGGCGCGATTCCTCGGAATCAGGAGCGGTGATGGGCCCTGTAATCTGCGCGGGGGTGAATCTTGCTCCGGGAAGCCAGGGCGCGAGCGAGACGGAGCCTTCGATTTGGCCGCCCTGGCGTATGCGGGCGACGATCTGAGTAATCAGCAGCTTTCCGCGATCGGCATCGATGCGCGCATCGAGGTTCACCCCCGTGGCGTTCATGCCCGCACCAAGGTATGAGCCACCGTCCACATGGACGTCGCCGGAAATTTGAAAAGCGGGCACAGTGCCGCCAGCGGCGAGATGGAGATGAGCGATGCCCTCGGGCGAATCAGCGTACCCGGTAACTGGATCGAGGAGCCGCATGTCGAGGTCGCCATCGAAATTCGCCTGCCAGCGAGGATGGGTGAAATCATCAAGCGTTCCCGTGACCTGAAGCACGCGGTCCTGCTCCCCGCGACTGTGCGCTGTGAGCTGAAAGCTGTGCAAAGCAATGCGATTGCGCTGGAGTACGAGCGCGAGCTGAAACTTCCCGTGTATGGGCGGAGCTTGCTTTCGCGGCAACTGGCGAGCGAGGACGAGATCTTCGGCGGCGGCATTGATGCGATAGCTCTCGAACGCGCGGAACGGCCCGGGCACGTAGATCATTTGAAGCGATACGTCGTCGGCTTTGAAGTCGAGCGGAAGATAGCGATTCTGAGCGTCGAATGCGGCGGCGCGATCATCGAAATCGAGAGTTCCGTGTTCGACCAAGATTTGGCCCGCGCGCAGATCGAAGAGCGTGCCGACGGCCGACTCACCACGCTTTTGTGGCCGGAGTGGACGCGGCTGATTCGTCGAGCCGTCGCGGTACACGATGAAGTGGAGTTGCGGCCGGTCAATCTCAAGGTTGCGCAGCGAAATATGTGGAGTGAAGAAGCCGAAGATGCTCACCTGGACGCGCAGACGGTCGATTTGGGCGTAGGGCGCATCGCCGGGATCCTCAGTGCCATGAATGACGACCCCGTCAGCTTCGCCTTCGAGATGAAGAAGCCGCCAATGAAACGACTCAATCTGCGTGCGACCGCCGGTGGCCGTTTCAATTTGAGCGATGATGCGCTTGCGAACGAGATTCTCGAACGTGGCTGAGCTTGCGATGAAGTAGGCGGCGACTGCCGCGAGGACGAGCAAAACAGCGGCCGTTGCGAGCGAAATCGGAAGATGGCGAAGGAAAAATCGGCGCAAACGACTGCGCTTGCCGCGCGATGGAGGCTCGGGCGGAGGTGGTTGATTCGGAGAGATTGAAGTCGAGGAGTGATCGGTCATCGGCTCGCTCCCGGGGCTGCACCTGAACTCGCAACGGGGTTCGCAGCGGGACCGGAGTTCAGGGGCGCAGCGGATTCGAGCGATGGATCGAGGACTTCAACGTCCCCCTGGCTGCGCAGATTCGTGAGCCACGCGTCGAAGAGAACATTCACCTGTTTCTCGAGCAGGATTTCTTGAATACGAGGAGCGACCTGATCCAACGGCGGAACGGTTTCGCCGGGGGCATACTGCGGAAGCAGGATATCGTGGTAGTAACTCTCGACCTGCTGCGGTGAGATCTGGATGCCTTGGCGAAAACGCTGCTCAATGAAGCTCAAAATCTCAAGCCGATATCGGAGATAGGATTCGACCCGCTCCGGCGTGAGACCGTGCGCGGCAAGAAACGCCTTCCACCCGGCGTCGGTGGCGCAGTTTTGACGGACGCAGGCGGGGAGCTGCTTGCGAATCTGTTCGAGGCGAGCGTTGACTTCATCCTGCGAGGGCGCGATGGCCTGCATGTCCTGTTCGCGAATCTGCTGCTCAATGAGGGCGCGGCTGATCAGCTGCTCGAGCGCCCCCTGCCGCGTGAGCGTGCCCTGACCGACGAGATTGGGATCGAGGACCGAGAGGCGAATTTCGTCGTCGATGTCGCTGGCCAGAATGGCGCGCTTGTTGACGACGGCGACCACACTATCCAGGACGGCGGGAGCAGAAGGTGGGTCCGATTGAGCCGCGCACAAGGCGGCGCAGGGCGCAAACAGTGCCACGGCGCAAAGCCACAAAGCAGCGTGGCAACGAGCAAACAGGAACCGGATTGGGATGCGCGTATTCATCAGAAGGCCTGCCCAAGACTGAAGAAGAAGTTGATGTGCGGGGACTGGCCGACGTACGGGTCCGACTCGTAACCCGGGATGAGACTTCCTGGAGGAGTCGGAATGGAGTAGTTGATATTCACCGGATAGATGGGTGGATTCAGGTTATAGCTTACGTCGAAACGGATGGGCCCAACCGGCGTGTGGTAGCGCAGGCCCAGGCCCAGGGCGTGTGAAAAGTCATTGAAGCTGCACAGGCCCTGCTGGCCGGTTGACGTATACGGGCCATTGGGAAGGTACGTTTTAGGTTGGCCGGGAGTCGCCAATTGACGGCAGGCATCGCTGTCGGGCTGGTGCACGCGCAAAAAGCTGGCCCAGGCATCGCCCGCATTGGTGAAGACATTGCCCATATCGTGAAAGACAACAATGCTCACCGTGTTGCCCAGCCAGGGAAGCGTGGGAGGCGGCAAGCGCAACTCGGTGCTGTTGGTGAGCGCTCCAGCGCCACCAATCTGGAAACCGGTTTCGGGATCGCGTGGCCCGGCGGCGTTCTGCGAGAATCCGCGCAGCGAAACCGCGCCGCCAGCATAGAGGCGCTCGGGAAGCGGAATGACACCGTTGGGGCCACTGCCGAAGGTGCGAATCTGGCCATAGCGCGTGTTGCGGGCCACTACGAAGCGGCCCTTGTCAAAGCTGTAATAGCTCGAATTCGATGTGTCGATGCGGTTGAACTCGGCCTCCGCTCCAAAGAATCGGTCGGACAAGAATTCCTGGAAGCTTGAGTAGGTGCCACGGCGGGCATCCATGGGAACGTCGCGGGTGTCGCGAATCCATGTGAATGCCGGGCCGCCGACGCGCGTTGCGGTTGAAAGCAACGAAATTTCTCCGGGATAAACCTGCAAGCTGCTGGCAGCCACTTTCACGCGGCGGAAGTCGATCTCGTAGATGAACGTGTTGGCGCGAGAAATCCAGGAGCCGGGACGGTTGAAGTTTTGAGTGAAGCGGAAAGCTCCTTCGAGGCGGGAGGCGACGTAGGTTGAGACATCCAGGCTGTTGGCGTAGCCGCCGGAAAAGGTGAAGGCGAAGTTAGGATTGCCTTCAAGGTGCGGGACCTGGTAGAGCAGGCCGAGGCTTTGCTCAAGCAAGCCGTAGGTGCCGCGCAGCGAAACGGATTGCTCACGCCCGAAAAGATCGTTGCGCGTGATGTCGGCGAGCCCGCGGGGGCTGACGCCGGTTTTGCCGTTGGGATTGCACGCGACGCCCCCGGCGGTGGCGCCGGCGCAGTTGTTCTGCGGCTGGCCGGTTTGGGCCTCAAATCCAACGCCGTAGGTAAACGTCCAGCGCCGCGCTTCGATAGCTTGCAGCAGAATCGTCTTGCGCGTCGAGGCCCCGTCCGGGTTTTCGACGGCGGCGTTCACTTCGTTGAAGAGGGCGAAGTCATAGAGATTACGCTGCGTGTCGGTGAGAGCCGCTTGATTGAGTGGATCGCCGGGGTGGATCGTGATGGCACGGGCTACGGTTTGCGGGCGCGTGAATTGGAGGCCAGTCAACGACACGTCGCGGACAAAGATCTGCTCGCCCTCATCGACTTGAAAGACGACGTCGACTTTGTTGGAATCGGAGCGCTCCGGCTGCTGGTTGACGGTCACTGCCGCTTGATCGAAGCCGCGGCTGTAGTAGGCGGTGACGATCGCGTCGTGGTCTCCGGCCAGGTTGCGCGGTGAAAGCATCTGGCCCGGCATAGTGTTCATCAGCGCAGTGAGCGGGGCCGTGGCGATGTGGCCGTTGCCCTCAATGGCCAGCGTGCCCACGCGCAATTGCGGACCCTCCACGATGTGGTAGGTCACCTGGAGCGGGGCGGTTTGCGCGATGCCGGCCTGCGCGCCGCTGGGTGGCGGATTATCGGCCACGACCGTCTCCGGCGTGCTGGTTTCAGGCGTCACTTTCACTTGAGAGAAGCCGTTGCTCTGATAGACGCCCTGGAGCGCGTTGACATCAGCCAGCACCAGCGCCTGGCTGTAGATTCCATGGCGGTCGAGAACGCCGGCGGCGCGGACGCTAAGCAAGTCCGTCAGCGTCGTCGAATCAAAGTAATGATTGCCGTCGATGGAGACTTTCTGCACGTGGCGGCGTGGGCCAAGCTGGACATCGAAAAGAATGTCGACGCGATTACTGCTCGGCGATTGAGATTGGTGATCGACCTTGGCGTCAAAGTAACCCAGGCTCTGAAAGTAGTCGCGCAAGCGGCGGTTGCCCTCGTTGAGCAGGTCCTCGTCCACGCTGCCTTCTTCAAAGATGGGGACGAGATGCTTGATGCGATCCGCTTCAATGGAAGCGCCCTGGACTTCGACCTTGACGACGGGGCCGTGATTGGCAGTGAAGCGATAGTCGACGGACTTGGTGGTGGCGTCGTATTGCGCGGACTCGAGCTTGACG
>JBEKRG010000163.1:0-8938 GCA_049518955.1 Occallatibacter sp.
GGTTGCGCATGATGAGCACGGTGCGGGGGTCAAGGCCGGCGGAGTGCTCGATGGCCCAGATGGCGTCGCGGTCGTAGGGATTGTGGTGGTGGACGAGCTGGCGACCAGTGGCCCAGTAAGAGAGGAAGTCGCGACTGGCAGCCAATTTGCCTGCAATGGGGACAGCAAAGATGTAAAGGATCGTGACGGCAAGCGCGAGGCCGGCGACAGTGGCAATCGCAACCTGGGCAACGTTGCGAGGATCCTCAACAGGAGGGAGGTCCGGCTTGCTGGCCATGGTGGCTATTCTAGAGCATCTTCGGAATACACGTGGGCTTCTTGAGCGCATTGATATGTCGCTTTTTCTTGAGGAAAAAGCCACTTGAGTGTGTACTTTCGCTCGACAGCAATTGAAGAAAATGCTGTACGGCAGCCGCAGAGGTTGCGGATGAGTGCGGATTCACTGGAGGTTTCTGGGAATTCGTGAAGATCTGGCGAAGGGAGTAAAAAGGCACGAAAGGAAGGCGTATTCGCGGGGATTGGAGGGGGATTCGGAGAGAGCGGGAGGAGGAATGCGGACTGAAAATGTAAACACAGCAGGCCGGTGGACGGGCGGTTGTAAACGCACGTAGACAGTGTCCGTGGTCACCATGAGAGGAATCTCTCGTAAGATATTGAATCTAAAACGGTGGTGCAGTTGTCCGAGATTGGCACGCTAGATGCTATTTAAAGTGCGCCCGGCTGAGGCTGGGAAAATCTAGCTCTCGGAGAGAAAAAACAAATGAACAATCTATTTCTTTCACTCTATGTGAAGTTGCAGACCCTGACGGCTCGTGAGGAAGGTCAGGATCTGGTCGAGTACGCCCTTCTGGTCGCCCTGATTGCTCTTGTGTGCATCGGCGGTGTCAGCAAGGTCGCTACGGCGGTCAACACTGTGTTCAGCAACATCAGCAACTCGCTGTAAAAAGTTTCAGCAAGCTCAGAACACAGAACCTCAGTCCTTGTGTGGGAAGGCGCGTAACCGGGAAGGCGCCGGGCGCGCCTTTTCGCGCAAAGGATCAACCGCAAGTAAGCGACATGCAACCGGGCGAAAACGAACAACCCAAGCGTGCAACCTTGTCCGTGGTGCCGCGGGTGATTGTGGCGGCCCAGTTCCCCCGGCGCGGGCCGGAAAATCACAGAGGAGAACAAAAATGCAGAATTCACTTCTGAACCTGTGCGTGAAATTCCAGGGCCTGAAGAACGGCGAAGAAGGACAGGACCTGGTTGAATATGCGCTGTTGGTTGCCCTGATTGCACTGGTTTGCATCTCGGGCGTCAACAATGTAGCCAATGCCGTGAACTCGGTCTTCAGCAACATCAGCAATTCGCTCTAACGGTTGCCCGGCCACACAACGCACCCGGTGAGTTGAGCTTTGGATCTTTGCGGGGAGAGCACACGCCCGGCTAAACCCTGGACGCGTGCTCTCCCCGCAAGGTTTTTGGCGTCTCCCTCTGACGACGAAGACGAGGGCCGCACATGGCGCCCGGGACACAGGCCCCAGAGCATGAATTATCGTTAACCTGCCGGCGCCAAAGACGAGACCCCATTCGCTAAGTTGGGCGGAGACGGTCCTTAGAGTTCGGCCGGGGTTCTGAACGGCCGGAATGATTTGAGTCATGAGGCTGAACCTCACATCGACGCATCGGACCGCCCTGCTTTGCCTGCTGGTCAGCAGCGCCATTTTCATTCTTTGGGGCTCTTACCTTGCAGTCAAGCCCGACACGGGCGCGATGGATTTCAAGGCGATTTATTACGGCGCGCGATGCGTCATCGATCACCGTGACCCCTACAATCCAGCCCAATTCATGAGCGTGTACCAGGCAGAAGGAGGGAAACTGCCCTCCGACCCCGCCGTATTGCGCATGTTCCGAGAAGCGGAGTTCCAGTGCGTGAATACTCCGAGCTCGTTGTTCGTTGCCGCGCCACTGACCATGCTGCCCTGGGGTCTCGCATCCGTGCTTTGGATGATGCTAATCGCGGGAAGCTTGATGCTAGCCGCTTTCCTGATATTGAAAGTCGCAGGTCGCGATGCGCCCAGACTCGCGCCTCTGCTCATTTGCATGATGCTGGCCAACAGCGTATACGTGCTTGCACTGGCCAACGCGTCCGGAATCGCGGTAGGTCTTTGCATTGTCGCGGTTTGGTGTTTCGTCGAGGGGCGGTTTGTGCCGGCGGGCATTCTCTGCCTGGCGCTCGCTCTTTTGTTGAAGCCCCACGACGCAGGGTTTGTGTGGGCTTATTTCCTGTTGGCCGGCGGGGTTCACCGCAGACGCGCGCTGCAGACGCTGCTCGTGGTTGGCGTGGTGGCGATTCCGTCGATGTTTTGGGTTTGGCATGTGGCGCCGCAATGGGCGCAGGAGTTGCACGCGAATGTGCTGGCAGGTTCAGCCCCTGGCAACGGAAACGATCCTGGACCAGCATCCTATGCGTTCCGAGGCACCGATACTGTGATTAACCTGCAATCGGCGATCGCCATCTTCCGCGACGAGCCAGCCTTTTACAATGTGGCGAGCTATCTGGTGTGTGGGAGCCTTCTGCTGCTCGGTGCAGTGCGAACCATTCGGGCACGCCGCTCGCAAGCGAATGCGTGGTTTGCGCTGGCGGCCATTGCGGCCCTTTCCATGCTGCCGGTTTACCACAGGCTGTACGACGCCAAACTCCTGCTGCTGACCATCCCAGCATGTGCTATGCTGTGGGCCAGAAGCGGGCCGTTGAAGTGGATTGCCGGCCTTCTGAATACCGGCGCAATCGCGGTGACCGCGGACGTTCCATCGACAATTCTCGTCCTGTTCGAGAGGAGCTTGAACGGGCGCGTGACGGGAATCGCGGCTGGGCTGCTCGATTTGATTTTGCTGCGGCCTGCCGTGCCAATTCTCCTGGCGACGGGAATTTTCTATCTTTGGGTATACCTGCGGAACACTGCGCCGGTTCGAGCGTTGAAGGAAATAGGAAGATTGCCCGAACCAGCCAAACAAGAAGCCCATCAAGCGGTTTCGCTGGCGGGCGTCTAAACGTGCAGCCGCGTGTCCAGGTTGGGTCGATCGCCGGGACGACCGCACCGCAGCAAAGTCCTTACGGAGGTTGGCGTCCTGAGCAGGCGAAGGAGCAGAGAGTGGGTCCGAACTCGAAATCGATGCGGCGAGCCGCGCTGATTTGCCTGCTCATCAGCAGCGGCATCTTCATTCTATGGGGCTCATATCTAGCGGCCAAGCCGCCCGCGGGCATGGGCGACTTCAAGGCGGTTTACTACGGCGCGCGATGCCTCTTCGACCACCGGGACCCGTATAACAGAAGCGAATTCGAGAGTGTGTATTTTGCGGAAGGGGGGCAGCTGCCGTCCGACCCGGCCGATTGGCCCATGTTCCGAAGCGCAGTGACCGTATTACGCAACCCTCCGAGCGCGCTGTTCGTCGTCGCTCCCCTGGCCATGTTGCCCTGGGGGGTTACATGCGCGCTTTGGACGATGCTGAGTGCGGCGGGTCTCGCGCTGGCCGCATTCCTGATGTGGAGAGTCGCTGAACGCCGTGCACCGAGATTAGCGCTTCTGCTCATCTGCTTCCTGATTGCCAACTCCATATATGTGATTGCGCTCGGCAACACCGCCGGGGCGGCGGTGGGTCTCTGCGTCATTGCGGTCTGGTGCCTAATGGAAGAGCGGTTTGTGGCGGCGGGCATTCTCTGCTTGGCGGTGGCGCTAGCCATCAAACCCCACGATGCAGGCTTTGTCTGGGCTTACTTCCTCCTGGCGGGCGGCGCCTATCGGAAACGCGCGCTGCAGACTCTGCTGGTGGTTGGGGTGCTGGTTCTGGTGTCGATCCTCTGGGTTTCGCATGTTTCGCCGCACTGGTCGCAGGAATTGCACGCCAACTTGCTGACGACCGAAGCGCGCGGCACCCTCAACGATCCCGGGCCCGCGTCCGACCATTTCTTCGCCCCCGACATGGTGATCAACCTGCAATCGGCAATCGCAATCTTCCGCGACGATCCCCGCGTCTACAACACGGCCACCTATCTGGTGTGCGGCGTCCTCTTGTTGCTCGGCGCAGTGCGAACTCTGCGGACGCGGTTCTCCCAGTCGAAGGCGTGGTTCGCGCTTGCGGCAATAGCGGCCCTTTCGATGCTGCCGGTCTACCATCGGCTGCACGACGCCAAACTCCTGCTTCTCACCCTCCCCGCATGCGCCATGCTCTGGGCCGGCGGCGGGCCTTTGAAGTGGACTGCGGGATTGCTGAATACGGCCGCAATCGTGGTTACCGCAGACGTCCCATCGACGATTCTCATGTTGATTGACAGAAGTTTGCATGGGCACGTGACCGGGTTCACGGGAAAATTGCTCGACTTGATTCTGCTGCGGCCCGCCGCACCCATCCTATTGGCGACAGGAATTCTCTATCTTTGGGTATACCTTCGGCGAACCGCTCTGTTAAAGGAGGGCGCATCCGCGATCCAGGAGATACAGGGTGTTTTGGAACAGCAGATATCCTTGCATGTGTAGAGAAGAATAGTGAGTGCGGGCTACGAATCCGAGGGGACCGGACATTGATCAACTGAAAGCGGATTGCGGCGGTGATGCCGGCGTACAACGCCGAGAAGGCGCTGGAGCAGACCGTGCGCGAGCTTTCCGACGTGGTCTTTGGCCCCCTCCACGTGAATACAAATGTGATTTTGGCATCGGCGATGACCGTTGTACTCACACTGCCGGTTTCTCTCGCACTGCTAGCAATGGTGGTTTTCTATCTTTGGGCGTATTTACGAAGTGTCTCCAGGCTTCGGCCAGCTCCTCAGGAGGTTAACGACATGGAGCCTGTTTCGAAATAAGCTTTGCTTGATCTTCGACCTCTTCCTCCCAGGCGTCCACGGGGCTGCATCCCAAATTGTGGGGTATTTCCGAGGGCACTATAGGAGCTGAACCTTCTGTCCTAGTCTGTTGGGATGCAGCGCAACAACCGCAAGGAAGAATGCTTGTCCGGCGAGGAAGTAGTAGTTTGGGAACGCCTGCTTGCTCGTGAGGAAAAACAGGAGCAGAACCACTCCGTAGGCCGCCGGGAACGTGGCCGCACTTCGATTTCCGGCTCGCGCTGCCCAGATGACGAACGCGAGAACGAGCAAAGGGCCAACCTTCATGATCCACGGGAGTGGAACAGCGAAGCTCAACGAGTCGAGGCGGTATGGCTGCCTTAGATGGAAGAGGACCGCGTCATGCCAAAGCGCCCCCGCATTCCAGACGGCGAAAGGCAGTATCGTCGTGGCAGCCGTCGCCAACGACAATCCGGCCAATTTCCAGTAGGTCTTCCACTGGAAAGAGTGAAGCAGAGATGCGATGAGCGGCAACGCCCAGAAATTGTACTGCTTGCTCGCCAGAAATAGACCGAGAGCGATTGGCAACCACCAGCGTTTCTTGACGGCTGCGTAAACGGTCGCGCAGAGAGTCATGTATACGAGGGGCTCCGTGAAGCAGTTGTACTCAACCATGAAAGTGAGTGGGCTGAGCAAAAGAACGCCGGTAATCCCGAGACCTCGATAATCCGGGCAAAGAGCAAACAGAATCCAGGCCGAGACGATCATCGCGAAGATGTAGCTGATTCGTACATCTCCAAGGAGGTATCCGGGTAGTGCCCAGAAGAGGGTTAAAGGTGTGTACTGGAATCCTTCAAGCACTCTCCCGCCGACGACTAATCCAGGTGCGTAATAGAGGGAGGAATCGCGGGCGTCGTAGATATCGGCCTGGGTCGCGCCGAACGGGTCAATACCACGCAGCAGGTTTTCGCAGGCGTGCTTCTGAAACGTGTAAACATCGATATGAGGCACTGTGCCGGGACGAACGATGAAGAATGCCAGCAGGAGATGGACCACCACCAGGAGTGCGAAAGCCAGCCCAATAAACCTACCTGTGTCTTCAACTCGATCTTGGGACAGGTTTCCGGAGGCGGGGCGGACCAAGGCCGCGGTGGCGAGCGCAGTTGCAAGGGATAGCGTGCCAAGCAGGATGAGGAGTCTCGCTTCGAAAGCGCGCGGACGATAGGCCTCGGCGGCCGCAGCCTTGCTCAAGAGTTGGCTGGAAAATGCTGCGGCAATCACAACGCAGCCGGCGCAGGCAAGGAGAAAAGCAGGCGACCATTTTTCCTCCGGGTTATGCACAGCGGTTGAGTCGCGTTCCATGGGCACCTCAAACGAACCTAGGAAGAGACTTACGAGCATCTGGCCGCCGCTCCCAGCGCTTTTTGGAGGCGGAGAATCGTTCCAGACGCAAGATGATTGCACACCTTGGGTAAGGGCAGAGCCGCAACAAGATTCTAAGGCTGATGGACTTCCACAGTCTCATAGGTTTCAGGCAGTAGCCACGGTGGGGATACTCCAAGGTAACTGGCGGTAGCACCTTGAGGGGGTTTCTTGATTGATAATTTAGGCGGAGCTTGAATGCCGCCGTGCGGGCTGTGCAGGCTGCCGCTTGTTTCTGCGCTGACCACTATGCTAGCCGCGCTGCACCGATCTGGCTACGGGTTTTTTGGGCAACGGCAGTTATTTTGGGGCGTCTGAAATGATTAACGGAATGCGGATCGCGGTGGTGATGCCGGCGTACAACGCCGAGAAGACGCTAGAGCAGACCGTGCGGGAGCTTTCTGACGTAGTGGACGTCAAGATTCTGGTCGATGACTCAAGCAAGGACAAAACGGCGGAGCTTTCGCGCGAGCTGGGCGTAACGACGTTTGTCCACAATGCGAACTACGGCTACGGACGCAACCAGCAAACTTGCTACCGCGAGGCGCTTGCGGCTGGGGCGGACATCGTGGTGATGGTGCATCCCGACTACCAGTACACACCGAAGCTGGTTCCGGCAATGGCGGGGATGATTGCAAGCGGCGTGTACGACATGGTGCTGGGATCGAGGATTCTGGGCGCCGGAGCATTGAAGGGCGGGATGCCGTTTTACAAATACGTTGCCAACCGCCTGCTGACTGCTTTTCAAAATGTGTTTTTGGGCGTGAAGCTTTCGGAGTACCACACCGGGTTCAGGGCTTTCTCGCGGGAACTGCTGGAAACGCTGCCGCTGCTCGAGAACTCGGACGATTTTGTCTTCGACAATCAAATGATCGCGCAAGCGGTGATGTTTGGCTTTCGCATCGGCGAAATTTCGTGCCCGACGAAGTATTTTGAGGAAGCATCCTCAATCAACTTCAGCCGCAGCGTGGAGTACGGATTCGGAGTTCTGGCAACGACGATCAGTTTTGTGGCGCACAAGATGCGCGTGAAGCGCCGGCCGCGGTTCGACGCAACTGGCCGAAAGCTAACGCAGCAGTGCTAGACCCGGACAGAGCACGGGTCGTAACGGATCCGCACCACAGCATTGGGAGCGGTTGCTTGATTGCAAGAAACCCGTAGGATGAACTCTTGTTCATGCATCACGCCTTCGGACGGGCGGTACCGTGTATTCCCAAGTTTGATTTGTGACGAATTTGCCGGCGCTATACTTGCCGCAGGGCAGGGTGTTTTGAGCTGGTTCCGGCAACTCTTCATGAGGCGTTGCGACGGCGCCCGGCGGGTGAAGGCCGGCTTGGCGCGTTTGAGCTGGGCAATACTCGTATGTGGGCTTGGGTGTGGGTTTGCCGGCGGGCTTGCGGCCAGCCAGCAGAAGGCAGATGTCGCGCACGTAACCGTGACGGTGGTCGACGAAAATGGCCAGGCGGTCGAAGGCGCCCAGGTAACGATTGCCGAACCGGGAGCGGAGCCAGCACAACTTTGGACCGATTACGCCGGAAACTGCGAGTACGCGCTGAGGCAACGTGAGCCGTACCGGATCACCGTTGAGAAGGCTGGATTCTATAAGGCCGATGAGAGCGGCGTCGGACCCGATCAAAACAGCGTGAAAGTGGTGATAGCGCATGAGCAGATTGTGCGCCAGCAGGTGAATGTGACGGCGTCGACGCCGGGCATCGACACGCAACAAGTTTCTGACCAGAGCGTGATGAATACGGCGGAGATTGTGAACATTCCCTATCCGACTTCGCGCGACATCCGCAATTTGCTGCCCTTCAATCCCGGCGTGGTGCAGGATGAGACAGGACAGGTGCACGTGGCAGGGTCGGAGACATGGGAGACGCTGGACACGATGGATGGATTCGACATCCGCTCGCCGGTGGGCGGTTCGCTGAGCCTGCGGGTGAGCACGGATGCAGTGCGCACGATTGACTCGGAGACGACGCGGTATCCGGTGGAGTTTGGGCGGGCGACGGGCGGCGTAATTGCATTCTACACGGGAATGGGCGACAACAAATTTCGCTTCAATGCGACGGATTTCATTCCGTCGTTCCGCGAGCTGAATGGACTTCACTTCGACAAATTTGTTCCGCGATTCACGTTCAGCGGGCCGCTGAAGCGCGACCATGCGTGGTGGTACGACGGCGTGGAAACAGAGTGGGACAACATCTATATCTCCGAGCTGCCGGCGAACGCCAATACCGACGAGCTGGTGCGCGGAAGCAACCTGATCAGGGCGCAGGTGAACGCGACCCAAGCGAACATCCTGACCGGCGGGCTGCTCTACAACAACTACCATTCGCCGTACGACGGGATCTCATCGCTCACGCCGCAAGAAAGCACGGTGAAACGAAACACGATTGCGTGGATGCCGTACGCGCGGGATCAGCAGAGCTTTGGTCATGGCGCGCTGCTCGATTTGGGTGTGGGGTTCGTGAGCATTCGCGATGGTTACGAGCCGCACGGGAGCGCGCCGTATGAGTACACGCCCGAGCGGACAGAGGGCAGCTATTTTGAAAATCTGAGCGGGCGATCGCAGAGATTGGAAGGGACCGCGACGTTGTATTTACCTCCGCGGCAGTGGATGGGGCGGCACGATGTGAAGGCGGGGCTGGACGTTGACCACATCGCCTATGACCAGAGACAGACGCGGACGCCGGT
>JBEKRG010000164.1:0-8899 GCA_049518955.1 Occallatibacter sp.
ATCAGCTGCCGAAGATGGGTCACTGTAAACCTCCTTGTGACCCAAGCCTTACACCGGCGACAATCCCCGGGGACGACCCATGCCGCAGCGTCCGTCGCGACAGCGACTTAGTTCAAACGCCGTAGTGTTCACTGATTTTCGGTGCGGAACTTTCCACTTGGCCGAAAAGTCGGCTACGCTTCCACATGGTTTCCAGCCCGCGCTCAGCTTCGGAAGTCACTTCTCTTGGTAGCCGGTTTTACGGCCACTTGGAATTCCCAGCACACCTCTGCCCTTGTACGGCGGAGGTCTTTTGCGAAAATCCGTCATTAACCGCAGTTCAGGGTGCTGAGATTGCGCAATGGCTTCTGACTGAGCATAGGTAAACGGAAGCCGTCTGAGGACTAAACGCATCCGCATTGTGGGCGGGGCTCATCGAAGCCGAATAAAGTCGTCCAGCCTCCAAGCCACCGACAGGGCCCCCAACATTATGTCTCTTATGTGTGATCGAGCAGCTTGTAGCTGCTCAGGGTTATTGGCCAGTATGGCTGAAGCTCAGTTCCGGGTACCCGCTCACTGTTCCCCGGTCCTTCTACTTCTCGATGTCGATCTCCGGATACTTTCGCCGTACTGCCGACACCACCGCGGCGTGCTCGGGTTTTCCACTGGACCGGGCCAGGGCATCGCGGGCGTGGGCGGCGTCTCCGATCGGGTAGCGGCGGGTTTCGGGAAACACGAATTCATCCTTGGAAAGGTTCTCCCGTTTCGCATAGGTAAGCTTCGTCATATTGATTCCTCCGGCCAGGATTCTCCCAGTGCAGTGAATCCTTTACCAAGGCTCTGACCGCGTGATTTTCGTGCGTTGCAATTGAGCGCCATCCGATCCCAGGTCCCAAAAGCTGGGCACCCAGCGAAAGCTCTCGATTTGGAAGTTGTGGCCAGTCTGAAGAAGACGCTGGCTGAGCTGGCTAACCGGGAAGTCCTGGGCGGACAATATGCGCAGCTTCTGCTTTCTCGCCTTTCCCTGTTTCCGCGTTGGTAGGCTTAGCCGCTGCTGCATCGAGCTGCTCGGAGTGCTTCAGGGCATTCCGAGAGAGCTCGGAAGCCTGCTTGCTGAGTTCGTGAGCGGTTCGATGTTCTGCTTTGCCGTGGGCGACTGCTGCGACGGCGTGGGCGTGGAATGCCAGATTGTGAAGTTCTGCGGCTTGATCGTGCGAACTCTGAGGCATGCGGTTTCCCCTGCTCTGTAGGATGCAAACCATCAGACCGGAGCTACAAAGAATTGATCGACGCTGGCCGGCTATCGAATTGGCGGCTCATGTCAGCTGTGTGCGGAATTGATCAGCCGAGAGGGGCTGACGCGACTAGCCTGAGGGTTAAGTAAGATGGCGCAACCGGCGGCTGAGGCGCTGATCTTGGTAACCGCCGCGGAGTCAGTTCTCTCGAAAGATTGGTGAAATCGCAAATGGATCAGACTTCAAAAGGACTCTCTCAAGTGAAGCAGAACGACTGCCGCGCGGCTTTGGCGAAGTTCATCGATAGGCATGACCTCTCCGATTGGGAATCGACAGTCAATGTTGAGGAAACCAGCGCGGGACGATACCGTGTGAAAATCGAGCTCACGCCGCCTGCAAAGTCCGGGTTGCCGAAATGGCCTGTTGATGAGATCGCGGTCGCTGATACATCGGTCGATGTTGCCGCAGAAGTAGATAAACTGCTGGAATCTGGTTATCAGGCACGTCTCCTGGATCGAAAATTGCTCGAGCGGCGATGATCCCTCTCATGATCGATGTACCTGTTCTGGCTATCTGGTAAAGGAGCATCTTGTGATTCAAGCGATCTACAAAAACATTGAGATCGAAATGGAGATGCATCAGCAGTCTCACGAGAATTGGAAGTGCGACTACACGTTGATCAAGCATCCCGAACGAACGATGACGATTCATCACGGGACAGAAACGTTTCCAACATTGGAAACCGCGAGGGAGCATGCGCTCAAAGATGCTCAGGACGCAATCGACCTTCGCTTATCGTAAGTCGGCGTCTGTTCCTGCCGGCAAGCGATCGGGTAAGTCGAGGCGGGCCACGCCAATCCGACTGTCGGCCATCCCGTAGTACACGTCGAAACGATCTGGGGTGCCAAGATCGTCGCGGCGATCGATGCCGGTGGGAAAAACGACATTGGCGACGGTCCCATCCCGCTCCTGCGGCATCTCGGGCCTTAGCACTGGCTCCGCCGATCGATAGCGGACCACGCGCGGATGCTGCTGTGAGAGCACCATCACACCGGCCGAGTAGCAAAGATGATGGCCATTGCCACCCGCACCAGCCACTTCGCTAACACCGTGGTAAATGATTAACCAGCCGTGTTTGGTCAAGATGGGGGGAGTTCCTGCGCCGATTTTGAGCCGTTCCCAGAGTGACACTGGTGTCGCCAACCGGTGATGAGACGCAAATCTGCTTAATCTATCAGGCTCAGTTCGTTGCAACGCCGCCGGGCAATAGGAAATCCAGATACTCTCGTGATCAAGGTCCACCTCACGTGACACATGTTGGATTGCGATTTCCTCTGGGCGAGTTCCTGGAAAGAGCGGACGGTGGAGCATGCCAAGTTCCAGGTGCCCAGAGGAGTCAGGTATGGCGACTGGGAAAAGGCTCGCATCTTTGTCGTCGATGTTGCCCAGCTCGATGCCGTGCCAATGAGCGTAGGTTGCGAGCCCGAGGCGCATCCAGTGGAACAGGTCCTCCGATTCGGCCATTGCGATCCGAGGGCCATCGGGCGAGAATGCCGCATAGGTCATTATGTAACGTTGGAGCGGTTCCACGAAAGTGATCCGAGGATCCTCGCAGCCTCCGCCGCCATCGGGCCGCCGCTCATACTCGGCTTCCGGCTCCAGCGCGATGCCAAGCCTCTCGACGCCTGCCGGATCGCCTGCTTCATTGAATTTCACTCGAGCGATACCAATCCGCGAGTAATTTCCTTTCGCGACCAAACGTGGGAAGAGGTAGAGCTCGCCGTCACGGCCACGAACGGCAGCCGGATTCAGGACGCCCTCCACTTCATTGGGATTGCCCGACTCCGGCTCCATCAGCATTCCCATGCGTTGCAACTTGAATCCGCCCATTGAATCTCCTCGCGAACGCACGCTCACTTATCGCCTAAGCAAGCGATGATTGTCTTGATGACCAGATTGGTATCGTCTGGTCCTTTAACAGGAATCGACACAACACCCGCCTGTTCCGCCGGATAATCGTTCCCGCCTGGGAACAAGGCATCCCCGATGAAGACCATCTCTTTCAAAGACAAGTGGAGGATATCCTTCAGCTTTCCAATCCCGTAGGCTTTGTCGATGCCAGGCTTGGTCACGTCGATCGATGTCGCACCGCCCATGCGAACGGAGAACTCCGGGACAAGCGTTCTCAGGATCGCTGTGATCTTCTTGCGTTTGGCGAAATCGGGATCCCATTTTTCCTTTTCCGCCAAGGGAGCTTGCTGACCCAATGCGGAAAATGTGACCTGGCTTCCCCGGTCCTCAACTACCTTTCCCCAAACCTTTTCAGCGTGAAAGCCCGATTCACCCGCAGCTTTGTTCAGAGAGTCAATGATCTTCTTTCTTTGGTCCGCTGTAAGATCCTCTGAATAAAGTTCCGTCCATTTCCCTTTGTACTGGAAGAATTTTGTCCCACAAGTTGGAAGCAGGGACAAATTCGCGAGAAGACTGCCCTTGGGAAGATCGGTGAGAAGCTGCTTTTCAAACTGGGTCCAGGCGCCTCCAGAGATGACTGCTACTTTGACAACGCCTAAAAGGTCATGAAGTAACGCCGCCGTCTGGGGAGCGAGGGACGACTTACTCGGCGCCAGGGTCCCGTCCAGATCGAAGACAATCAGTTTTTTCATTCCACTCCACCTCCGGGCCTCGCGAAGTCAACTCGAGCTTCCGCGCTTGCACAATCGCACTGTCTTTAATTCCGCATTATCCCCAGTTCCTACGATCCATGGAGTGCAATTTCCAGCAGGGTTACTTCCTGGCTGGGCTGAAATGCACACACCCCAGCCTCTGCAGGCAAGAGCCAAACATCTCCCTTGCCTACCGCATAGGGAGTTCCTTCGTGCTCAATCTGCCCTGCACCTCCGATGCAGACCAGCACGCGCGGCTCCGCCGTTGCCCCAACCGGGAACGGCGCTTGACCGAGCAATCGCCACACCCGGAATGGTTCGCAATCAAAGAGTCTCTCGCGCTCAACGGGCATGGTTGTCTCTACGCGGGGCGCGACCACGCCCCCGGCGCTCCCTTCAAAATCTATGCAGGCAAACGCCTGATCGACCTGAAGCGCCCGCGGCTTTCCAGTCTTCGCGTCTACATGACCCCAGTCGCAAAGGCGGAATGTAACGTCGCTGTTTTGCTGAACCTCGAAGACAACAACATCACCTCCCAAGGTGTGAACCGTTCCCGCAGGGATGAATACGGCATCACCCGGTTTGGGGACAATGCCCACCAGGCGATCCGCAATGGTTCCGTTGGCGAGGGAACGTCGAAGGCCGTCGGCGGTCGTGCCAGGTTTCAAGCCAGCATAGATGTGGCTTTCCTTCTCCGCCTCGATCACGACCCAAGCTTCGGTCTTCCCCGTCTCGCCCGCTGGAATCAGGTCTGGATAGATGTCGCTGGGATGCACCTGCACGGAAAGCATTTCTCGTGCGTCAAGAAACTTGAGGAGCAGCGGAAAGCGGCGGAAGCGCGGAGCCAGCTTCCCCATCAGTTGCGTTCGATGTTGTTCCATCAATCGACCGATCGTCTGGCCCTTCAGCGGTCCGTTGGCAACCAGGCTTTGATGGTCGTCGCGGTCGCTGAGTACCCACGCTTCGCCAATAGGACCGTCACCGGGCAGCGGCGCGGAGAGCAACTCGGCTAAACGCCTTCCGCCCCACAGCCTATATTGATAAATCGGCTCGAAGCGCATGGGATACAAAGAAATCGGGCTCATCTGGTTCCACTCAATTCATAGGGTCGGTAGTCGGCACTTGATCGGTGACAACAACGGCCTGAGATGTTTGCGCCAGCGGGCCGCTGACTCACGGGTTGTTTGGGCGCTAGAATCACGGACCGGTTGCGGGCATCGCCTGTTGTGGGTGTCCGTGTGGAACCCATGCGAGGTCGCCACTCAGCACGTAGACGGACAAGGCCGCTGCCATGAGAACCGCGCCTATCCAGAAGCGCCAGTCGCGATGCATGCGCTTCCAGTAAGGGCCCGGTTCGGGTTCGCCGCTGTCGCCACTATTCCCTTCATGGTTGTGTCTGTTTCCCGTCATCTCTTCTCCATTGCTATGTTGTATTCGCCGCGGCGCGCCGCTTGATTGCAGCGTGCCCGGTGATACAACGCTTGCTGCGCTGCCGGTACGTTGGCCTCCTGGCCCTTCCAAATGTCCAATGCCGGCTGCTGAATTGCGCGGGCAAACGAGAATGCCAACGCCCATGGAAGTCGCGACTTGAATCTCAGGTTCATCGCATTCAAGCGAGCCGATGCCAACTGTGGGGATTGGCCGCCCGACAAGAACGCAATCGCAGGAACAGCGGCGGGGACGGCGCGAAAGAAGCAGCTCATCGTGGCATCGGCTACTTCATCTGAAGTCTTCTGAATGGTGCAGGCCAGTCCGGGGAGCACCATGTTCGGCTTCAGAAGCATTCCTTCAAGCATGACTCGTTGCGCAAACAGCTGGCTGAACACAGTTCGCAGCACTTCGTCGGTAACCTTGAAGCACCGCTCCAACGTGTGATCGCCGTCCATCAAAACCTCTGGCTCAACGATTGGAACCAGTCCAGCTTCCTGGCACAGCGCAGCATAGCGAGCCAGTGCATGCGCGTTGGCATCGAGCGAGCCCCAGCTTGGAATTCCATCGCCAATCGCAATCACTGCGCGCCACTTGGCAAAGCGAGCTCCCATCTTTGAGTATTCGGCAAGACGGCCGCGCAAACCGTCCAGGCCTTCAGTCACTTTTTCACCAGGATGTCCGGCCAGATCCTTTGCGCCTTGGTCAACCTTGATCCCAGGAATGATTCCCGCGTCAATCAGGACTTTGATGAAGGGGGTGCCATCGCTCTTTTGCTGATGGATCGTCTCGTCGTAGAGGATTGCGCCGCTAATGCACTCCCCGAGCCGAGGAGTGGTCACGATTAGCTCTCGATAAGCCCGCCGAGCCTCGATGGTCTGCGGAATCCCCAACTGAGCAAAACGCTTGTTACACGTTGGGTTGCTTTCATCCATCGCAAGCAGGCCCTTGTCGTTCGCGACAAGGGCCTTCGCTGTCTCTTCAAGTTGCTGCACATTCATTCGAGCGTGCTCCATTTGTTCGAACCATCTGGGAAGTCATCGCCAGCTCGGACCTGATATTGCTGACGCGATCTCCCCAGCCCAATTGGTTATCTGACGGCCGGGGCCTAAATATGCCCATTCAGAGAGGCAGCAAGAGGGAGTGTCGTCTCCTCCGGGGCAGGTTCCGGATCACGAGCGGTCCTGTTCTGCACTGCCTTCTCTTTGATCGCTCGTTCCTGACCGATTCCCATGGAGAGCGAGGCCATTCCGGCAAGACCGCCCAATTGCATGGTTTCGATGGCGGAACTGGGAACGATAACGATCGTGGAATTCTGCTTCAACCCCTCGTAGAGCATGTTCATGCCCCGCAGGTGGAAGGCGATGGGATCGTCGGCGTAGATTCTGGAGGCCTCAACAAACTTCTCCGCGACCTGGCGTTCCGAATCTCCAAGAATGACACGGGCTTGGCGCTCTCTCTCGGCCTGAGCCTGCATCGACATCGCATTCTCCAACGCCTGTGGAATCAATACATCCTTCACCTCGACTGAGATAACGTCGATGCCCCATGGCTCCGTGCGCTCATCGATAATCTCCCGCAGCACGGTACTGATCTTGTCCCTTCCTTCGAGCATGTCGCAAAGCATCGTCTTGCCGATCACATCTCGAAGAGCCGTCTGCGCTGCCCAATTGATCGCGCTTTGGTAGTCGGCAACGTCAAGAGCGGCTTTCTTGGGATCGAGGATCTTCCAGAAAAGTACTGCATCCACATCCACAGGAACCGTGTCTTTGGTGAGCGTCTTCTCCGCTTTGAAAGAACTTGTAAGGACGCGGGTGTCGATCCAATAGGGGATAGACTCAAAGACGGGAATAATCAGGAACAATCCCGGCCCCTCAAGGGAGCGGAACTTGCCCAGCCGCAGCACGACCGCCTTGCTCCATTGGTCGGCGACCTTGATTGCGGAAGCCGCAATATAGGCCAGAACCAGGGCACAGGCCAGAGCGAAGATGGCGGCCACGTTAGCCGACGCGCTATGGAGACCATAAGAGGCCGCTCCGCCGATGCCTAGAATGACAACAAAAATCAAAGCTGGGAGTGAACTATTCTGTCTCATATCGAATTCCTCTCTTACTGTGTTGCGATAGGCAGGTCCTAAGAATTCCATCGGTAGTCATGCCCTGCCGTATCGCGGTCTTGCCGGTTGTTAGGCGAAGACTTTCTCGTCATGAACGGTGTAAGAACTATGTTCGGTTCCTGCGATGATGTTTTTCGCATTGGCTACCGCGTCTTCTGTGCCATGGACAATAAGTAGATACTTGTCTGTCTTCAGAGCCACCTCGTACTTGAGCACGCTATCTTTGGGGATGCCGATGCTCACCAGGCCCGCTCCTAGCGCGCTCACGCCTCCAACTACGGCTGCACCTTCAAGGCCCGCGACAATCCAGGCCACCAACGGTCCGGCTACAAGAATCGGCCCAAGTCCGGGTATGAGGAACAGCCCCGATCCGAATAGAAGACCCCAGAATCCGCCCCAGAACGCTCCTACTTTGCCCCAATGCATCATGCGGTCTCCGGCGTTGTAGTAGCCGACCACATGCTCGTCCGTATGCGTATCCTTCGCAGCGATCGAGAGGCTTTTCATGTCCACACCCGCCTCTTGCAGCTCCTTGATGGCTTTTTCCGCTTGCTCGTGGGTATCGTAGATAGCTACCACAGAATTTGTAATGCTCATTGCCTTCTCCTTATTTCGCTGTTGAATAGGGATGATTTCGGGTGAATTGCTCCCGGCATGCGGTGCATTGGCAACGGACGATCATCGGCTAACCGGCGTCAGTTCCGTGTGGAATGGATGAAAACCCGCAGTGGAATCGCATAGCGCTTTCTAAGCAAGTCTTCCACGTTGGAAGCTAACGTTCTGAGCAATTCGGTACACGTGCAGAATGGCGTCCATTGGCGCGTATATTCGCGTCAATAGCTACACGAAACAATCCATGTGACTGGTGGGAGATTGCCCGTGCCTCATCGCTATTTCGCCTCGCACGCCCAGCCCTATTGAGCCGGGTTAGCCAGCAACTGCTTGAGCTCGTTGATCGCTTTCTGCGCTTCTGCAAGTTGAGCCATTGCTTGATCCCGCGTCGCTTTTGACAGCGGCGCCTGCGCTCCAGCTTGTTGCCCTGGGAATAAGCCCGACGGCGGCGCCGGTGTTCCCAACAACGAGGTTAGTGCCGCGTCGAGAGTCGGCTCCATGACGACCTTATCTCCAGTTGCAACGATCACGCGCTTCAGTTGCGGGAAATTTGTTCCCTCTGCCTTCAAGTAGAGTGGAACGACATAAAGAAAGGAATTCTCGATCGGGATTACAATGAGCTTCCCGCGAATTACGCCCGACCCCTTTTGGTCCCAAAGCGTGAGTTGTTGAGAAATTGTTGTGTTCTGGTCGATCATGGCGCTGATCTGGTTTGGTCCGAAGATCAGCTTGTCTTTAGGAAGCTCGTAGAACAGCATTTTTCCATAGTCGGGGAAATCGCACCGGGCGGCCAGCCAGGCGATCATATTGTCTCTCTTTTGCGGCGTAAATGGAGTCATGATGAGGTACTCGAGTTGGTCACTCCC
>JBEKRG010000165.1:0-8882 GCA_049518955.1 Occallatibacter sp.
CGTCAGAACTTGAACCTGTACCGCGCCTCGACCGCAACCATCCGCGGATCGTTGTAGTGAAATCCGCCAATCGTGATCGAATTATCGAGCAACACGCGATGATTGGTTACGTTAATGACCGTCGCCGACAGCTTCCATCTCTCGCCCAGCGAATGACCGATCGACGAGTCAAACGTAGTGTGCACCGGCAGGTACGACGCGTAATATGGCCCGTTATCTGGGCAGGAGGATGGATCGGTGCAAGCCAGCCCGTTGGCAAATCCCGACCCGTAGTACACATTCGCTGCAAACCACGTATGCGCCGGCAAGTTCGCCGTGAACCCCGTGTTCAGCGTGTCGCGCTGGTCGTGGTCCACAGGAGAGTAATCAAAGTTGCCCGGCGAACAGGCAGAATCGCCCGGGATCGAGCATGTGAAGCCCCCGATAATGTCGCCGCGTTGCTCGGCGATCTGGTTCGAGTACGTTACATAAAACTGCCCATAGCGCCATAGCGACGGCGAGTGCAACGTCATCTCCCACGCGCGGACCAGCGCCCCATCCACAGCGATAGGGAAGTACATATTGGATTCGCCGAGGTTGGAGTGGTCGAGGAAGTTGTTCACGCGATTTTTGAATGTGTCCACATCCAGCATCCATCCCCGGTAGGGAATCTCGATACCGAACTGATGCTCCTCGTCGCGTTCGGAGGGCAGCGGCGTGAATGTGTTTTCGCCGCCTCCCAGGCTGCCGGCGTAATTCAATACCGAACTCGAAACGGTCAGCACCGGCGCCGGCTGGAAAAAGTGACCGTAGAACCCGCGCAGCACCCAGTTCAGTTTCGGAATTCGCACCGTCGCCCCGATACGCGGATAGACTGCGCCAGCGTTCTGGTCGGATCGGTAGTACGTAAATCTCTCGCCTCCCAGTAACGTGACATACCGGCCCAGCTGCAAATGGTCGTCGATATAGAACTCCAAAAGCTCCGCGGTGGCGTGCGCGGTTGTATTCGGCTGCGACGGACCGCTGCCATCGTTAACCTGCACGCCGAAAAGATCGTTTTCCCCCTGGATGAACGTGTACATTCCGCCGGAGAAAGTGTTCCATCCAGCGTCAGCCCTCGCGTCCGCTTGCGCCCCACCGTAGTTCGACTTCTGATGCCATGTCGTCGCTACCGGCTGGTCTATTCGGAGCGAATCGTAGTTTGATTGGTTGAAGTGATAAAACGGAGCCACCGAGACCAGCGCTTTAGGCGAGATCGTATGCACCCAGTTCGCAATCACAAACGAATCGCGCTCGGTTTGTCCATCCCTCAGCCCCGTGCTGCAGTAGTAATCCGAATTGCATTCATAGTCGTTCGAGTCAGGATCGTAGGGAACCTGAAAATAATCCTGCCGGTACTGCCCATCCACACGCACCTGATCCTTCGGCGTCTGGTTGTGGATGACCGACACGAAGCCGCTCTCTGAGTTCGTCGCGTCGTGGTAGATCGCAGCAACCGGCGTCGCCAGCCCATAACTCGATCGCGAGCCAGTCACGCTCGCATACCACGCGCTCTTTTCCGAATGATCGCCTATCGCAACTTGTGCTTCCCCGGTGTAGAGATCGCCTGCATAGAGCGTCAGCTCGCCGTCGCGGTTGAATTCAAATCCGTTGCGCGGCAGCACGTTGAACATTCCGTAGGTGCGGTCCCCCAAATCGGCATCATAGCTGCCGCGCAGGCCTTCCATGGAGTCGATATCCTTGGGATCGATCTGCGGCCCTACGTTTGACGCGATCTTGGTATTCGGGATCGAAACGCCGTCAATCAGCCAGCTCGTTTGGTGGCCGCCGCGCATGTGCAGCATGTCGTGCGTCATGTAGGCGCCGGGCACGTAGTCGGTAATCATCTCCGTACCGATGGTCCGATCGGCGCCGGGCGTCTCGTCGATGGTTTGCTGCGTAATCAAATTGGTTGGCGTCACCGTATCGGCCGAGCTTGCAGTACCGTTCACGACTACCGACTCTGCCGCTCCCGCCACATCGAGCGGGATGTGCAATATCGGATTCGTTCCCGATGCCACCGTCAAAGTCTCGGTTGTGTTGGAAAATCCGGTGGCCATCACCGTGAGCCGGTACACACCGATCGGCGCCTCCGGCAACTCGAATTCTCCATCGGCGCTGGTGGTAGCATGCAGGGCAAAGTCGGAATCGGCAGCCTGCAGGGTCACAGTCGCTCCCGCAATCGGTCTGTGCTGCGGATCGTGAACCACCCCGTGCACCGTGGCAAACACAGTAGCGGATGCGGGAAGGGAAGCGGCCACGAGCAGTGTCGCCGCAAGAGTATGAAGAAAATTTCGCCTCAAGAAATGACCTCGCTTTCGTTCTCGTGCTAAAGCAGGCAGCCGTCGCGGACCGCGCATACAGCGCTTCGACGACTGACGAAATGTGGGGAATTGCCGGAGACGATTCTTGCCCAGAAGAAGGCCGCGTCTTTGTGGGAAGCGCAACGCATAGTGAGCCCGCGCTGCTCAAACAGACGCGAAGCATCGCCCTCATCGTCAAGGCATTGTCGTCAGCGCAATTTCTAGCTTGGATCTACTGCCGGAGGGCCGCGCCCGGCATATGCGCGGCTTGGAGTTGAAAACGCCGCAATGCGCTCGAACGCGGGTGAGGAAGCTTGCGCGAACTCTGCCCGAACCGCCGCCGCCGCTGCTGTGAGCGCATGCGCCGGCATCAGCATGGAAAATGTGGGGCCTTGATAGAGCGGGCAGGTTGGCGGTGCGGAAAAGCTCGGCGTCGGATCGATGCCGCGGCCGGCCCTCATGGCCATGAGTTCGGCGTACATCGCGCAGTGGTGCGCCCCGTGCCGCCGGCAACAGGCCGGCAAGCCTGCATCCTCGCTGCCATCGACGAAGGCCGACAGCGGACCCAGCCCGAAGAACAGGATCAGGAAAATGGAGAAGCCGCGCCGCATCTGCACATCATGCTAGCAGAGACACAGCGCCAAAAAGCAGTCAGCAACAAAATAATGACAATGATCGGCTCGTCGATCAGCGATTTCGAGGTGCGCACGATCCTTTTACTCGGATCACGCATCGGGAACTACGGATCACGTTTCGCTGCTCCTCTCGGGTATCATCAAGTTGTTGCTCTGTATCGCTTCTCCGGCATTCAGCAAAGGAAGATTCCGGTGCCTCAAGTGCACAGTTCTGCTCCGCTGTCCGACGCTCCAGCCGCGCACGCGCGCAAGTCCCGCCCTGCCCGCCATCTCCGCATTGCCATCTTTGGCTTCGGTACTGTGGGCAGCTCGGTGGCGCGCATCCTTGTCGAGTCCAAGCCGCACGGCCTGGAGTTGACCCACGTCTTCAACCGCGGCGTCGCGCGCAAGCGCGCCGACTGGGTGCCCGCGAGCGTCGTCTGGAGCGAAGACGCCGACGCCGTACTCGCCTCTGATGTAGACGTGATCGTCGAACTCGCTGGCGGCCTCGATCCCGCCGGAAGCTGGGTGCGCCGCGCACTCGAAGCCGGCAAAAGCGTCGTTACGGCCAACAAAAAGCTCATCGCTTATCAGGGCATCGATCTGGAGCGCCTTGCCGCCGCCAAAGGCGGCCATCTCAAATACGGCGCTGCTGTCGCCGGCGGGATTCCCGTCATTCCCGGTCTCGAACAGGGCATGGCCGGCGATCGCATCGAGCGCATGGAGGGAATTCTCAACGGCACCTGCAACTTCATCCTCAGCAAGATGGAGGAAGGCGCGGAGTTCGCCGCCGTGCTTGCCGAAGCGCAGGCCAAAGGCTATGCCGAAGCCGATCCCACCGAGGACGTGGGTGGATTCGATGCACGCGCCAAGCTCGCCATCCTCATGCGCCTCGCTCTTCGCGTGCAGGTCGATCCCGAAGAGATCGTTCCGCGCTCCATCACCACCATCACGCCCGTCGACTTCAGCTATGCCCGCGATCTGGGCTGCACCATTCGCCAGGTGTCGCGCGCGCAGCAGGTCGAGGGCCGGATCGCGGCCACCGTCGGTCCCATGCTGGTCGCGCTGCGCTCTCCGCTTGCCTGGTCGCAGGGAACTGAGAATATGGTCATCGCCAGCGGTCACTACGGCGGCGACGTGGTTTTTTCGGGCCACGGCGCGGGTGGCCATCCCACTGCGGTCGCAGTGGTAAGCGATCTGCTCGCCCTTGCGCACGGCTCGCAGCGCGTCGAAATTCCTTCAGCTCCCGCGCGCCTCGGCGACGAGTTTGAGGTCCCTCACTACATCCGCTTCCTGGTGAAGGACCGTCCCGGCATTGTCGCCACCATCACCACGGCGCTGGCCGAGGAGCAGATCAATATTCGCGCCATCGTGCAAAAGGCGGGCTATCCCGCTGACGCCCTCCCGTTCGTGGTCACTGTCGAGCCGTGCAAATCCTCTGCGCTCAAGCGCGCTCTGGCCCGCATCCAGTCCATGGATTGCATGCTCGTTGAGCCGCTCGACCTGCAGATGCTCGAGTAGAATTGCTTCGGGGCGGGCAGGGATCTGGACCGGCCTCTCGTTTCTGTTTTTCTATTCCCTATTCCCTGGTCCCTATTCCCTGTCTTTTGTGAGGTCACCCGTGATCGGCACCAGTTATCGATGTGAAATTTGCGGCGAGGAGAGCGACAACCCGCTGCGCTGGTTCGTGGTCCATTGCAACGAAGCGCAACTGACGGTCCTCAAATGGACCAAGGAGGCTGCCGACGCCCCAGGTGCGCGGCACTACTGCGGCGAAGCTCACGCGCAGGTGTACATCAGCCGCTGGCTTGCGGCCGCATGCAGTTGATTCCCCTTTTTAAGTTAGGTTTTTCGCAGGTCCGGTCGATTCGCGAATAATCAGCTCGGATTCCATGAAGATGTCGGTCACAAACGGTTTCTTCCGGTCCGCAATCCGCTCCAGCAGCACCTTTGCGCCGCGCCTGCCCATCTCTGCCAGTGGCTGACGGACCGTGGTCAGCGAAGGCGTGGCATAAGCCGCCGACAGAATGTCGTCAAAGCCCACCACGGAAACGTCTCCCGGGACACTCAGTCCCGCGTCTTTCAATGCGCGAATCGCGCCAATCGCCGAAATGTCGTTGAAACAGAACACCGCCGTGAACGAGCGCGTCTGTTCAAGCAGGGCCTGCATGGGCTTGTAGCCGATTTCAGGCGCCATGGGGTGCTGCCCGCCTTTCGTCGACCACCCCGCCGTGTCGATGCGGATTGCCAGCTCCGGATCCAGCTTCAGATCCATCTCCCGAGCCACCTGTTGAATGCTCTCCCAGCGAAACTCCGAGTCTGGAATCACGCGTGGGCCGCGCATGAACGCAATCCTCCGGTGGCCCAGCTGATACAGGTGCGAGAGTGCGCGCTGTACCGCCTGGTGATGATCAAGAAGAATGTTTGTGACCTTATCCGCAGAGCAGTGCGCCGAGATAGCCACCACCGGCACAGGGACCGCGAGCTCTTCTACGGACGTATTCAGCAGCAGAAAACCATCGACTGCCCGCTCGACGAGCATCCGTGGATACTTCTCAATGAGCTCCGGTTTCCAATCGTGGCAGGCGGTGAAATAAAAGTAGTGGGCCGCAGTCAGTTCCTCGACGACTCCGCCCATCACCCGCGTGAAGTAGCCCTCGCTCAGATCCGGCGCCAATACCCCTACGCTCATTGAGCGGCTTTGCCGCAACGACCGGGCGAAATAATTGGGACGGTAGTCCAACCGGTGAGCCGCCTCCACCACGCGGTTGCGTGTCTCCTGCGGGATGGATTTGGCGCTCGGCGAATTGTTCAGGACTAGGGACACCGTGGTCTGGGACAGGCCCAGATGCTCGGCCAGCATGCGCAGGTTCACATGGCCGGGTGCTGGTGTAGTCTTTCCCTTTGTCATGTTGGAGTTGTACCACGCTTCACCGTGGCGCGGATAGACGCCCGCTTGGTCGGTACATCGATTTTCTAATCACAATGTGATCGCTTCGAACCTGGAACCTGTCATTTCCGCAACGATTTGGCGCTCTTGCGTCCGCTGCGGGGGCCTCTTCGCCCGGCGGCGCCCCAAGGACGCCAATCGTGATTTCCACCCGTATGCGCTTGATTTTGCTTCGTTGTAACCTCGCGTTCACAATTCACCGGTAGCCTGACGTCTGTGGACGCCACCGTGCCTGAGATTCGTATTTCCCAGCCGCAGACTCAACCAGAAGCTGATTTGATCCCGCCCCAACAGCCGAGCGGTGCGTTGGCACAGGAGCATTCGGCCATTCGCCGCCATCTGCTCGGCCGAGGCAACTCCGCGCTTGCCGACGGGATTTTCAAGGCGCTCATGGTGCTGTGCGCTCTCAGCATCTTCGCCATTGTGGCCCTCATCGCCACAGAGTTGGTGCAGCGATCTCAACTTTCGTGGCATGCTTTTGGTTTCAAATTCTTCTATAAGACATATATCGATCCGACCACCGGTCTCCCTTCCTACTGGGATCCAGTCAACAACTACTTCAGCGCCTTGCCGTTCGTCTACGGCACGCTGATTTCGTCGTTTCTCTCGCTGCTGTTCGCGGTCCCGCTGGCCATCGGCGTCGCCGTCTTCCTCACCGAGATGTGTCCTGGATTTCTGCGCGCGCCGCTGGCCTTTTTGACGGAACTTCTGGCTGCGATTCCCAGCATCATCTACGGTTTGTGGGCCGTTTTCGTTCTCGTGCCGCTGCTTCGCGAACACGTGAACCCGGCGCTGATCAAGGCATTCGGCTGGAGCGGATTGTTCGGTGACGACAATCCGACGGGACTTGGCTATTTTGCGTCGGGTGTCATTCTCGCGGTCATGATTCTGCCCATCATCTCATCGCTCACGCGCGAGGTGATGACGGCCGTGCCCCATTCGCAGCGCGAAGCTGTGCTGGCTCTGGGCGCCACGCGCTGGGAGATGATCCGCATGGGTGTTTTGCGCAATGCACGCATTGGAATCGTCGGCGCCGTCATTCTCGGTCTCGGCCGCGCGCTCGGCGAAACCATGGCCGTCACCATGGTCATCGGCAACACTCCGCAGATTAGCCGGTCACTGCTGGCTACCGGGAGTTCGATGGCTTCGGTCATCGCCAACGAGTTTACCGAGGCCGTCAGCGACATGCATCTGAGCGCGCTTATGGAAATCGGTTTGGCGCTGTTCATCGTCACCATCATTGTGAACGCAACCGCCCGCCTGCTTGTATGGGCGGTCACGCGCGGGGCACCGGCAACGCAGCGTTGAGAACAAGAAAGACGATCCGCAATTGCTCAAGAAGGGGATCGGAGAGAAAGTGCCGCAAGAACACCAAGTTCGGACCCGCCTCCGCTGGCTGGTCGACAAGACGGCAACATCGCTTGCGGTGTTGTCGACAGTGCTGGTCATTGTGCCGCTGGCGGCGATCTTCATCTATCTCATCATCAAGGGCGCCAGTTCGCTGAATATCGACTTCTTCACCAAAATTCCCGCCCCTGTTGGCGAGACTGGTGGCGGAATGGCCAATGCCATCGTCGGCTCGGTCACCCTTTTGGCCCTCGCCAGCCTTATCGGCGTTCCCATTGGCATTGGCGGAGGCATTTTTCTGGCCGAGTTCGGTCGCGGCACCAAGCTGGCCGATGCCGTCCGTTTCACCGCCGACGTCCTCAACGGGGTTCCGTCCATCGTCATGGGCCTTGCCGCCTACGCGCTTATTGTCGTCCCACAGCATCATTTCTCGGCATTTGCCGGCGGCGTAGCGCTCGGCATCATGATGATTCCCACCGTCTGCCGTACAACCGAAGAAATGCTGCTCATGGTTCCGCATTCGGTGCGCGAAGCCGCTCTTGGCCTAGGCGTTCCCAACTGGCGCTCGGTCCTCTCCATCACGGTAAAGACCGCTTCACCCGGCATCATCACCGGCTGCATGCTGGCCTTCGCGCGCGTGGCGGGCGAAACCGCGCCACTCATCTTCACCGCGCTCGGCAACGACTTCTGGAGCACCAGCCTGAATGAGCCCATCGCCGCTCTTCCCCTTCAGATCTGGATTTATGCTCAATCTCCCTACGACGATTGGCACCGGCTGGCGTGGGCGGGATCGCTGGTTTTGATTATTCTCATTGTGCTCGCCGTTTCGCTGGTGCGTTTTGTCACCAGCCGAGGCGTCTTGAAAGGGGCAAGCTAAGTGGGTGTCGGCATCGAGGTAACCAACCTGAACGCGTGGTACGGCGCCAATCACACGCTCCAGGACATCAATCTGAATATTCCTGCCAACCACGCTACAGCACTGATTGGGCCGTCGGGCTGCGGCAAGAGCACTTTCGTGCGTTGCCTCAACCGCATGCATGAGACCAACCCCATCGCTCGCGTTACCGGCAGCGTCCGCATGGGTGACCTCGACATCTATCACGATGCGTCGCCGGTCGAAGTCCGCCGCCGCGTGGGCATGGTCTTCCAGCGCCCCAATCCTTTTCCCACCATGTCCATCTACGACAACGTCTCGGCCGGCCTCAAGCTCAACGGCTACTCCAATCGTCATTCTCTCGACGAAGTTGTCGAGAAATCCCTAAAGAACTCGGCACTGTGGGACGAAGTGAAGGACGACTTGAAAAAGAAATCCGGCGCCAGCCTTTCCGGTGGCCAGCAGCAGCGTCTTTGTATCGCCCGCGCTCTGGCCGTTGACCCCGAAGTCCTGCTCATGGACGAGCCCGCTTCGGCTCTCGATCCCGTTTCCACTTCCAAGATCGAGGACCTTATTTTTCAACTAAAGTCGCAGTACACCATCGTCATTGTGACGCATAATATGCAACAGGCAGCCCGCGTGGCAGAGAAGACTGGCTTCTTCCTCAACGGCCGCATGGTCGAGTTCGATTCGACCCACAAAATCTTCACCAATCCTTCTGACAAGCGCACGGAGGATTACATCACGGGCAGGTTCGGATGACACGCATACGCTTT
>JBEKRG010000166.1:0-8833 GCA_049518955.1 Occallatibacter sp.
CAGGGCGGCGGTTCTGTCATATTGCGGCGCAGGCCACCCCTCTCGTGCGGTCACGCCAAGATCCCAAAGGCTGACAGAAGCAATGGCTTTGGCGCGCATCTCGGTAGGTGCTACTCCTAGCGCATACGACCCTCCAGCGCAAATGCCGAGAATTCCGATGCGGTCTTCATCCACCATGGGGAGGGTCGTTAAGTAGTCGATGGCGCAGCGAACGTCCTCCATGCGCTCCGCAGGGTTCTCTGTGTCCCGCGGGTATCCGCCACTTTCGCCCTGGTGACTAGCGTCAAAAGCGAGTGTTACATACCCCTTATCTGCCATTTTTCCCGCGTAGATTCCAGCAGTCTGCTCTTTGACGCCGCCAAAGGGATGGAGAACAACCAAAGCTGGGTATTTTTTCCCTTTCTCCAAATTTGGAGGAGCAAACAGATTCCCGGCCAAAGTCAACAATTTGTTCGGGAAAGTTACCTTCGTCGCTTGAATGGATGCACTCATGTTCATAACAATCTCCGTTTCAGATTTGATTGGATTATCCTGACGCATCGACCCTTCGCGCAGTTTCGTTCACATGCAAAATCGCGAGTGACGAAAAGACGGTCACTTCGGCACCCTTTTGACGCCTCTGACCCGCGATAGCGTCATTCGAGGATCGCCCGAGCTTCTACAAACGCGTCGATGCCGTACCTGCCATATTCGCGGCCGACGCCGGAGTATTTGAATCCTCCCCAGGGCGCCTGCGAATCATCCGTCATGCCGTTGATCACCACACGCCCGGCCCGTATCTGCGCGGCCACGCGTCGGGCCCGCTGGAGGTCGGTCCCGAGGACGCCGGCGTGGAGGCCATATTTCGAGTCGTTGGCAATCCGGATCGCCTCGTCCTCGGAGCCGTAAGCAATGACACACAGTACAGGACCGAAGATTTCTTCCTGGGCAATCGTCATGTCGTTCCGGACATTGACAAACACCGTGGGCTTCACGAAGTAGCCCGCTTCGAAGCCATCGGGATGACCCTCCCCGCCGACGAGAACCTCTGCGCCTTCTTCGATGCCTTTGCGGATATAGGACTGCACCCGATCGTACTGTTTCTGTGACACCATCGGCCCAATGGCCGTCCTGGGATCGGCCGGGTCTCCGACCGGGAAGGCGCGCATTGCTTCGAGTATGCCCAGCTTTACCTCACTGAGCTGGCTCTTCGGCACCAGGAGGCGCGTCCCCGCGGCGCATGCCTGACCGCTGTTCATGAAAGCCAAAACGAGGGCCGCGGGGATCGCCAGGTCGAGAGCAGCATCATCGAGCAGGATGGTTGGTGACTTGCCCCCCAGTTCGAGAGTGACGCGCTTCAAGGTCTCCGCGCCGTCACGCATGATCTTCTGGCCTACGGCCACGGAGCCTGTGAACGAAATTTTTGCGACGTCGGGATTGCGCACGAGCTCGGCGCCGACCACATTGCCCAGGCCCGTGACCACATTCAATAGGCCCTTCGGGAGATCGGCCTCGTGCAGCGCCTCGATCAGCACTTGCGTTTGCAGCGAGCTCAACTCGCTGGGCTTGATGACGACCGTACAGCCAGCGGCCACGGCCGAGGCCAGCTTGAGGCAAATGAACAGCGCGTTCGCATTCCACGCCGTAATCAAACCGGCGACGCCGACCGGCTCCAAAGTGACCGTCGTCTTGCCCAAACTACGCGTCAAAGGAAGTTCCTGAAGCGCCTCCTCGGATGCTAGAAACGCGTTGATGCCAGACTGCACGATGGGGCCGGCGAACTGGACGACGCCTCCGTACTCCTCGACCATTGCGGCCGTCAGATCATTGAGGTGTGCCGACGCGGCCTTATGCAGCCGGCGCAGGATCGCCGCACGCTCTTCTTTGGTCGATCGGCCAAAGCTGGCGAATGCGCCCTTGGCTGAGGCGATGGCGCGCCGCGTGTCTTCCTCATCGCCCAGCGTGACGCTGCCGATTACCTGGCCGTTGGCCGGCTTGATAATGTCCATGACTTCGCGTCCGTGAGATTCAACGAACGATCCTTCGATGTAGTGAGTGGTGATGGTTTTGATCGCATTTGGCGTTGTCATTGTGCTCATAATGCCTCCTTGGGGTTGGGGCTCGAACACTCGGTTCAAGCGAACTGGGCGCGCATGTAGTTCTCGTAGTCTTCGTCGCTCAATTTCCGGCGGGCTTCAGCGAGGTGCTTCACATCGTCGCCCGCGAAGTAGCGCAGCCTTTTTGTTCCATCAGTGACGGCGCTGTAGATGACCGCGGCAATGCGTTCCGGCGCCGCCATACCTTTGGCCAACTTGCCCAGCGCCGCGTTGGCCCGTTCGAGGAAGGCGCCGTAGCTATCGAGGCCGCCGTTTCCGGTGTTTAGCTTCGACGAGCGCGCGTGGAAGGCGGTGTCCCCGCCGCCAGGCTCGACGATCTTCATGACGATGTTCTGGGACGCGAGTTCGTAGGACAGGGACTCGGTGAAGCCTTCCAGCGCGAACTTGGTCGAAAGATAAATCGAGATGGCAGGCAGACCAACCAAGCCTCCGACCGAACTGACGTTAAGGATGAGCCCCTCATTCTGCCTTCGGAAAACCGGCATGATCGCGCGTATGACGTTCATGACCCCGAACACGTTGACATCGAAGTTTTTCTGAATGCTTTCCTGGGGAATGGTTTCGAATATCCCGTACTGTCCGTACCCGGCGTTGTTGATAACCGCGTCAAGCTTGCCGAAGCGCTCGATAGAGGTCTTGATCGCCTGGTCGATGGTGGCGGGATCGGTCACGTCCAGGCGGCTCACCAGCACGTTGTCGCGTCCGGCCAGGTCTCCGGCGGCCGTGACGTCGCGCATTGTGGCGACAACGTTCCAGCATTTGTCGGCGAACAGCCTGGCGGTTGCATGGCCGAATCCTGTCGACGAACCCGTGATCAGCACAGTTTTTTCATTCATGTTATTTCTCCGCTATTACGAGAATTCGCGATCAGAAGGACGTGACAACGACCCGGTTGAGCGACCCGTCCTTTAGCGCCGCGTAACCGTCATTCACGTCGCGCAGCGAGATTTCTTT
Source organism: Occallatibacter sp. (assembly GCA_049518955.1). Classification (GTDB taxonomy): domain Bacteria; phylum Acidobacteriota; class Terriglobia; order Terriglobales; family Acidobacteriaceae; genus Telmatobacter. Next base: position 3,051 of record JBEKRG010000166.1, read on the forward strand.
CGAAACTAGGTCGTCGAGGTTCATCCGGCCTTGCAGGTACAGTTCCGCGTACATGGGGATGTCGCGCTTGGCATTCGTGGATCCAAAGTTCACGCCTTGAACACGCTTCTGCCCGCCAATTGCGCTGAAGATGTTTACTCCGATCTCGACTTCGGGCTTCGCCACTCCGACCAGGTAGAGTCCTCCGCCCACGCCCAGCATGGCGAGCCCTTGCTCGGCCACCACTTTCAGCCCTACAAAGTCAAAAACATGATCTGCCCCGTTCGGCAGAAGATCGCGGACGGCCTCGATGGGATTTACCTTCGAGGAGTCTATGACGTCCGTGGCGCCGAATCGCCGGGCCGCGTCGAGCCGCTTCGCCTGGATGTCGATGACAACGATCCGGGAAGCGCCGGCGATGAGCGCCCCACTAACGGCGTTAAGCCCAACTCCTCCGGCGCCGAAGATCGCCACAGTATCGCCGGCGCTAACGTTTGCCGTGTTCAAGACGGAACCAGCTCCGGTTACAACTCCACAGCCGAGCAGCGCGGCCTGGGCGAAGGGAAGCTTACTGGGCACGACGGCCAGCTGGTTCTCGTGGATGAGAGCCCGTTCGGCGAATCCGCCAAGCCCGAAACCCTGGAACAGGCCAATCCCATTGCGGCTTAAGCGCGGTGCATCGGCCGGCCCGCGTAGCGTCGCTTCCGGATGTCGGCACTGAAACGACCGGCCGGAGAGGCATCGTGCGCACGACCCGCACGATTGCGCGAGGGAACCTACTACGTGATCTCCTACACGGAAATGTGCGACGTCCGGACCCAATGAAGCGACTATCCCCGCAACCTCGTGACCGAGTACCGCCGGCGTCGGAACAATATCGTGGGTCGCAAACAGCAGATCGGTGTGACACAGCCCGGATGCCTTGACGTCGACAAGAACTTCGCGCCCAACCGGCATGGCAATGTCAACGTCCTCGAAATCGAAGCCGCGACCGAGCGAACTCAGCACAAGAGCCTTCACCTGTGACCTCCTTACGGTTGCGGCCCTTCCTCCTATGATCATCGAAGCTCTTGAGCGCATCGATGGGGCGGCCAGACGCATTCAACAATAAGAGTGCCGGCTTTCGCGCGCTAATCCGATCACGCCAAGTGTTCATCGAATCGCGCCAAACATTTTAGACACCTATTCAGGCTCTCCCGGACTTTCTGGAAAGCTGGGCATTGAAACGGCCTCCTGCCCACACCAATGGAGTTGATCGAAAGAGTCTGCGAAAGGTCTCAGCGAACGCGCTGAATTGCCATAGCCGACACCAAAGAAATTTTCCGTGACGGATCTGCCCGACGACCAACAGTTATGCGGTCTTAGTAAAGCGCATGTGCCGACAACAGATGTCGATAAGAACCGCTCATTTCCTTCTGAGTATTCTCTGAATTTCCTGAAGCCGTCGCCTGCGTCCGCACTAGAGTGGCCAGTGGTCTCGCGGACGCCATAATGGCAGTCTGGCTGCCGAGGATTGCTGGATCACGCCAATATCAGAGAGAAAACACAGTCGCCGACCGAGAGCGATGCGGAATCCGGATTTCGCCAGCGAAGGAAGGAACTGCTACGGAATAGCGGGATTTAGATAAGTTTGCGCCGGCTCGCGAAGAGCCGGCGCAAAGAATACGTGCACTCAAAGCCTAGAACGTCAAGCGCCCGCCCACCTGGATGATGCGCTGGGTGCCTGTCGCCGAGGTGATCTTGCCGTAGTTGCCCGAAGCGAGGGGCGCTGTTGGGTTAGAGAGGTTGACCCAGTTTAGGGCGTTGGTGGTTTCGCCACGGAGCTGGAACACCCATCCCCGCTCGAACTTAATGTCGCGGAAGACCCCCATGTCAAGATCTTTGAAACCGGGCCCAAAGAGGCTGTTCCGGCCTACGTTGCCGTCCGCGCCACCGGGGCCGATGCCGCCAGCGACGCCGGGCCCGTTGGGTGTGAAAGCTGCCGTGTTGAACCACGCGGTCACTTCGTTGGTCCCGGACGCTGGGGTGCAAACGCGGCAGCGACGATGGTTGAGCACAGGGTTTTGGCCGACAACAGCATTCGGGCGCCATGACGACTTTTGAATCCTGAACAATCAATTAACCAAAATGATCTGAGAGATGCGATCCCTCAGATGGATCGCTTCTGCTACAGAACGGGAACAGAGTTCCATCAGGATGTGAAGAAATGCTTCTCGCAAAGCCGCATCTGCCGTGATCTCGCTGGAGGCGTGCCTCCAAGCAGCAGCGAGACCAGACGTAAGACTCAGCGCCAATCCCTCTTCCTCCCAATCGCTATCGCTAAAGGAACCAACGACCTCGCCAAGCTGCTGGATACCCTGGCGCATTAGAGCTCGTCCGGACTCCGTGTTCAGATAATTGGCGAACCAAGCCGCCACGCGGCCGTACTTCAACCACTGATCGCCCCACCGCTTGAAGGTCGGCGCCATTGTTCTTACCAGGTCTGCGTACTCCTTGCGGCCGAGAACCTTCACTGCTTCGGTGCGCAAGCCCATTAGATCAACGGACAGACTCTCGGCATGAAACCAGATGCGCCGTTTCCTGCCCACCCATGCCGGAAGCGAAAACGTATAGTCCACCATGCCCCGCCAGATCTCGGCGAAGAGCGCATGGTCAGCCATCCGCGGGAGAGCGCTGGTGAAGCACGACTCAAGAAAGTCTGGCGTCCAATAGTGGGCAGCGGGTCCACGGCGCAGCACCGGTTCATAAATCGCGCGCGCTTGATCCTGCAATGTGACCGTAGCGAGCAGTTCAGCAGCTAAATCAAGTATCCAGCGATCGAACTCATAGGGTGTGCCGCCTACCTCTCTCCCTTCGTCCTCGCCCTCCAGGATGGGAAGAGTCGTCATCTCAAGGTCGAAGAGTTGCCGGATGTATCCCGTGGCGCGCCTCCGATCGGCTGGCTCGCGCGACGTCAATTCGAGCGAGAGAAAACAAAATCCAGCGACGATTACTTCATAATCGATCTGAGCCATATCGCGGCTCGCATCGCGTTCCCGATCCTTCTTCTCGAAGGCTTTGCGTTGTCTCTCCCACTGTCTCCTTGCAATCTCTGATGGGTCTAGCCGCTCGATACGTTCGACGAGGTTTGCCCCGAGACGTGCCGCCATCGCGACCGTGACCGGACGCCGCTTGAGCCTGCCGTCGAGGAAACGAGCGAACAGGGCCGACTTGTAGCTAGGGAGAATCGGCCTTTGCGTGTAACGTCCTGTTTTTCTGGTTACGCCTCGCCTGAGAGCGGACCACAGCAGAACGACGGAGATGAGTTCATCAAAGGTTTCGCCGAGCCCCTCCCGGCAAAGATATGCTCTCGCCATCGACTGACTTGTCGAGTGGTAATAGAAACCTGTCACTCCATCAAATGCCAGACGTTTGACCCAATCATCCTGTCGCTCCTGCAGGAGGAATACCCCAAGCTCGCCGAAGAACGTCTCGACGTTAACCCCAAGACCGCCGGATTCGGGCCCTTCATGCTCCTCGCTTGGGGCGTCCCGCAGGTTCCTCAACACATCGAGACACCACCGTTCCGCGTCTTCGTTCTCCGAGAGCCACGCGCGGTGATAGATGAAGAGCACAGCGAGTCCACCGGCGATTGATTGAAGCCGGAGCCGCGTCTCGAATTCGCTCAAATCGGGATACTCCGGCTGCTGAATGCGCTGCAGCTGGTGCAAGAACTCGCCGAGCTTGTCCTCGGCCAGACTCACCCCACTGTTGAGGATCTGGCGGGCCTGCAATGCCACGCCGTTCGAGAGCAGCCGGAATTCAGACTCTGCCTGAGAGGCCTGCCTCTTCTGCTCGACTTCTTCGGGCAGGGCCGCCCTTATCTCGATCATGTTGTCCGGTCTGGGCGTCAGTACGTAGGTCTCCGGCCTGAACCGGGCAAGGAACAAGTCGAGATTTTCCTTCTCATGGTCGGTCGCCGGTTTCACGGTTCTTTCCCATTCAGCGGCGCATTTCTTGAGATACGTCTGCGTTTCCGCGTTCTCAAGCAGGAATTTTGGTACGAGATCGCGGAGTAGGATGCGGCGGTGCTGCATCCGATTCCACTGAATGGCGAGTTGAACTTCCTGTTGGGGCCGCATGGCAAATGAGATCGTCCAGGGCTCGGAACTCTCATTCAACGCGGCGTGGCTCTGGCATTCATATATGTGAATGTTTCCCAACAATGGCCTCAAGCATCCGTGAAACAACGCAGGGTGATACAGGCCGACCGACACCAGAATGCCCGCGAAAGCCAGCGACGTGGCGTTCTCGAAGATGTACTGAACGTAGCTGTCGATCTCACGGCTGGCACTGATCTCGTCGTAAAGCCACTTCTCAAGCGCCATGAGGGCGCAGACCAGGACATCGTCGTGGAGACGTCCACCCCGATGGAGATTGTAGATTTGCCCGTTGCCGAACCAATAAACGGTCTTGTCCTTCACAGTGAATTTAAGGGCGTGGCGTTCGCGGCGGTCCGCTTTGAACGGGTCAATACCCTCGGCTCTGAGCCCTTGCTCCGTGACGATATTCGACAGCTTCACGATCGTCTCCAATGCGGCTTGGGGCGATTGCTGAAGAAAGATGTAGAAGGGCCCCTTGAAATAAATCGGCGGGAAGCCGTTGTGCCACCACTCGAGTCCAAACGAACGAATCGGCCCCTCATCATCGCGATGGTCAGGGTCCTCTAAGCAGACGGCCAGGAGAATCTCCTTAGCTGACTCCGGTCGGAGTGGCATGAGAGTTGTTAGGGCGCCCAAGTCCATGACTGCACTGCGGAACCCATCAGGAATGCGCCGTTGCGGCCCTTCTGGCAACGGAGGCCGTCTGCGACTCGGGAAGTAACTGCCACCCGGTAGGGCCATCACGGAGGCCTTGTGCTGCTCATACTCTTCCGGGTGCTCCTTTCTCCAACGGGCTTCGCGCGCCGCCGACTCTTCCTCTGCGCGTTCGCGGCGATCCACGGCGTGATCCGGCTCGGGTCTGCGGCTGACAATCTCCAGAGCCACTTGGGCCACGCTGTCAGGATCTTCGCCGGCCCCAAGCAACATCGCCTCGTAAACGACCTTGCTCTCTCGCCCGGAATAAGGCCATGCCGCCACCAGATCCTGGAGTTCACGCGCCAGAACGAGCGCGAGTTGAGCCGCTTCTTTCCTTCCCGGCATCTCTGCGGGCATGTTCCGTAAGTAGAGCGTGCATACCTCCGCCCCCTTTTTTAGAGCAACCGCTGCAACATCGTCCGCATGGGCCGAGAAGATAAAGAGAGCAGGAAACCAATAGAGCGGCATCGGAACACGGAACCAGGACTCTGATGCCTCGACATCTTGCTCGGATACGAGGGAGCGAATTCGTGGGTCGGGGAACGAAGCCACGAAGAGTAACCGATCCATCAGCCGATTGAGGAGTTTGCCCTTATCGGCAATGAGATTCGGCCAAGCCGCCTCCAGAAGCGGTATGGCGTCGGCCGCAAAGATCAGCGCCTCCAGAAATAGATCCTTTGCCACCTTCGATTCCGCATCCGGCGCATCAAGGTCAGCCAGGGCCTTATGCCAGTCGGCCAGGTCCGCCTTCCCCTCAAGCAGAGATTGAGCATAGAGCCGGATAGCGCGATTCCAACGAGGAATTTGAACGAGCGACCGGATTCTGGGGATCGAATTGCCGTCAAGACTGGACAGTGCCCGGAACCTTGCCCAGTCACCGATGAGGTCGTGGGTGAACCGCACCGATGGCAGGGTGATTCTGACAAGGTCCTCGATCGAGAAAGTCTCAAGCAGGTCTAGGAGTTG
>JBEKRG010000167.1:0-8818 GCA_049518955.1 Occallatibacter sp.
AATCGTAACTTCTCTCTCATGACCGGCTCCTCCGCTTGTGGCTCTGGACTGCGTTCTCAAAACAAACTCAGCCTAACCCACGACTAGCGCAGCGGGCCGGTCACTACATAATGACTACTGGTTGAATCACGGTTTCGCTATCTCAGGTCTCGAAAGCCAGACCTGGGCACCCATGTTTTTTGAGAGGTGAAGATTGCCGGGTTAAAGAGCGCAGGTGCGAGGAGGCGTCAGCGCGTCATGATGACTTCAGAAACGGAGTCCTTGGCGAGGAACTGGCGGTGGCCGGACCAGCCGGCGAAGAGGCGCTCGATGCTGCGGTTGGTGGAGCAGCGCTGAATGGGGAATTGCTGGGTCATCTGCATTTCCACGTTGTCACCGGGGGTGAGATGAAAGCGGCAGCGCACCGCCTCCTCGCCCTGCATCTTGGTGTGGAAGAAGGCCAGCACTTGGCCGCCGGTGTTCAAGGATGCGCCGAGATGGGCTACGACCGGGGCAACCAGGGGCTCGGGCAGATAATCAAGGGCCGACCACAAGAGCACCAGATCGAATGTGCGCCCGGCAAAATTGAGCGTGTGGTCCAGGTAGCCTTCGACGTTCCAGATCGGATTGCCGTCTTCGTCGTTACCGGTGATCCAGTTTTCACCGAAGGCATCGACTTCAAGATCGGCGAGGAAGACACTGTGACCCAGTTCGGTAAGGTAGTTGATGTTGCTGGGTGAGGTGTAGCCCGTGTCGATGATGCGAAGGCCGGGCTCGGCCTCGAGACGCTTGCGGAGCGCGCTCCATGCGCCGGAGTGGCGAGGCACGCGGGGTCCGCTGAGGCCCGGAACGGACTGGGCCAACGTGCTCTGTTGTTTTTTATCGAACCAACTGCGCAGCACCCTGGTTGCCTCTTGAGCGTTTTCGATTACCTTGATCGAGTCGCATGGCGCGAGACGGCAATTTTCAAGGAAATTGCCGCTCGATATCTTCATTCTATTCGGAATTGGAGCGAAAGCTCAGTGACGGCTGGGCGGACCAAGGCGCGCTGCCCGGCAAGAGCCGATTCGTATGCTTCCTCGCTCAGTTGCCGCCGGTCTGCGGGACGGGAGCGGCGTCTTGCGGCCGGGAGACACCCTGCGTCAGGTCGACCTTGCCGTGGAAGACGGCATTGTCTTCAATGGCCAGGCGAAGGGCGCGTATATCGCCTTCGAGGTGGCAGCCGGCACGGAGTTCCACGCGGCCGCTGGCAACGATGTTGCCTTGCACACGGCCTTGAATGAGCACGTCTTTGGCGGTAAGGTCAGCGGAGATATTGGCGTTGGGGCCGATGGTGAGGCGGTTTTCAGCCAGGTTGACAGTGCCTTCAACCCGGCCGTCCAGGACCAGGTCCTCACTGCCCTTGACTTCGCCATTGATGATGATGGTTTTGCCGATGCGCGCGGGAGAGTTTTCTTGAGCCATGAGCCACGATCCTTGTCGACCTGCAAAGAGGTCCCTGCCCGCACTATATCAACCCCGCCAGTCGGCATCAATTCAGGCAGATGAAAAGCTGTGCTTCGAGTATCAGCGATGCCGACAGCGCGAGGGTCTGCGGCGCATCGCGGCGAGCCGCCCATCAGGCGTCCCAGCTAAACTAAGGGTGTGCACCGGCTCCTTTCGCTCCTTCTCCTGCTCGCTGGGACGGCTTGCTGCCAAGGCCGAGCCCAAGGTCAATCCGGCTCCGGCGGCGCGAACCCGGCGCCGCCCGCGCAGGGACTGGTGATATTGGATCGCGCGCTCGCGAACGAGTACAAAGCGGCACAAGACGCGAGCCACCCCATGCGCTACGAACTCCAGAAGACCAGCCCGCACTGGAGCTCCACCAAGAAGATTTGCGAAACGAAGGACGGCGACGTGGCGCGGCTGGTGGAGCTGAACGGCCAGCCATTGAGCGCGGCGGACGAGCAAAAGGAAGAAGACCGGCTGACCGAACTCGCGGGCGACCCCGGAAAACAGCGGCGGCGCAAGCAGGCGGAGGATGAGGACGAGGGCCGCGTCCTGAAGGTGCTGCGTGCGCTGCCCATTGCATTTGTGTACCAGGACGCGGGCCCGGGCGAGGGACCCGCCGGAAAGCCAGGCGACAGCCCATCAGCGAAACCCGGCGTCAGCCCGTCGACGAGAATCGAAAAATTCACCTTCAAACCCAGTCCGGGGTATTCCGCGCCGGACCTGGAGACGCAGGTGTTGACCCAGATGGCGGGAGAGCTTTGGGTCGATCCGGTGCATCTTCGAGTAGTGCGTCTGGAGGGGCACCTCGTGCAGGATGTGGACTTCGGCTGGGGCATCCTCGGGCGGCTGAACAAGGGCGGATGGATCGCGATCGATCAGGCCGACGTCGGCGGCGGCCAGTGGCGAACGGTCCACTTCAAGATGGTGATGAGCGGCAGAGTGGTTTGGAAGACACGGGTGTTCGATACCAGCGAGGACGAATCGGGATATGAGCCAGTGCCGGTTGGGTTGGGATACCAGAAGGCGATTGAGATGCTGCGCAGCGATCCGTAGGCAAGGGGAGATTCGGCAGACAGAAAAGCGGCCCGCACAAAAGTGCGGACCGCTTTTCGTTTGGTGCGGGTTGTTTTACATCTTCACGAAGATGATGACCATGGTGAAGAGGGTGAGGGACTCAATGAAGGCCAGGCCGAGCACCAGGAACAGCATGATGCCCGGGCGTGTGCCGGGGTTGCGGGCAAGCGCTTCAGTTGCTGACGCAACCGCGCGGCCCTGGCCCATGCCGCACAAGCCGGCTGCCAGTCCCATGCCAATACCCGCGCCGATGGGAATCAGGCTGGCCGCGGCCGAGCCGCCATCGGCAAAGACCGGGACGGCAAAACACAGGACCGCCAGGGTCATGAATACGAATTGAAGTTTGCGCATAGTTCTCCTGCTCCCTAAGATTGGCCGCCAGTGGGTGGTTGAGGCTCACCGTGCCGGCATCCTCGAAGATCGTGCCATCGAAAATGCCTTTGGCCCCCTCACGCTTGCGGCCGTCCGTTTTATTCCGAAGCGGAAGCAGCTCCGGCGGAATTTCTTCCTCGTCTTGGACGAGAAATGGGTAACATCAGTGCTCGTGCGCCACTGCCATCGACAGATAGATCATCGTGAGCAGCATGAAAACGAAAGCCTGAATGAGAGAAACGGCGAAGTGCAGACCGAGGAAGACGGACGGCACTGCAATAGGGATAATGGAAAACCAGACCAGCGTGAGTAGATCGCTGGCGAACATGTTGGCGTAAAGACGGATGGTGAGCGACATCATGCGGGCGAGGTGGGAAACGACCTCAATCGGAAACAGAAGCGGAGCCAGCCACCAGAGCGGACCCGCGAATTGCTTGAGGTAGCCGATGGGGCCGTTCACGCGGATGCCTTGGTAGTTGTAATAGAGAAAAGTCAGAACGGCGAGGCCGAGGGGAACTTCAGGCATGCCGGTCGGCGTTTCGACGCCGGGGATGAGGCCGACGAGGAGGCCGATCAGATTGTTCAACAGGATGAACAGGCCGATACAGGTTACAAAGGCCTGAAATCGCTGATAGTCGTGACCGATGACCTGTTCGCCGAGGTCGCTGACGCCTTCATGAATCATTTCGGCGAGCTGCTGCGCGGGGTTGGGACGCTCGACCGACAAGGTGAGGCGGACGACCAGGAAGAAGAGAATGAGGGCGCCGGCAACCAAGACTTCCAACGAGAAAGCGCTGTTGACTGCGGTTGCCTTTTGGGTGGCATCCGCGGAGCTCAAGCCGATGGCCTGATACATCCTGACCTCAGTACCTCTCATCAGGAGGTCAAGGAAACGTGCTAACGCAAAAGTCTGCACCATGAGATTCTTGATTTCCTTTTTCAGGAGCCAATGAGCGCAAAACAAAGACCGCGGCTTCAGTCGCGAAGCAAGCGAACCGCCTCCCAAACCATTGCCAAAAGTGCCAGACCAAGGCCGCAGAGAAGCGCTACAACAGAACCCCGGAAACATTTCAGGCTACCATAAATGGCTGCGCCAAAGATGCCCAGACGGAGCACAAAAAGAAGCGCCGAAACCGCTGCGCCACGCGGGACCTGTTGATGGTCCATTTTGGCACTGATGAAGCGAATCAAGCGGCGCCACTCGTGGATGCTGGCGGCGGAGATTAGGGCGCCGGTGGCGAACATCGCGGCATCACGCCAGCCGGAGGCCTTCCAGAGCACGAGCGCAGCGAGAGCGCCCACAATCAGCGTGATGCGGATGGCTCGCTTGAGCAGGGCCTGCAGGCCTTCGTCGGTCAGTGCGGCTAGCGCGTGAGGTTCATCGGTCATGAATCCAATCCCCCGCTGCCTTTGCCGGGGTCGGAGGTATCGTCGTCCTGCAATTTGGGATCTTTGTTGGCGGCAAGGGCCACGCGGATCGCATAGACCAGGCCGGACACGCCGCCAAAAACGATTCCGACAATGGCGATCCAGGATTGATGCAGCCGGTGGTCGAGCCAAGCTCCGATGAGCCAGCCGATAAGGGCCGCGCAGGGCAGAACGAGAGCAATCTGAATCAGCTTTTCGGCCTCGATCCAGGCACTGAAAAGGCCGGGATCTTTGCCGCTCTGCTTCGAATCGGGAATGGGGCGATGGTAAGGCATCCTTCGTGATTATCAACGATGGATGCTCCTCGAGGCGAAGCGGCTGTAGCTACTTCTTCGCGGTTCCGGTCGCAAATTTGAGGCGGAGTACGAACAGTGGCGCATTGTTGAGCCGCTATACTGGCGGTTGGACCTTCGATTTCGTTGGGAAAAGGAAGTATGGAGTTCGAATCGGAATTCGAGCGCAAGCTCTTTGATGAGCGCCGGGAAAAGCTGAAGAAGATTGCGGAGCTAGGCCAAACGGCGTATCCCAACCGATTCCCGGCCGCACAGCGCGAATCGGCAATCACGCTGGCCGAGGTGCGCGCCAAGCGGGACAAGGCGACGGGCGAGGAGCTTGAGGCCAAGCGCGAGACGGTGGCCGTCGCCGGGCGCATCATGGCCATTCGCCAGCAGGGCAAGGCGGGTTTCGCAACGCTGCAGCAGGAGGGCGCGCGGCTGCAGATTTACGTGCGCCTCGATGCTGTGGGCGAGCAAGGATTCGCACTCTACAAGCTGCTCGACCTGGGCGACCACATCGGCGTGACCGGCTATCTGTTCCGGACCCGAACTGGCGAGTTGACCGTGCACGTGGAGACGCTGACGTTTCTGGCCAAGGCGATGCTCACGCTGCCGGAAAAGTATCACGGCCTCGCCGACGTCGAGCTGCGCTACCGCCAGCGCTACGTGGATTTGTTTGCGAACCTCGATGCCCGCAAAGTGTTCGTGAAGCGTGCCAAAGTGCTGCGCGCCCTGCGCACTTTTTTTGACAGCCGCGGCTATCTTGAAGTCGAAACGCCGATGATGCAGACGATCGCCGGCGGAGCAGCGGCACGGCCATTCAAGACGCACCACAACGCGCTCGACATGGATCTGTTTTTACGCATCGCGCCGGAGTTGTACTTGAAGCGCCTGGTGGTCGGCGGTTTGGACCGCGTGTATGAGATCAACCGCAACTTCCGCAACGAGGGCGTGAGCACGCAGCACAATCCCGAGTTCACCATGCTCGAGTTTTACCAGGCGTACGCGAACTACCACGACCTGATGGATTTGACGGAAGAGCTGATCGCATTTGTGGCGAAAGAAGTGAACGGGACGACGGTGACCACGTTCAATGACGTCGAGATCGATCTGGGCAAGTGGGAACGGCTGACGATGGTTGAGGCGATTCGGAAGTACTGGCCACCCTACTTCGGGAATTCCCCCACATCCGAAGATTTTCTAAATGCAGCCAAGCTCGCCAACGGATTACTGACCGCGCGCGATGCGAAGAAGGCTTCGGAGGCAGATAGCCAAATCGCGCTGAACAATTCTGCGGTTATCCATGTAATTACCCAGCGACTTCAGGAAAGAGGAGCGGCCTTTTTGGGGAAAGCCACTTATGACCTCTTCGAACTGATAGTTGAACCAAATTTGATCCAGCCGACAATTATCTACGACTACCCAACTGTTGTCTCTCCGCTCTCAAAGCAGAAACCAGACGACCCGGATCACGTAGAGCGGTTCGAGATTTTTGCCGGAGGGTTCGAGCTCGGCAACGCCTTTAGCGAGCTCAACGATCCAGTCGAACAGCACAAGCGCTTCGACGACCAGCTCGCGCAGCGAGCCGCGGGTGACGACGAAGCGCATCAAATGGACGAGGATTACGTCCGCGCGCTGATGTACGGACTGCCTCCGACCGGGGGCGAAGGCATCGGCATCGACCGGCTGGTGATGCTGCTAACCGGATCGAAATCGATTCGGGACGTGATTCTATTCCCGCTGATGAGAAACACATGGAACAAAAACGAGGAACCAGGGAACAGGAACGACAATTGAAAATCCTTTTTGTCGGCGACATCTTCGGCAGCGCGGGGCGCAGGATCGTGCGCGAGCACATTGGCCATGTGCGCGAGTCGCACCAGGTCGACCTGACCATCGTCAACGTCGAAAACGCGGCGGGCGGCTTCGGCGTAACGCCGGGGCTGGCTGAGGAAGTCTTCGACCTGGGCGCGGACGTACTAACGACCGGCAACCACGTGTGGGACAAGAAAGAGCTAGTCGACTATCTGAATTCGGCTGCGCCCTACACCCATGACCGCGCGCGACGAATCCTGCGGCCGGCAAATTTTCAGCCGGGCGTGCCGGGCTACGGCTTCTATGAAGGAAAGACCGCCGGCGGCGTGGACTACGCGGTGCTGCAACTGCAAGGCCGCGTGTTCATGACGGCGATCGACGATCCGTTCCGCACCGCCGATTCCCTGCTCGGGTGCGTTCGCGCCAAAGTGATCGTGGTCGATTTCCACGCCGAGGCCACAAGCGAAAAGAATGCGATGGGCTGGTATCTCGACGGGCGTGTGACCGCAGTTCTGGGCACGCACACGCATGTACCGACCGCCGATGAACGCATTCTGCCGCATGGAACGGCCTATCAAACGGACGTGGGCATGAGCGGGCCGTATGACAGCATCATCGGCGTCGAAAAAGATCTGGTCCTGCACAAATTCCTGACCGCAATGCCGGGGAAGTTCGAGGCAGCGAAGGGGAATCCCAAGATGTGCGGCGTGGTGGTGACCTGCGATGCGGCGACGGGGCGTGCGTCGGCGATCCAGAGGGTGATGCTGGGGGAATAGTTATTGCATGGAGCATCCCTTTGGTTGAAGGGCGTGCGTGACTCACTTCCGAAATCCAGATCAGCTGAGAAATAAAAAGGGCAGGCCGCCGAAGCGGACTGCCCTTGATCATCCCAGAAGCTGTGTGCTGCGCGGCCTGCATTCGCCGGCGCGGAACCGGCGAGCGAGGGTTATTGCGCGTGGTGCGCTGGTGAAGGCTTTGGGGCGGTGTGGTGCACCGCGCCGGCCTTCTTCTCCGGCTGCAGGAATCCGTCTGTCAGCACGATTTGCGCAGACGCGGCGGTTGTTCCAGCGGCAGCGGTGTGCGTGTAGGTGTCGTAGGTGCCATCCAACTCAGTCGCAGGCTGCAATCCGAGCGCGGAGCCGGAGGCCGGAGCTTCCTTGCAGGAGAGCGGGTCCTTGAGGTTGACGGTGAAATCGGCGGTGTGGGCGTCCTTTGCGTCCTGCGTCACAGCCACATTGAGCGTCCCGACCGAGGGGTCGATGGCGATCTTGCGGATGTGCGCGGGAGTGTCGGTGAGCGCGTCACCCATGGCGTCGGTGTCAGCTTTGACGCCGTTGGCCAGAATGTAGGCTTGAGCATCTGCGACCTTGAGCTCAGAGGGCGGCGGCGGAACAGCGGTGCAAGCGACTGGGTTCGTGAGCTTGACGACGAATTCCTTGGGCTTGACCGATGCCGTAGCCGTGACGGTGATGTGCAGCTCCGATGCAGGATCGGCGATGACAATACCTGGAACCGGCGTCGGCTGGCCTTTCAGCAAAGCCCAGAGTCCGGTGGAATCGGCGTCAGATCCGTTGGCCAGAATGTACTCCTTATCCTCGAGGCTCAAGGCTTTGGGATCGCCGCTGGTATAGGCGTGATGAGCCAAGTCCGCGGGAGTTGGAGCGGGCGCGATCGCGAAGCTGGCGGGCGGGAAGAGCGTGGCCTGCGCCTGAGCCTTGATGGCGTCAATCTGCTGGGTAATCGCGGCGTCGCCGTCGAGCGTGCCGTGAAAGCGTTTGTACCAATAGTCGAGCTGCGGCTCAATCTGGGCCTTGTATGCCGCGGGCGCGAAGTCCCAGGCGCGTGCGTAGAACCAGACGGCCTTCACTTCATCCTTGTCTGGGCCAGGCTTAGCGTAGGCTTGGGCAAGCTGCAATGTATCCGCAAGACAAGGCCCCGGCTGGGTGCAGGTGGCAGGCGAATAGAGCATCAACTCGGCGTTGTATTCCTTGATGGCGCCAGCGAAATCCTTCTTTGAAACAGCATCGTCAAAGGCGATGGCAGAGTGAAAAGCCGGGTAGGCTGCCGAGGTCAATTTTCCCCAGTCGTCGGCAGACATGGCGGCGGGCTTGGCAACCGTAAGCCCCTTCTGAGCCAGGACAGCGGCATCGTCGCACGTTTGCGGATCGGTGGCGACTCCGGAGGCGTCGAGCGCGGAACTGCACTGTTGCTTCTTCAAAGAGACAGACGCGAAGATGGCCTTCATATTGTTGGGATCGACCTGCAGCAGGCGGTTCGCGGCATCAATCGCCTTAGCCGGCTGGTTGAGCTGGTAATAGACGTCGATCAGGTTATCGAGGACGGTGGTTTTCACGGGACTTTGCGGATAGGCCTGTAAAAAACCC
>JBEKRG010000168.1:0-8542 GCA_049518955.1 Occallatibacter sp.
AGTGCGTGCGCGAGAGATGTGGATCTGGACCGTGCCATTCCAGACGGCGCTGTCCGCGACAAGGAAGCGATGATCGTTCTCGCGCACGAGCCCGATATTCTGCCCGAGATCGCCAAACACGGCCCTGACCTGATGCTTGCCGGCCATACGCACGGCGGGCAGGTCTGCATCCCCTTTTTGCCGCCTGCCTTTCTTCCTGCCTATGGCAAACACTATGTCCAGGGCTGGTTCCGCTGCGGTCCCACACAGCTCTATGTGAATCGAGGCATCGGCACCATCGGCGTTCCGTTCCGTCTAAATTGTTCGCCTGAGATCACTCTGCTGACGCTGGCCTGAATTCGCATGCGGTCGAGCCTGAACTCCGGAGGGATGCACCAAACGTAACTCCAAACGTAATTCCCGAAAGAAATCATACGGATGAACCAATGGGGGATTGCTGAGAGCCGGGGAGCCTCGGTAAAACCATTATGCGGGTGTAGTTCAACTGGAAGAATAGGGGCCCTCCAGGTCTCAGGTAAGGGTTCAACTCCCTTCGCCCGCTCCATTTTCAGCTCGATCGCCAGGGTCATGGCATAAGTAGGTGCTGGTTGTGAAAGGCCCGAAGCAGGGACCCGCGATCGAGCTCCCCAATTCTACATTTGAGATTTGTTCAGTATGTCTGATTCTGTCTTGTCTATTTCCTCGGGCTTGCCACAGGCCGCGGCGGCAGCCGGGTCAACAAGGCCCGCGCCCTCCGGCGATCGGATACCTGTCCTCGACGGAATCCGAGGCATCGCCATCCTTCTCGTTATGACCTTCCATTTCTGGATCGTCGGCATTTGGGGTGGCACTCTGCCTTGGGAGCGCGTCTATGGCGATGTCGCCGGGATGGGCTGGATTGGCGTCGATTTATTTTTTGTCCTTTCCGGGTTCCTGATTACCGGAATCCTCCACGACTCTCGCGAATCTCCGCACTACTTCCGTGTTTTCTATGGCCGGAGAACGGTTCGCATCTTTCCCCTCTACTATGCCGCTCTGGCCATCTTTTTTCTCATTGGCCCGTTCGTTCTCGCGCACATCCACGCGCCCACCATGGCAGACATGCAGAGTCCCACCGCTGCCAAGCTGTTCGCATGGACCTATCTCCTCAACTGGTACGAGGGATTCAAGGGATGGAACGCAGTCGCCCACCCGCTCCAGCATTTCTGGTCTCTGTCCGTTGAAGAACAGTTCTACCTGATATGGCCGTTCCTGGTCCTGAAGTTAACGCGACGGCGGCTGATGGGAGTCTGCGCTGGCCTCATGGTGGTGGCACTGGCGCTGCGAGCCGTCTTGTACTGGCTTCACTTTCCGATCGCTGCCTATACCTGGACGATCTGCCGGGCGGACTCCCTCGCCATGGGAGCCACCGTGGCTTTGGCCGCCCGCGATCCTGGTGACTGGAAGATACTCCTGATGTGGGCACGGCGCTTGGCGCTGCCTGCACTCGGCGCCATCATCCTGGTGAGGATCCTCAACTCTGCTTGCGTAGCCGGCCCGGGCGACTACCCCACCTTTTTCATGAACACGTTCGAACTCACTCTGACGGGAATTTTCTTCGCGGCGTGCATAGGGCTCGCGGTTGCCTCACACCAGCGAAGCCTGGGGCATCGTCTCCTGGCCTCGCCCTTTCTGCGGTTCTTTGGAAAATACAGTTATTGCCTCTACATCTGCCACCTCCCCGTCATCGTGGTCTTTGCAAAGGCAGGACTGAACTGCGCCCATCTGGTCGGAAAACTGCACAGCGAACTGCTGTCGGTTCTGGCCGTCAACAGCGTCGCCTTTGCCGTTTCGATCATGATCGCCTTTTTGAGCTGGCATATTTACGAAAAACAGTGGCTGAAGCTCAAAAACTTTCGCGGTCTGCGACGCGAGCAACAGCTCCCTTCCCAGTTGGCAGTGCAGGACTAACTACTCTTTGCATTCCTCTCCGTTCGGCTGCGGAGATTCAAACCCTGGCTGGCATCTGGCAACGCCGGGCATCGCCTTGCCAACTTAGAGGGGAAGGATAGTGAAGTGTCAGAGCCATTTTTCAGCATTGTTATCGCGTGTTATAACCACGAGAAGTTCATACGGGACGCTGTGGAATCCGCGTTGCGGCAGGAGCCCAGCAGAGAAATCGTCGTTGTAGATGACGCTTCCAGCGATGGAAGCGCCGAGGTGGTCAAGTCGTTTGGCCGGTCAATCGTCTTCGAAAGGCTTTCCGTGAATCGCGGCGCCGCGGCGGCCCGCAACCATGGCGCGTCTGTTGCAAAAGGAAAGTATCTGGTCTTCCTCGACGGAGATGACGTTTTATTGCCGTGGACCCTCAAAGTGTATGGTCGGCTCATTGAGCAACGCAGTCCGGCGCTCATTCTGGGCCGATCCTCTCTCTTCCATGACGATCCCCCGGTGATCGCGGCCGCCGCTCAACCCAGGATTCTATTCGTCGAATATGCAACCTTTTTTGATAAGGACAGACCATGGGTCTATAACACCAGCTCGCTGGTCGTTGAACGTGCGGCATTCCGGGACGCCGGAGGATGGTCTGAGGACATTTTTTACCAGGACATTCAGGATCTCCTGAATAAGCTGGGCGTTGCCGGCAGAACAAACATTGTACTCGCGCCCGAGACGGTGCTGTACCGGATGCATTCAACGAATGCGGTGCGCCGGATCGCGCCATTTATCAAAGGGATCCACGTGATGCTGGCAAAGGCGAGGCAAGGTGCGTATCCTGGCGGCCGCGCGGTACGGACGAAGAGGGCGGCGTGGTTTGGCGGCCTGATCTTCTATTGGGGCAAAGAGGGGATCCGTGGCGGACACTTTCTTGACGGGCTAAGGCTCCTCTTCACCAACTGGTGGATGGTTCTTCTTGCTGTGATCCGGAGGGCCGTCGCATGGATCGCCGGTCGAGAACCGATTGAGGTGCTAACATTGGAGCCGAGCGCCCCTGAAAACCCACTAAGTTCGCATCCTGCGCAACCCTCGCCGGAGCATTCCTGAAGAGTATGAAAAACCGGCCGCGAAAGCTTGGTCGCGCCGGGTGTCAAAGGGAGAAAGTATGCAAATCGGAATTATAGGTTGTGGATTTACCGCTGACCACTATTTGTTCTGTCTGAAATGGCACCCATTTCTCAAGGTAGTCGGCGCGACTGACCGCGATCCTGAGCGTGCTTCGAAGTTCTGTAATCTCCACTCGGTGAAACTGTATCCCAATTTAGGGGATATGTTGGCCGATGACAGCATCGAGATGGTTTTAAACCTGTCAAATTCCAGCAGCCATTACGAAACATCCAAAGCTTGCCTGACAGCCGGAAAGCATCTGTTCACCGAAAAGCCTCTTGCGACGGACTTTGCCCAGGCCAAGGAACTGCTACAACTGGCCGAAGCCAAGGGGGTTTATTTTTCAGCGGCCCCGTGTAACTTGCTGGGTGAAACCGCTCAAACCCTGTGGAAGGCGCTGCGCAATAAGGAAATTGGGGACGTTCGCCTCGTCCTTGCTGAACTGGACGACGGTCCATTTCACCTGGCGGAGCCGCATCTGTGGAAATCGGAATCAGGCGCGCCCTACGATTACCGCGAA
Organism: Occallatibacter sp.; assembly: GCA_049518955.1. GTDB lineage: Bacteria > Acidobacteriota > Terriglobia > Terriglobales > Acidobacteriaceae > Telmatobacter. The sequence goes on from JBEKRG010000168.1 coordinate 3,584, forward strand.
GAGTTCAAGATGGGCGTTACAGTAGAACATTCCGCATATTATCTGGGTCTCTTCTGTGCCTACTTCGGCCCGGCTAAGACGATTACGTCTTTCTCCGCAGTTCTGTGGCCCGACAGGCCGATTTCCCCTGAAGAGCGCCTCACGATCACGACTCCCGACTTCTCGGTTGCCTGCGTGACCTTTGAATCGGGTGTTGTCGCGCGATTGACCTGCAGCCTGGTCGCGCCATTTAACCATGTGCTCAAGATAACGGGAGATACCGGAGTTATTACAGTGAGCGAAGTCTGGAACTATTCAGCGCCGGTATATGTCGATAAGTTTTCCCCCTTGAGATATCGGTCGGAGAGATATGCAATCACCAAGGAGCATCCCGTCATAGCGAACATGGTGGGGAAACACAAGGTCTATCCGCCGGTCAGGAAAGCAAGTCTGAAAAAGCGCTATGCCCGATACCACATGGATTATGGAAGAGGAATTGCAGATCTGGCGCTGGCGATTCAGCAGGTACGCCCTCCTCGGATACCGGCCGATTTCTGTTTACATCTCACGGAACTGGGCTTGGCAATCCAAAAGGCAGAGCCAGGACCTTACCAGGTGGAAACTACTTTTAAGCCCTTACAGCCCCTGGATGAGGCCGGCCTCAAAGAATTGATTCCGCCGCAGTGGTAGAGACCAGCGCGCATTGGCCGACACCGCTCATTCAGCAAGGTCATAGACCGTGCGCCAATGAGAAACACCGGTTGGAGCTTTTTCTGTTTATTACAAACCGATAATCTGGTAGTCCCTCAGGACGCAGGGATTGCGCCAGGAATGCCGATTGGTGCCGAGGAATTCGAGGGATGAAATTCACGGAGACGTCATTGCCTGAGGTGATCCTGGTGACGCTGGACGTTTACCGCGACAGTCGAGGCGCATTCTGCGAAACGTGGAATCAGAGAGTTTTTTCTGAGGCTGGCCTACCTGCAACCTGGGTACAGGACAACTACTCCTGGTCGGTGAAGAACGTAGTGCGCGCATTTCATTACCAGGTCTTTCAGCCGCAGGCAAAACTGGTGAGGGTCACGCATGGGGCCGCATTCGACGTTGCTGTGGATCTTCGCCGCAGTTCTCGAACTTTCGGCCGCCACGTTGCCGTCGAGCTCACAGCGGATAAGTCCCAGATGCTCTACATTCCGGCGGGATTTGGTCACGGTTTATTGGCGCTTTCTGCGGGCGTTGGTTTTGCCTTCAAAGTGACCAATTATTACCGCTCTGAGGCAGAAAGAACCATTCTCTGGAATGACCCTGATCTGGCTATCGGATGGCCCGTAAAGGAAGACGAAGCAATCCTTGCCGAGAGGGATCTCAAGGGGACTCGTTTGTGCTCTGCGGAAGTCTTCGCCTGAGCACGGCCGAGACAGGGAAGTAAAACGGCCCAGGGCGAAGGAATCCGCTTCGCGCGGTCTCGATTCGCGCGCGTGTGCCACGGAACAGGCCTCCGGCGGAAAGGCTTTCCCCTTCCGCGACATCGCTTGCGAGCCGGCCGTAGGCGTTCACACCTTTCCCAAGTCCGCGGTAACTCCGAAATGATTACCGGCGAATCAGCACAACCTAACCAACCGTAGTTCGCACCTCTTCCAGTTGGTATCCTTATCGAAACATAGTCGGAGTGCCCGCCCTGATGCTAAGTGATTTCGCTGCCGCGTGAACTGGGTACGGACGGCGCGGGATCGCCATTGGTGCCTCGGCCAGACCGCTTCTGAAGGTCCCGGAAAGGCCAGGCAGATGGCTCGGGAGTTCTCAATTTTTGTCGATATAGGTATTGCATTCACAGACTGGAGCGCTAGAATTCCCCCATAAACCCGGTAAGTCACAGTTGGCTTTTTCTTGACTGACCGTCGATCGGACCGCAGCTTGCCCCGTGTCGACTGGTCATGTTGCCTGGTTCAAAACGCTGCCTTTGCCCACAGGAGAAGTTTTCAATGAATGTCATTCTTGGATGCCAGCACGCCAGCCCCTCTGCAGGTCGTCTTGGTTCTTTCGATCGGAAACCCAGCCAATGGACGATGCACGTTCAGGTTTTGCTCGTTCTCCTGTGCAGCTTGACCGCAGCGGTCCACGCGCAGAGTGCGGTTTATAACGGCGGCAGCACGAGCACGATTAGCTCGGCGTTCACAGGGCCATTGGGCGTCACCACAGATTCGAGTGGCGATATCTTTGTCGCCGACAACGACTTTTTTCACAACACTGCGGCTGTGTATGAAATGACGTACACTGCCGGCACCTACAGCAGCCCTCAGCTTTTGCCGAGTCCGGTCAGCGGGTTCCCATGCCCGGCCGCCATGAGTGAATCCGATCCTTGCCTAAGAGGCATCGCCATCGACCACAACGGCTACCTATGGGTCGCCGCTTTCGGTGACTATTCCACCCTGGCTGGCGGAGTGTACGTCTATAGCTCCGGGACGTCCCTGCCTCCCGTCTCTGTCGGGACAGGCACCTGGGAAAGCCCATGGGGCATCACCGCCGACACCTTGGGGAACGTCTATGTAACCGACAACGCCGCCCAAACGATAACTAAAATCGCGAATGGGGCGACGCTGACGCCGACGCTCACGGCGGTGTACACCTACGTCACTGGCGCCACAAACGGCGTCCAGCAACCTCGTGGTATCGCGGTTGACTCCAGTGCAGACCTCTTTGTCGTTGACGGCAACGCGGGCCAGGTGAAGGAGCTGCCTACGCCCTATAGCGGAACCCCAAACACCGTGAGCCCCGGTTTCCAGGGTCCAGGTGATCTCGCCCTCGATGCGAATGGCAATGTCTGGGTCTCTGAATTCTCAACCGATCTCGTAGGCGAGCTGGCAGGCTGGAACGCCACGTCCAGCAGCTTCGCAACCGTTCTGAGCTGGGGCACCGGACTGAGCGGCCCCGTGTCTGTCTGGCCTGATACCACAACCGGCAACATCCTCGTCTCCGATAGCGGCAACCAAGCGATCAAACAGATCGCCCTTAAACCCGCCAATTTCGGCAGCGTCGCGGTAGGTTCCACTTCGCTCGTAGCTCAAACGCTCACGTTCACCATTATCGGCACAACCACGACCGTTGGGGCGCCCGTCATCGTCACCCAGGGAGCAACCATTGCCTCTGATTTCATCGTTGGCGGCTCCGGAAATTGGAGTTGCACCTCCAACAACGGGAATACGCTGTGCACGGTGACTGTGAACTTCGCCCCGAAGGCCCCCGGCCTCCGCTTTGGTGCCATTGAACTGCAGGATACCTCCAACGTCGTGCTGGCGACGGCGCCTCTCTACGGCACTGGCACCGGTCCCGAGATTGCCTTTAACCCGGGCGCATCGACCACCTCGTTCACCGGCCTCGGCTCGGGCCACCTCACGCCTGAGAAGATCGCCGTGGATTCGAGCGGCAATGTCTTCATTGCCGATAATAACGGCGGGATCTTCGAAATTACGGCCGGGACGACCGCGGCCAACCACATTTGCTGCGCCACCTCGCTCAGCGAGCCCTACGGTATCGCGATCGATGGTGCGGGAAATCTGTTCGTGACCCAAAGCACCGGTGTCTACGAGATCCTTGCCCCCGGATATACCACCGTCCAGCAACTGGCGCCCGGTTTCTCATTCAGCTTCCCGCTTGGTCTGGCCTTCGACGGTAATGGCAACCTCTACGTCGCCGACGCGAGCGCCGCGAATAAAGTGGATGAGCTCACCTGGGCCAGCGGCTACTCCAACGTCATAACCCTGAGCCCCTCTTTTGGCAAACCCTTCGGTGTCGCAGTGGACACCAGCGGCAATATCTGGGTCGCCGACTATGGAGTGAGCCCCATCGCCCCATCGGTCACCGAGCTGAGCGCCACTGGCGTCGTGAGTCACACCTATAGCGGTTTCAACACTCCCGAGGCCATTGCGGCCGATCCTGCCGGCAACGTCTACGTCGCCGACAATGGCGGCTCTGCCATCACGGAGCTGGTCGCGGCCAACAGCTATGCCTCTCTGACCCTGGCCTCTAGTGCGAGCGTTCCGGCCATAACCGATCCGGCCGGCGTGGCCCTCGACAGTGCCGGGAATGTCTACTACACGACGGACGGAACCGACGATTCGGCATACAAACTGAACTTTGCCAGTGCCCCGACATTGAGTTTCGGCACCATCCCCTACCAGACGGCCAGCAGCGCGCAACCGGTGACCGTGACCAACATCGGCACCACTGGCTCGGATCTGAACCTGACCGCCCTCGCCGCCACCTCTAGTTTCACCTTAGGCACGAGCGCGGGGGACTGCACCGCCCCGTCTTCGCTGGTCAGCGACACCATCGGCGCCAGCTGCGATCTCAGCATCACTTTCACGCCGCAGGCTACAGGGTCGATTTCCGGTACGGCGACCATTACGGATAACGCCGCGGGCTCCCCGCAGATTATCAACCTGAGTGGCTCCGGCTCGCAGGTCACGGCGACCGTCGCCGCGGTTAATGCCACCGCTGCCTATAGCCCGAGTGCCCAGAATGTGACGCTCACCGCGACCGTAAGCACCGCAGGCCCCACGGTCAACGAGGGCACAGTCGCCTTCACTGTCCAGGGAACGACGGGGGGCACGGTCACCAGCTCTACGGTCTCGGGCGGAACGGCGAGCGTAACCTACGTCATCCCGGCGGGACAGACCACCGGCAACTACACGATCCAGGCTGTCTACAGCGACGCCAGCGGCGGTTTCAGTTCGTCCACCGATACCACGCACACTTTGAGCATCGGTTTGGCCAATCAGGCGACGCTGACGGTGACGGGTATGCCGGTAACGGCGCAGGCGTATCAAGCGACGTTCACGGTTGGTTCAGCGGGAGGCAGCGGGACAGGAGCGTTGACCTTCGCGGCCAGCGGGGCCTGCTCCAACACAGCCGGCGGAGCACTGATCACGATGACGTCGGGCACGGGAACGTGCTCGGTGACGGCGACCAAAGCAGCGGACA
>JBEKRG010000169.1:0-8457 GCA_049518955.1 Occallatibacter sp.
ACCACCAGCCGTGAGGCACATGTGCGCAGGCGAATGCCCGGACCAGTCGGAATGCGCGCTCTCCCAAGCGCGCCCAGCAATCCCGTGCTTTTCTCTTGACTTTGACTTACATGGATGCCGGTCATCCGGAACCAGGAATTCGAGCAGGCGTCCAAAACAAATTGAGAACTGGCCGCCATCGGTCTTTACATACCGCTAAAGAGCGCCAAAATTCGAACAAACCGGGGCTGAAAAAAGAGATTCAGGCACTATAATTAGCCGCACTGATGCCAGTCAGTTCCGGAACAAAATTCGGGCCGTACGAGATCGAGACGCCGCTGGGCGCCGGCGGCATGGGTGAGGTGTACCTGGCGCGTGACACGCGGCTGGGGCGCACGGTTGCGATTAAAATTCTGCCGGAGCATTTGTGCGGAACGCGCGAGGCGAAAGAGCGCTTCGACCGCGAGGCGCGGGCTATCTCGTCGGTGAGCCATCCGAATATCTGCAGTCTCTACGACGTAGGCACGCAGGACGGCACGAGCTATCTGGTGATGGAGTATCTGCAAGGGGAAACGGTGGCGGACCGGCTGAGCCACGGTCCGTTGGCGCCGGAGCCGCTTGTGAAGATGGCGCTGGAAATTACTGAGGGGCTTGACAAGGCGCATCGGGGCGGGCTGGTGCATCGTGATCTGAAGCCGGCGAACCTGTTCATCACCCAGGATGAGCACGTCAAGATCCTGGACTTCGGCTTGGCGAAGAGCCTGGGTGCTTTGGGCGCGGCAAGCATCGATGGGGCGACGACTGAGGGAGCGAACTTCACCAGTCCGGGGCTGACGGTAGGCACGATCGCGTATATGTCGCCGGAGCAAGCGCGGGGCGAAGCTGTGGACGCGCGAAGCGATCTATTCTCGCTGGGGATGGTGCTCTACGAGATGGCGACGGCGAGGAAGGCATTCGGCGGATCGTCGCCGGCAGTCATTTTGGAAGCGATTCTGAATCGGGATCCGGAGCCGCTGACGGAGGTGAATCCGCGGATGCCGCCAACCCTTGAAAACATTCTTGGGAAGCTGCTGGAGAAGGATCCGGATCTGCGTTACCAGACCGCGGCGGAATTGCGCGCGGACCTGAAGAGGCTGAGCCGCGATTTGGGATCGGGACGGCGCGCGGCGGCGGAGCCCGTCGCATCGGGCGCGAGTCCGCAGGCGGCTGCGGTGAAGCAGAAGTCGGTCGCGGTGCTGTATTTCGAAAACCAGAGCGGATCGAAGGAAGACGAGTATTTCCGGGACGGGATCACTGAAGACATCGTCACGGAGATCTCGAAGATCGGTCAGCTGGACATCTTTCCGCGATCGGAGATGATGGCCTTTCGCGACAAGGTGGTGACGGCGCAGCAGGTGGCCCAGCAACTGGGAGCGCAATACGTGCTGGAGGGATCGATCCGGCGATCGGGGAACCGGGTGCGCATTACCGCGCAGCTTGTGGAGGCCTCCTCGCGGCACTCGGTGTGGGCGGAGCGGTACGACCGGCAAATGGAAGACGTGTTTACGATCCAGGAGGAGATCGCGCGGAGCATCGCGCAGGCGCTGCGGATTACGCTGACTCCGCAGGAAGAAAAGATCATTGCGCGGCGGCCGACGGAGAATCCGCTGGCGTACGATTTCTATCTGCGCGGCAAGAACTACACGCGGCGGTATTACACCGACTATGCGCTGCAGATGTTCGAGCAGGCGATTCAGCTGGATCCGAAGTTCGCACTGGCTCATGCCGGGATCGCGCAGGTTTGCGGACTGACCTACGAGTTGCGCGAGCGGAATCCGCAACTGATCGAGCGGGGCATGGCGGCCTGCGATCAGGCGGTGGCGCTGGCGCCGGACCAGCCGGAGGTCCTGGTGGCGCGGGCGCGGCTGTTCTACGCACAGAAGAAGTATGAGGACGCGATCGTGCTGGTGATGCAAGCGATCGAACGCAAACCAGACTGCGACGGCGCCTGGAGCATTCTGGGCCGCGCCTACTTTGCCGCGGGCCGATACAAAGAAGCAGCGGCGGTGGTGGATAAAGCCGTCGAGGGGAACGGCGACGACTACAACGTCTATTCGCCTTTCATCAATTCACTGGAGCGGCTGGGGCGGAAGAAGGAAGCCGAGCAACTGCAGTCGCGGATGGCGCTGGTACTGCGGCAGCAACTGGAACACGAGCCGGAAGACGTTCGCGCCCGCGTGCTGCTGGCGGTGTATCTGGCAGCGCAGCACGATGGGGCGGATGAAGCAGTGCGGCATCTACAGACGGCGGTCGCCCTGCGGCCCAAAGACACCAACACCATGTATAACGCAGCCTGCGCCTACGGGGTGATGAAGCGGAAGGCGGAAGCGATGGATACGGTGAAGAAAGCGCTGGCTGCGGGGTACGGCAATCTGGACTGGATGTCGAAAGACCCGGACCTGGATTGCCTGCACGACGATCCGGAGTTCCGCAAGCTGGTGGGGCTGGATTGAAGCACTCCCCCGGCATCTGAAACACAAGTGCCCTTATAACCGACTTTGCCAGCTGGTGCCTGGGTACGGCCCTATCGTCGCCGATTCGGAAGCTATGTTTCGGCAACTCCTGGTCAGGCCCTGGTTCTTAGGCAAGAACCGCCCGAAGAACTCCTTTCTTACGCACCCGCGCCGTGACCGCAACCCGCCTCGCCCGCGAACGGCAGCCAGGGCTGGATCTCCACCACTGCCCCGTCCAACTCTGCCGCCTCTTTGGCCGTCTCTTCGTAGTAGGAGTACCGTTTGCCCAGCTTGAACTCCTGGCAGATTTGATCGACCACCGCTCCCATTCGCTCCTTGTACGCTGACGAAACGAATGCGCTCGTGGCATACCGCCGTTTGTAGGCCTCGAGTTGCTCAGGAAAGTGCTCGCCGACAAACCCGAGAAACGTAGGCAGCGAACAGGGCTTCAGGAACAGCGCACCCGATGCGAGGAAGCTCGCGCCGGCAGCGGCAGCCGCGCGCGCAACCGCTCGAATCGAGCTGGCACTGTCGGTAATTCCCGGCATCAGCGGCGAGCACATGACGCCCGCCCGCAATCCCGCCTCGCGCATTTCGGAAACTGTTCGCATGCGCAGGTCGGGCCGCGGCGCACGCGGCTCCAGTTGCCGGGCAAGTTTGGCGTTCATCGTGGTGACGGTGATGTGCACGGTCAGCTTGTTGCTCTTCGCGACCTCTTTCAGCAGGTCAATGTCTCGAGAAATCAGCGCCGACTTGGTGATGATGCCCAAGCGGAATCCGCCGTGTCGCGCAAAGACTTCGAGCAGCGACCGCGTGATCTTCAGCTTCCGCTCCAGCGGCTGGTAAGGATCTGTCGCCGTGCCGATCGCGATCTCGGTTCCCGGCTTCAAGCGCTTCAGCTCCTGCTCCAGCAGCCACGCAGCGTTTTGCTTGAAGTAGATCTTCCGCTCGAACTCGTCGGGACCCATCTCGAGGAACTCGTGCGTGTAGCGCGCGTAGCAGTAGCGGCACGCGAACTCGCACCCGCGATAGGGATTGATCGCGTGGCTAAACGGCAAGCCGCGGTTCGACGTGACTTTGTTCAGAATGGTCCGGCTGGTCAGCGGCCGGTACTCGGTGAGGCATCCGGTGGAATCGAGCGGCGCCTCGGCTGCGGTTCGGGCGAGGCCGGTCAATGGGGAGGGCTGGGGGGAGGGCTGGGCCGAGGGCTGAAGGATGGGGAAGAGCGATTCAAGTTTCGCCATTTATTCGCCTATTCGATAATGTAACCCGATTGCCGGAGGGCGTCAAGGGCTGTGATTCGCGGTTCGTGGGTCGTGGACCGCGGATCGTGATTCGTGAGATTTGTTTATCAATGCGTACATAGCTAAGTCGTTGAATCGATGGAATGGGAGCGGAAACCTGGCCCGAATTGCACCGAAAATGGTGCAAGTTTTTAATTTTTTTGTTGGCTCTTAGCGGGCCTGGACGCGAAGCAGAGCCAGGGCAACTTTGGCCGCGTGCAGTAAATCACGGCTCTCTTCACGGTCGAAGATGCCCCGGAGCATGCCATAGGTGATGCAGGCAATGAAATCGCCGATATTATGGTCGCCGACCAGTGGAGGCATGGCGTCACGAAAGGCGATCGAGCCCTGCTCGCGAGCAAAGCGGTCGTCGCGATCGGAGGTTGGAGCTAGCCGGGTGTCGCTGGGGTCGAGCGAGGCCAGGGTGTAGGTGCGGTTCCATGCCTGGAGGCAGCGTTCGACGGAATCATTTTTTGGGGGGTCGCCGAGCCTTTTGATTTTGGTGGATTTTCCGGGTGCGGTGAGTTTAATGGGCTCGACGAGGTTGCCCGGCTTGACGAGATCGCCGAGTTCGGCGACGGCAAGGGCAGCCGAGGAGGGGTTGGTTTGCTCGATCATAGCGGTCTACCTCAATGGGAGTTGGTATTGTGACCATGATGCGCCGGGCGGCGCAAATGATCGGCAAACTTGGGGAACAGAATTTTGCGAGTGTTTTCAGCGATTTGGGTTCATTTGGGGCCGGTGGGGGACTTGACACGCGGTGGCGAGGGACAGTGCAGGGGCTCTTTCGCCCGCTAAAACGGGCTGTGACTGAGCGGGTATACTTGTGCTGCATTCAAGTGAAGGATCAGAGTTCATGACTGGCTTCCCAAAAGTTCGGATGGCGTATTCCGTGCCTCCTAAACACAGGGACGCGCGGGAAGCGCCCATTTATTCCCTAGCCGAAGCAGCGTTGTTTTTGGGTGTGCCGCGAACGACATTGAAGTATTGGTGCGAACCGGGCCACTCTAAGAGGTTGGGAGAATTTGAACCGCTCATTAGCCCAGCAGGTATTTCAACCGACGTGGCCACGGGCAAGGACATGGCTTGGCTTTCCTTCTATAACATGAGTGAAGCGCACGTCCTTTCTTCCTTGACTCGCTTTCACGGCGTGAAGATGATCCGAGTCCGCGAGGCAGTTAGGATGCTAAGGGAACTGCAACTTTCCAACGCGGCGCATCCCCTGTTATCAAGGGATCTCTACACCGATAAGCGCGATATTTTTATCAAAACAATAGAGCGAAGGAAGAAACTTACAACCAACCTTTCCCAAGGCGGCCAGCTCGAATTCACCCAGATTCTTGATGAGTACCTTGAGAGGCTCATCCGCGATAACGACTTCAATCCCATCAAGATTTACCCGCAGAAACAAACCGGCAAAGTTGTGTCGATGATTCTAACGGTATCCTCAGGCCGTCCCATTGTTGACAGCAGAGGTATTCCGGTCGCGTCATTATGGAATCGATACAAGGCCGGAGACAGCCCCGAGTTCCTCGCAGAGGAATACGACCTGAACCTTGGGGAAGTCGAAGGAGCGCTCGACTACTGTGAGCAGCGGGCAGCCTAACCCGTCGGTCGTTCTTTTTCTCGACCGAACTCATGAATCCCACCTCATGATTAAAATGCTTCGCGGCATTGGGGCTGCCTTCCAGAGGCACGGTACATTCTACAAACCAGACGAAGACGATCATGTTTGGATTCCCGACGTTGCCAGACAAGGTTGGGTGATTATCAGTGGGGACAAGGGCATCGAGAAAGATGGAATCAATCGACAGAGCGTAATAGAGTCGAAAGCCAAAGTGTTCTTGCTGGACGACACGAGCAGCAAGGGTGCTGAATGGGCCGCCTCTCTTGTGCTGGCGCACAAGCGGATTGTAAGGATCGCGGCGGAGAATAGGGGGCCTTTCTATTGCACCGTCAGAAAGGGCTCTGACGCTCATGTCGATGAAAGCGAACTCCGATTCCACTCCGGCGGCGGTCCTGCTGTTCCCGGTCCCACTCCGACCGACAAAGAGAAATCAGATGGCGCAAAGAGCGGCCAGACTTCTCCTGATTTTCCGTCCTGATCTAGTGGTCAGCTAATCCCGTATAATTCCGGCCATCACGGAGGATAAGTCGATAAAATTCAAAGCCACCCACTTCGCGATGGATTGAGAGGGCGGATCGGGGATTGTGCCATCCCAGGTCTGACAATCCGGACCTGGGGCACCCAATTTCGTGGTGGATTGAAGGCGGGTGGACCAGGGTTTGTGGTATCCCCGGTCCCCAAATGCGAGGGACCGGGGGCACCCGGCAGGCAGCAGGTTGCAAAGAGGCAGAGAGCAACGAATCTCCCGGGATGCAAGTTCTAAAATCGAGATGCGAAGAGCTGGCACCCGACACCTGAAACCCGGAGACCGTATGAGCAAATCACAGGAAACACACATCACATGGCTCGGCCATGCCACTGTTCTGATCCAGACCCCCCATGGAACGAACATCCTGATCGATCCCTTCATTGCGCACAATCCCAAATACCCAAAAGGCTTCGAGCTGCCATCGAAGATCGACTACGTTCTGTGCACGCACGGCCATGGCGACCACATCTCGGACGCCGCGCCTGTGGCAAAAAGGCACGGCTCCACTGTGGTCGCGATCTACGAGCTGGCCGACTACATTGCGGGTCAGGGAGTGAGCGAGACGATGGGCATGAACCTCGGGGGCACCGTCACGCTCAATGACGTGACAGCCACGATGGTGGAAGCCAAGCACTCCGCCGGCGCGGCCGACGATAAGGGCACGCACTACACAGGCGTCGCCACGGGTTTCGTGCTCGCCATCGCCGGAGGCCCTGTCCTCTACCACGCGGGAGACACGGCGGTCTTCGGCGATATGCAACTGATTCGCGAGCTTTACCAGCCTCGCATCGTCATGCTGCCCATCGGCGGCTACTACACCATGGGACCGCAGCAAGCCGCGCTGGCCTGCCGCTTCCTGGAGCCGGAAACAGTGCTGCCCATCCACTTTGGAACTTTTCCGCCGCTCAAAGGCACGCCAGCTGAGCTGGCGGCTCTCGTCGCGCCCGGCGTGAAGGTTGTGAACTGGAAGCCGGGAGACGAAATCGCGGTATAGAGATCAGAGAGCAGAGAACTGCTTTACTGGTCGCGCGTCTGCTTGATCGCTCGCGGCGATTGCACGATCTCGTCGGGGCCGTGCGTATCCTGCGCGCCCAGGCGCATCGGGGCGCGCGATTTGCCGGCGCTGCAATTGCGAAGGTCGCGCAGGATCTCCTGCTTCTCTCGCGCATATTGGCCGGCAAGCCGCGTCAATGCGTAAGTAATAATGTCGCTGTGATGCAGATCCGCCGCAAGAGGATCGCGACGCATGTTCAGCCATAGCCGGTGGACAAGCTCCACGTCTTCAGGGCCGAGTGCGGGCGCGTGTGGACCGATGTAGAACACCTTGGTCTCGCCGGATGCGCCGATCACGTAGAAGTTGAATTGCCTTTTCGGCTCGGGGAGCGCCTCCCAGGCCTGTCCCATGTGGAACGCCTGGTCCTCGGCGGTCATCGAACTCGACTGGCCCGCAACGACCGACTCGACCTCGAGTGAATTTGCCGTCTGCACCAGCGCGGTGAACACGTCGCCTGCCGGAATCACCAGCAGGGAAACTCTCTTGCCGAAGCTTTCGGCAACTGAGACCGCCTTGGTGAAGAGCATCTGCTCGTGCTCGCTGAAGCTTTGCTGCTCGGCGCTCAGGTACTCCGGGCCTCCCACGCCCATGAGGCGCACACTCACCACCACCACGTCTCGATCCACCGTGCTGGTTCTCCCCAGCGTCCATTTCAGCGCCAGCGGGTTGGCCGCATCGCGCATGGTCACGATCACGCCGCCCGGCCGGATGGCTGTCGACTCGCGGCTGATTGTGTCCTGGTGCTCGAGTTGGAAGTGGTCCTTCATCTGGCGCGCGGTGAGTGCGTGCCTGCGCAGGTTAATGCGCTCCGAAACGGTGAAGATGATGAAGAAGGCGATGGAGAACAAGATGCCGCTGACGGTGGCGACCGACTTGGTAAACAGGTTGACTGTGGCCACGGACAGCAGCACCATAAAGACCGAAAGAAGTCCCAGCGGAATCTCGGTTTTCCCGATGCGGATGTTGGGCGGAACCTTCCAGCCGCGTTCGCCGTGATACTTCCAGCGGAGCACCAGCATGGACAGGCCGTTGAACGTGAACGACCAGATGACGCCGAACGCGTAAGCCTCGCCCAGCATAATGATGTTGCCGCGGCTGGCGATGATGGTGAACATCTGGAGGACAAAGACCAGGTTGACGATGCGGTAGCTGGTGCCGAAGTGCGGATGCGGTTTGCGGAACCAGTCGGTGAGCACGCCGTCTTCGGCGACGCGCATCAGCACACCCGTCGACCCGATGATCGACGTATTGATGGCGCCAGAGAGAATCAGGAATCCCACAACCACGACGAAGATGCGGAAAGCAATGCGCCAAAACAGTGGTCCGGCCATGTACATGGCGAGGCCGGCAATCAGGTTGTCCTGGTAGACATGGTGCTGTGGGCCGGGGATCAGCATCGACGCCAGCAGAGTGCCGCCGCCGGTGAAGATCAGGCTATAGATGGCGATGACGATCGCCGCGCGCTTGAGGTTCTTGAGCTTGGGATGCGCGAT
>JBEKRG010000170.1:0-8355 GCA_049518955.1 Occallatibacter sp.
CGAGCGTGCCCGAAGAGATAACGTAAGCCGCGATCTGCTTCGTCGACTGGTTCAGCACGTAGAAGACGCCGCTGGACTTCGTGGTGGGCGTGGTGGTGGTCGTCGTCGTCGAAGGAGGAAGGTCCCAAAAGCCTTTGCATCCGGCCAGAAGCGCGGTGATGACCAGTCCAATTGCTGCCCAACGCGCGCTCTTCATCGTCATCCCTTGCATATACCCATCCCGGGGCCAATTCGCTCAGGCAGAAATCCGGAGAAGCTTCTGCTCAAAGGGTACCGCTTGGTCGCCGGCTGTGTCTCGTTACTCTCGTTCCATTCGCCCGAGTGCCGGTGAGCCCCGCATCAAAGACGCGCCAAAAACCGATTTCGTTCAAGAAAGCCCCAATTGCAGGACGGCAACGGGTCATTCTTGGGGAGTTATTGTCCGCGTCTCATTTGTCGGAGTCAATCGCCTACCCGCGCGCACGTGCATGCCCTGATTAGACGGGAGCATGCACACCGTACGTACCCGCCGCCTCTTAGCTGACGGACCGAAGGTGAAAGGCGATTGAAAGACTGCCCCTCGACTCACCCCTGAGCTGCAATCGCCAGTGAAAGTTGGCTTCCTGACGAGATCTTCATCGCACCCTTCTTTGTCGATACAAAGACTCCCGAATCCGGGCTGCCAATGCTGCCGTGAAGGTCGAATCCGGACAAGGGCTGGTCGATTTGAAGGGTTGTGCCATTCCAGTCAAATGGGGAGTGGTGGAAGTCCCAAGTCTCGTCGGAATCGAACTGCGAAGTGACTCCCATGATCTCCGCCTGGATGGGAACAACCTTCCCGTCCTTCAGTTTCGCTTGGGTAAAGCGCAGCGCCAGCGTCGATGTGCCGCCTTCGCGCATTTGATCCGTGGCAATGGTGCCGACCAGCACCGTGTCGCGCGGCAACTCGGTGCCATTCTTCAAGTGGACCGTATCGCGCAACGTGGCCCGGAATTGCTCGCCAGGTTGCACCTTCTTTGCGTCGATACCGTTGTCTAAAATGGCGTCCGCGGCCACCATTTGCGAAGCTTCGTTCTGCGCCACGCTGGTTGGGACGCTTGGATCAACCGAATCGGCCGCAGTGGAATTCTGCGCGCTTGCGGATCCGAGGTAAAGAAGTGCACATGCCGCAAATGCGATCGAGAGGGTGAGGATATTTTTGCTTTTCATCGATGAAATCTCCTTTTGCTGGTATCCCTGTTTGGATTCGACCGTGACCGCGCACACCTTTCATGCAAGCACCGCAGTCGAAGGAGACAGGGCCGATTGTTCTTGTTGGAACGCCCTCCGCGAAGGCCACTTACCGGAGGCTAAATCTCTACTGCGTTAGATGAGCGCTGGCGTGACTAGACTCGCTGCAGCTACCGAGCGGCGCGGCCATCGCCCACATTGCGGAACATGAGAACGTACGCAGGGTCAACGAAGGGTAATCAACGATCTTGCAGGCGCAAGCGTGCGTTCCTCGCCAGAGAGGAGAGCATACGCACGCTGCGCGCACAACTTACCGCAGCTGCCGCAACGCGACCAAGAATTACCGATCTTTAACTGTGTGTTTCATGCTGCAGCAATCGCCAGCGAGATCTGGCTACCCGCCGACAGCTTCATCTCGTCCTTCTTTTTTGACACGAATTCGCCCGAATTCGGGCTGCCGATGCTGCTGTGAAGTTCTACTCCCGATATGGCGCCAGTCTCATCAACCTGAGTGCTCTTCCCGTCCCACGGCGTGAGTGCCTCATTCGGGTAATTGGGGTCAGGGCTGTCCGAGGCCGAGCCAGCGACTCCCATGATGTCCGCCTGGATCGGCACTACTTTTCCGCTCTTCAACTGTGCTTGGGTGAAGCGCAGCGCGAGCGTCGACGTGCCGCCGCCCTGCATTTGATCCGTGGCGATGGTGCCCACAAGCACGGCATCGCGGGGTAACTCCATTCCGTTCTTCAACTGGACCGATTCACTCAGTTTGGCCCGGAATTGCTCGCCCGGCTGCATCTTCCTGGCATCGATTCCTTTATCGAGGACGGCTTGCGCCGGTACCATTTGAGACGCTTCGCTCTGCGACGCGCTGGCGGAGACATTGGAGTCACTCGCAAACGAAGTCTGCGCTCGGGCGGACCCGGATTGCGCAAGCACAGATGCTGCGAAAGTAATCGAGACGGCGAATAATGATTTGCAATTCATAAAGCAAAATCTCCTTGGGTTATTTGTGAGTGGGAATGCGCCGAGGGTCGTGTATCTCTCTTTAGCGCTCGACCTTTTCTTAGGGTCTCAATCCCGCGCTGCAAGTACACAGACACTTCAACGTGTCCCTGCAATGAAGGGAGCCGGCGTCTCTGGCAATGTGGGAGCGCCTTCGCGAGGCCAACTTTCCGAAGGCAAAATGTCTACTCTCGTTGGATGACCGAGAGCGCGATTCGGTTCACCCCGATCGTCCAGCAGCGCGGCCATCGCCCGCATTGCGGGACATGAGTGCCCCATGAATCCATGCCAAACGCAATCATGCCAATCGAGTGGAGCAAACAAACAACTCGATTCCGATTCGGCAATTATTCGCGAGTTGCCAAAAGTTCTGGATCGTTATTGCGTACATTGCCGACCCGGTCGCTGACGGGCCAGGAGACCATTTGCTCGGCTGGAAACGGCCTCAGCAGGTCCACCGGCAGGCGCTCTACGGCAGCGGGCTCCAGCCAGCGGTTGTAATCCCTTGGCTCCAGAATCACAGGCATTCGATTGTGAATAGGCTCAAGAGCTTCATTGGCGTCCGTGGTCAGAATGGTAAACGTCTCGAGCGCGTCTCCCTCTTTGGGGCGCCACCGCTCCCAAAGTCCTGCGAAAGCGAACGGCTCTCCGCTTCTCAAGCCGATGGCGAACGGCTGCTTAGTCTTGGCGTCGCGCTTGGCCCATTCGTAAAATGCGTCGGCGGGAATCAGACAGCGCCGCTTGCGCAGTGCTTCGCGGAACGCGGGCTTGTTCGCGACCTCCTCTGCCCGCGCATTGATCGTGGAGTAGCCGATCTTCGCGTCTTTGGCCCAGAATGGCACCAGGCCCCAGCGCAGCAGCGCAAACTCCCTCGCTCCCGTTTCCTGGCCCAGACGCACAACTGGCTGCACACTCTGCGGTGCAATGTTGTAACTGGCAGGGAAAGTCGGCAAATCCTCCAGGTCCACTCCGAACCAATCCGCAAGGACCTCGCGCGTGGACCTGCGCGCAAATCGTCCGCACATAAGGCCAATGATACGGCTGTCTTGCTGCCAGGCTCTAGTTTGGGTGGCCGCCGGATGCAGCACGGCGGCGGAAGCGCTCATCCACTGGTTGGCGCCCTTGAAAGCCGGCTTCAACAGTGTGCCAGTATTCGATTGCCGGCTCGCCCATTCGCCAACAGAGCAGCACTACCTGATCGTCAATGCGGCATGGAAAATCGAGCAGGCCGGCATCGAGGTCCTTCACCTGGACGCCGATCGCATCGATTTCAGCAATACTCTCGCGGACTTGTTTTAAAAGCTCTTCCATTTCCGCGCGCTGCTTCGCGACGCTGGCAGAGTCGATTCTCATTCCACCCGAGAGAAAGATGCGCTGCGCCAGACTGTTGAGACTGGACTCGACGGATTGTGCGGAATCCCGGACCTCGATGGCGCGCTTGAGCAGGGATTCCAGCACCGGGAGCAGAGATTGCGCTTCGTCGAGAGTAAACGTCTTCATCGCTCGGTCCTTTTTGCATACAGAATACGACGAAATGCGAAAATGAGTGTTGCTACTGGGGATTCCTGAGCTGCCGCCGACTTTGCCCTGTGGATAGCTGTGGATAAAGTGGACTAATTGGATCGAATTGCGGTCGTTCATCCGCGGAGCGAATTGACCGCAAGAATTCATCCGACTTGACGTCGGTTTGGAACTTAAGTTGTTGCCATGACTTGATCGATAGTCTTTGCTTGTTTGCACAACTTTTGGTTAGTGTGAAGAAAGGCAACGCAGTGGGTTACGAACGCGAGTTACCCAGGCGCATAGCTCATGACCATTGTGCCATTGACACTGAGACTCTACTCTCATATCGTCAGAACACGAAAGCGTATTTCGCGATCGTTAGCGTCGTCAGTTCGAACCGCTTTTGGGGCCCTGTTTACCGCTCCTCGGATTCTTGAGATTGGGTTCCCGCTTTCCCGTGGGGGTTGCACATTGGGCAACGGGCGAAACTGCTGTAGTTGAAATGGGTTGTTTGACGCTGCGATAGACAGAAATTCCTCAAACGGTTAGAGAAATAAAAGCCGCTCACGAGGCTAAAGCCCGCTCTTACACACGCATCGCTTTTTTGCGGAAAATAGATCCACTGCCGCGCAAGCTTGTTTCATCAGCTGAAGGGCCCTTGCACATCATGTTCCGTTTATGCGGAAGGCGCCATGTCTTTTGGGCGGGATATGATCGCGTGGCCTTTTATTTGTAGTAATTGGACTCTCAGAAAGAGGCCTTGGTGAAATCACTCCTCCTGGTTCTGACAAATATTCAGAACGCCAAAGCGCGTTCCACGGTCAAAATGGCCCTTGAATGTGCCGGCCATAGAGTGATTGAGGCGACCGGACAAACTCAGGTCCGTGCGCTCCTCAGCAACGGGCTTGAGCCCGACCTGCTTCTCTGCGAGGCTTCGACCGTAAGCGCATCGTGCACCACCCAATTCCGTCAGCTTTTGAGCTTCGCTCCCAGAGACAGAGTTTGTCTGATTACGAAATTGAGCGAGCAACATCTGCGCAAAGAAGCGTCCCAGCTCGGAATTAGGCGCACCTTGACAATGCCACTGACTCGCGAAGACGTCGAGTCGGTCGTTGAATCGTTGACTCCTGCCAAGGATGCGATTTGTGGAATTCGCGACTTATCTTCCCTTGGCATGGATCTTCAAGCCGCGGCGCACGATCCTGTGCCTCTCGTCCATAATCCCGAAGACATGCCGGCCATGCCATATCTTGAAGAGCTTGGTGGCAGCAATTTCTTTCTGGCTGCCTCGCCACAGATGCTTGAAATCCATCGCCATGTCAAATTGGTTGCCGATGTCGACGTCAACGTTTTGATCCTGGGCGAAAGCGGCACCGGCAAGGAAGTGATCGCACAGTTGATTCACAAGCACTCTGCGCGGTCGCGGGAGAAATTTCTTAAAGTCAATTGCGCTGCCCTGCCGGCCGATTTACTCGAAAGCGAGCTCTTCGGACATCGGCAAGGCGCCTTCACCGGGGCCATCAAAGACAGGGCGGGCAAATTCGAGCAGGCGAATCGCGGCACTCTGCTCCTTGACGAGATTGGCGAAATTGGCGTGCAGATGCAAGCGAAACTCCTTCAGGTTCTTCAGGATGGGCAGTATGCTCGCCTCGGCGCCCAGGAAACCACCAAGGTCGACGTCAGAGTTCTTGCCGCTACAAATGTTCAGATGGAAGATGCGCTAATCGCCAAGACATTCCGCGAGGATCTTTTTTATCGTCTCAGCGTCTTCACAATCAAAGTTCCGCCTCTGCGCGAACGGCGCGAAGAGATTCCGTATCTTATTGAGGAGTTTATTCGCCGGTCACCTGTGGAATTGACAAGCGGCTTTGGAAGCAGCCTTCCTTCCCGGTTGATGGATGCGGCTCTCCTCTACGATTGGAAGGGAAACCTGAGAGAGCTTCGGAATTTCGTCACGCGGACGATTGTAATGCGCGACGCAGATGCAGCCACCCGGGAACTGGAAACCAAGGCAACCGCATCGGAAACTGCTGATTCGCAGAATCAGTCGATCGATGCGCCGGCACCATGCGTGGGCATACGATCGATCATTCGCGATGTGAAGGCCCGCACCGAAGCGAAAATGATCCAAAGTGCGCTGGAGACTTTCGGATGGAATCGCCGTCGCGCTGCGCTGCATCTCAACATGAGCTATCGTGCCATGCTTTATAAGATCCAGCAGCATCACCTTAGGCCGTGGTCAGCCGGAGATCCTGAGCAACCCTTCCAGAAGGCGCGCACCGCACGGAAGAATGTGGCTTGATTCAGGCAGAAAGCCAACGTGAAGCAAGTCCTCTCGCTGCTGCCGATCGCTCCTTATGCCGGGGCGGTCGGACCCACGATAGATCATCCCTTGTCCACTGATTGACGAACGGTGCGCAGATCTCTACCGACCACTCTCAGTATGACTATCCCGCCATCGTCTCCAAAGCCCAGTTAGTTGTGGATACGCGCAATGCGACCCGGGGTTTGACGGCCGAAAACATCGTCCGCTGCTGACAAGCGGCGATGCACAAAGGATTGCATCCAGGCGCTTTTCAAACTGAGAGTCTGCCGTCAAATCCGATGCGCTGAGCGAAATGCGATGACCGCGGATCTCGCGACGGCTGCATTCAGAAGTCGTTCTCTCAGACTCATCCGACAAACAATCTGCAAAGAGCTGGTAAGAAGTATGCAAAGTTTTGCATACATGGGCGCGCGTTCCTCGGAGCGCGTGTCGATGCCCTAAGTAACTACCAAAGAATCAACAACAAACACAATGATCTTGGGCGGTCATTAACGCCTCGTCTTGGCCCCCCGCGTGCAATCTGGAGTGCAGTGTCTCCTCAGTTTTTCGAGATCTATGCCTGCAGATTTGAACCAGAGCTTTCGTCCTGATCCCGCCGAGTTGTCGGGCGAAGCTGTCATTTTTGGCAGCACGCTGGCCATGCGCGAGCTCCGGGAAAAGATTGATTCCGTCCTTTCGAGCGATCTTCCGATTCTCATTCAGGGCGAGAGCGGAACGGGTAAGGAAGTGATTGCCAGGTTTCTGCACATGCGCTCGAACCGCGGAGAGGCACCGTTTGTGAAACTCAATTGCGCTGCGATTCCGGCAAACCTGCTCGAGAGAGAGTTATTTGGCAGCGAGAAAGGCTCGTTTACGGGATCCAGCGAAGACCGGCCTGGTTTGGTTGAGATCGCAGAGGGCGGCACGCTCTTTCTGAATGAGATCGGCGAGATGAGTTTGGAACTGCAGGACAAATTGCTTTGCCTCCTGGGCGAAGGTACTTATACGAGAATTGGCAGCCACGAGAAGCGAACGGGGCGCATACGAGTTGTCTGTGCAACTGACGTCCACTTGCGAGAGGCCGTTCAATCGGGCGCGTTTCGCGAAGATCTCTTTTCTCGCATTGACGTTGTCTCTCTGCGCTTACCGCCTCTGCGTGACCGAAAAGATGATATTCCGCAGTTATGTGAGCACTTTCTTCAGAAATTATCTCGCCAGTTTCGTAGGGCTATGCCCCTGTTGACTCCGGCCACGCTTGACCTGCTCAAGCAATGGGACTGGCCGGGGAACTTGCGTGAACTTGAGAACTGGATTGCTCGAGCTGTCATTCTCGGCGGCGACGAAGCGTTGGTCGTTGAACTTAAGCGCCAGGTCAAACCGTCGAATGGGTTGGTTCGTCGGCAAACTGACCTGAATTCCTTGAAGAATGCAGCGAGTCCAGCTTCGTCCCTGGTTACCGGCGCATTGATTCTGAAAGCCTTGCAGGCGAATAGGTGGAGCAGGCGGAAGACCGCGGACGAACTAAAGATGAGCTATCGAGCGTTGCTTTTCAAATTGCGGAGTGTGGGCATGCCTCAGAAGCGCAGAAGTCATAGAGGACCTCCGCGCGCACATTAGTTTGTGCCTGCAAAGGAATCCTCCGACAGATCTGGTTGTCAGCAGACAGAGATAGTGATGGGAATTGCGAATCGAGTTTGGCAAGTTGAGTGACCCTGGGCACGCAGGGCTGAACGATGAATCTCATGTCGCTTTTTCTCAGCGCGTGATTCGTGCCCGGCGCAAAAAGCGCCCGGGAACTTGAGGGCGGCTCCGGCACTTGGGGAATGTTTTGGCTGAAGGCTATTACCAGAGGAGCCTTGAACGTGTTACCGGGAGTCGGCGCGCTAGCACAATAGGGGCATTGTCACTTGTTGGTCGGGCCATCATCATGAAGACACAGTGTTTGTGCGCCGATCTTGCTTGGCAGTTCTCCTCGTTTTGAGGGCCAAATATGGCGGGTAAGCAAGGGATCTTTGACGGAGTCATCAGCCCACTGATGTGACTCACAGGGCGAAGCTATATCCAGATGAACCCCTTTTGAGAATTGCCCACCGAAGACAAGAGAACTCAAAATGCAATCCGCCGACTCCTTCGAAACCGCAGTGCACCAGGCCTCTCCCTGGTGGGCCGTCTATACTCGCCACCAGCATGAGAAGGTCGTTGCAGAGATGCTCTTCACGAAAGGTTTTGAAGTCTTTCTGCCACTCTATGAATCAACCCGTCGCTGGAAAGACAGGACAAAGCTGCTTTCTTTGCCTTTGTTCCCCTGCTACCTCTTCGTTCGCGGCGGCTTTGAT
>JBEKRG010000171.1:0-8320 GCA_049518955.1 Occallatibacter sp.
ACATAATAAAAGCAGTTAGAATTGCTGTCTGGCTCAGGCCGGAAAGGAATAGAGCCTGTGATCGGCCCCGAAACGATCCTCGATCAGTTCAGCCTCAAGGGAAAATCCGCCCTGGTCACTGGCTCCTCTCGCGGATTAGGTGCGGCCATCGCCGTCGCCTTCGCCGAGGCCGGCGCCAATGTCGCCGTGCACGGCTCCAGTTCCGCTCCGACAGCGACGCAACAAAAGCTACTTGCTCTCGGAGTCAAATCGGCCGCGCTGGTTGGCGATGTTGGCGATGCCGCAGTCTGCGCGCGCCTCGTCGACGAAACCGTTCAGCATTTCGGAACCATCGACATTTTGGTCAACAACGCCGGCATCATTCGCCGCTCGCCCGCAGCCGAACATTCTGAAGCCGACTGGAAAGCGGTCATCGACGTCGATCTCACCAGCGTCTTTCGCCTCACTCAGCATGCCGGCCGCCACATGCTCAAGCGCGGTTCAGGAAAAATCATCAACATAGCCTCGCTGCTCACTTTCCAGGGCGGAATCCTCGTGCCCTCCTATGCGGCAGCCAAAGGCGCTGTCGGCCAGCTCACCAAGGCCTTCGCGAACGAGTGGGCATCGAAAGGTGTCAACGTCAACGCGATCGCGCCCGGATATATGGATACCGACAATACCGAGGCACTGCGCAACAATCCCGAGCGTGCCCGACAGATCCTGGAGCGCATTCCTGCCGGCCGCTGGGGCAAGCCTCAAGACCTCGCCGGCGCTGCCGTCTTTCTTGCCTCCCCGGCAAGCAACTACGTCCACGGCCACATTCTGGTGGTGGACGGAGGCTGGCTCAACCGGTGATCCTATTCCTTACGGCTCCCCGAGCACCCCACGGCCGCCCATGAGACAGAATCGATGAGCAATCCTGGAGTCATCTACACAGCCACGAACGCCACCACAACGACCACGCCCGAACCGGGCATGGTCCGCCAGGTCCTTGCATACAACCCGCACCTCATGCTCGTGCGTCACACCTTTGACAAAGACTGGAAGGGCGCCCGCCACAGCCATCCGCATCATCAAATGGTTTATGTCGTTCGCGGCCATATTCGCTTTCAGGCCCAGGGCAAGAGCTGGGAGATGCGCGCAGGCGACAGTATCGTCGTCGATGGGGGCGTCGATCATGAGGCCTCCGCGATCGAGCCTTCCGAAGTTCTTGACGTCTTCACCCCATACCGCCAGGAATACACTTAGCCTTCGGCTGTTCCACTTTTTTCCTCTTTGCCTTGTTTTCGCCCCCCACGGGGCTTTGGAGGTTTTTTTGAGAATTTCTTCCAGATTCTGCCTGCTGTTGTCGCTTGTCGTCGTCTGCGCCTGCTCCGCGACTTCCATCGCGCAGCCACCTCCGCCAAATCAGGGCATCGTCGGCATCGCGCACATCGCCTTTCGCGTCAGCGACCTCGATCGAGAAATCGCCTTCCTCGGCAAGCTGGGGTACGAAGAGGCTTTTACCCTCACCTACGGCAAAACTCCCGAGGTCTTCATCAAGATCAACGACCACGAGTTCATCGAGCTGTACCCACGGACCGATCCCTCACAGCCTCTTGGCTGGATGCACGTTTGTTACGAAGCCGGGGACCTCAATGCCCTCCAGCACTATTACGCCGCTGAAGGACTCAATCCTGCGCCCGTGCGCAAGGCCGCAGCCGGGAATCTTATCTCCTCCATCAACGATCCTGATAACCGCGTCACGGAATTCACGCAGTACATGCCCGGTTCGCGCCACACGCTCGACATTGGCCAGCACCTGGGCGCCGGCCGCATCTCCACGGAGTTGATGGGAATCGATTTGCCGGTAAGAGAGGGCGCCGCGATGAAGGAGTTCTACACCGACCTCGGCTTTGAAGCGGAAGATACCAACGGCAACGTGCGCCTCACGACTCCGGGCGCACCCGATCTGCATATGGAGCTGCGCGCGCTCACCCCTGGTTCGCAGCCGGAGTTCCTGTTTCCAGTGCCCGATGCGAAGCATGCTTTTCAGGCGCTGGAATACGCGGGCGTCAACGCCCAGCGCGATGGCGGTCTCGTCTTCGCCAAGGATCCCGACGGCAATGTCTTTGTCTTCCTGGAAACCCGGCGGTGAGCAAGAGGAGAGCTTGCTTTCATTGAAGCGCAAAAGCAGTTGTATCTGGCGCCGCACGCGCCAAAGCTAATCACAGGCTCTAGTGGATCGTCTTCGACTTCCGCTGCATGTAATCCATCATCACGTACTGCCCCAGCGTCGCAGGCGTAGTGAAGTACGCCTTGCCCCGGCACATCTCCGACACTTTGTGCACGAATTGCACCAGCCCGTAATCCTGCGCGAGCATGAACGTATTGATCATGACGTTCGACCGCTTGCAGCGCGCAACCTCTTCCAGCGTCTCGCTCACCACAAGGGGATCGAGCCCATAGGCATTCTTGTAAATCCTTCCGTCGGGCAAGGTCAGCGCCGAAGGTTTTCCGTCCGTGATCATCACAATCTGTTTCATGTCCTTGCGCTGGCGCGACAGCACGCGCTGTGCCACGCGCAGTCCTTCGCGCGTATTCGTATGCCACGGCCCTACCTTCACCCGCGCGAGCTGCGACACGGGCATCTCCTCGGCTGAATCGTGAAACAGCACCAGCGAAAGCGAATCACCCGGGTACTGCGTGCGAATCAAATGCGAAAGCGCCATGGCCACGCGCTTGGCCGGCGTGAACCGGTCCTCGCCGTACAGGATCATCGAGTGCGAGCAGTCCAGCATGACCACCGTCGCGCATGAGCTTTGGTAGTCGCACTGATGCACCTGCAGATCGTCGTATTCCAGATTCAGCGGTAGCTCCAGGCCTTCGCGCGCAATCGCCGAGCTGAGCGTGGCCGTCGTGTCCAGGTTCAGCGTGTCGCCAAACTCGTATCGCCGTGAACCGCCGCTCGTTTCAATCCCTGTCGCCCAATGCCGTGTGTCGTGGCGTCCATAGCTCGACTTGCCTAGCGACCCCATCAGATCGCGTAGCGTCTTGAATCCCAGGAAGTCCAGGCTCTTATCGGTCACCTCGAAGCGCACGTTCTCCTGATCGCGGCCCTCCGCATTGCCCACCTGCCCGTTCGCTTCATCGATGCGAGTCGCCCCATTTTGCGGCATCGCGGAGATGTAGTTTTCCTTCTCCATCCGTTCCATCAGCTTGTCGATCAGTTCGTCCAACGTGCCCTCGGCCATCATTCGGTCGAGCAGCTCGCGCGTCTCGCCGTCGAAGAAATCGCCCGACTCGAGCACGCGCCGCAGCGCTTCGCGCAGATCGTCCATGTTGTGGTCGAGATCCTGAAAGCCATTGAATGAGTCGTAGTATCCCGAGTCGAGCAGATAGTCAGACAGAGCCTGAAGCAGACTCTCGAGATCGATCTCCGAGGCCAGATCGCCCGTGTATTTTGTATATCGAATACTTTTCATCCCGCTCCTCGGTCTCCTTGCTCCCTAGCTCACTCGCTCCCTTTCTTAATTCAATCCCCCACCCCTGCGCGATCTCCGCGCGCGTTGCCAGTCTTCGTATTCCATCTCCAGCTCTTTGCGTTCCGGCATCGCTTCCCCTCGTTCTCGCTGGCGCACGCTCTTCTCCGCGGCAAATCCATGCTGCTCATTGCGGCTGAGCTTGCGATGCGCCACCAGTCCCTCCAGCAGAAACTCCGCCGCGGCCACCGTTTTCGGCGCGGCGTCGCCGGACTTTACGCCGAGCGGCGCCAGCTTTTCCACGAGCCCCTGAATTCCTTTCAATTCCTTCAGCACCGCAGCGGCCGGGTGATCTTCGTCCAGCTTTACCGTCCCGCCCAGATTGAACCATTGCTCAATCTGCTGCGTGTCAACGCCTTCGAAGTAGTGATCGTAGACTTTGCCGACCGCTGTGCGAATTAGATCGCGCACCACGGTATCGGCCCCCTTCATCTCGCCCTCGTATTCAAGTTCGAGTTTGCCAGTGATTCCCGGCATCGCCGCGTAGATGTCGCTCACCCTCGGCAGCACCGGTGCGTCGCCGGTCCCGAGCGCCCTTCGTTCCGCATTCGAAACCACCAACTCCAGCGTCGAAATCGGCAGCCGCTGGCTCACCCCGCTGCGCTTGTCTACCTTTTTGTCCTCGCGTGCGCTGAACGCCACCTGCTCAATCACCTCGCGCAGGTATTGCGGAATCTCGATTGCTCCATCTCCGCGCGCCGCCCACGCCTCCTGGGCCGTAATCGCCACACCCTCTTCCAGCGTCTCGGGATAGTGTGTCCGGATCTCCGACCCAATCCGGTCCTTCAGCGGCGTAATGATCTTGCCCCTTGCCGTGTAGTCTTCTGGATTAGCGCTAAACACGAGCGCCACGTCCAGCGCCAACCGCATCGGGTAGCCCTTAATCTGGACGTCGCCCTCCTGCATGATGTTGAACAGCGCGACCTGAATTTTCCCCGCAAGGTCAGGCAATTCGTTAATTGCAAAGAGCCCGCGGTTGGCGCGCGGCAACAAGCCGTAGTGCATGGTCAGCTCGCTTGAAAGATCCTCGCCCCCGCGCGCTGCCTTGATGGGGTCGAGATCTCCAATCAAATCCGCCACCGTCACGTCGGGCGTCGCCAGCTTTTCCACGTAGCGTTCCTCGCGGCCGAGACACGCAATCGGAGTCGCGTCTCCCCGCTCCGCAATCAGATCGCGGCAGCGCCGGCACAACGGCCGGTACGGATTGTCGCGAATCTCGCAACCTGCCACATAAGGCATTTGCGCATCCAGCAACGCCGTCAGCGCGCGCAAAATCCTGCTCTTCGCCTGCCCTCGTAGCCCCAGCAGAATAAAGTTCTGCTTCGACAAAACTGCGTTCACGATCTGCGGGATCACCGTGTCTTCGTAGCCCACGATGCCGGGAAACACCGTCTCCCTCGCCTTCAGTCGCGCCATAAGGTTTGAGCGCATCTCGTCTTTCACGCTGCGCGTCTTCAGTTGTGTTTCTGAGAAGGTTTTGCTGGCGCGCAGTTCACCCAGGGTCTGGGGAAGAGAAGTTGCAGGCATTTGTGCCTCCTGTCCGGTTCTTTCGGGGAAGTGCCGGCTGTATTAAGAAAGACGTGCGACGCGGGGAATTGCTACGGCAATCCCGGGAACGTTTTTCGTATTGCTAAGGCTTGGCCGCCCATTTGGCCGGCTCTGGTGAGGAAATCCTGCTGTAACGAAATCGATGGTCGAATCCTAGCTGGGGTCAGCACGAAAAAGGGGAACGCTTCAATTAATTAGACGCGGAATGCCGACCTTCAGGCAGTATGCACCCGTTTTCTCGATTCGCATAGTCCGGCCAGGGATCCTGCTCGCGATCAGATCTTTGTGCCCTCTGGGCAAAGGGGCAGGGAACCGAATCACCCGATTCAGTTCCGCGCCGCGTGCGCTACCGCTGCCTTTTCCTCGGTGAGCAGTTGCGCCAGCACTTTTTCCGGGCACAGATGATGCGCCTCGCGCTCGTCCAGTTCTTTTTCCGTTTCCACGCACGAAGCAATGGTCAAGAAGCAATCCAGGCAGCGCGAGTTGAAACTGCCATTTTCGTTTTGTGTGCGGCTATACATGGCGATCTGAGGAAACACCCTAAGATCCTAGCCGCGTTTTGCCTTCCCTGGTCGTGACTCGCATCACCTACGCATGTTTACTCGTGGTCTGTTCAGCGGCCCGCTGTCCGATGCGATCAGTACGCCGGCGTCCCAAGCTTCTCCCACTGATTCGGATTCCGCCTGAGATACCAACAGGGTTCCTGCCCGTCCTGCGGAAAGAGGGCAATTGCGCACGGCATGTTCACGGTTCCCAGATAGTCATACTCCGTTGCCTGCCCCTTCAGCGGAACAGACAGGAATTGGCTGACGGCCACCGTCGAGTGAGGCGAGCCGCGCAGCTTGTAAACCGTCCAGTCGATTGCAAAGGCCACCAGCGAGATTGCCGCAATCGCCACAAGAATCCGCAGAAGCCACCGTCCAAGCCAGCGCATCATCTTTCCACTTCCTTTAATGCCCCCAGGCCGCGGGGCTTCCGCCTTCAGCTCCATGCCGGTACGTTTCACCCGTCACGCTTGGTTCAGAGTATACGAGCGGTAACCAAAAACACCCCTCACGGCCTTGATAGAATTCCTTGTCGTCGTTCGGCCTGTTGGAGGCAATGTGTTCCCACCGGCTTTTTTCTTTCGTTCGCATCGCAGTTCCGCTGCAAACCTTTTTTTCACCTCTGTAGCGCTTGCTCTCTTCGCGCCCGTGTTCCCGTCTCTGGCTCAAAACAATGCCGCGCCTGCGCAAAACGAACCCGCTCCCGCACAGAGCGCCGCTGCCACCTCACAAAATGATCCTCTCGTTGTCCGAATCACTGCCGGACTTATTCGAGGCGTCGTCCGCTCCAAAGGCGGTGCGCAATTTCTCGGCATTCCTTACGCTGAGCCGCCCGTCGGCCCTTTGCGCTGGCATGCGCCGATGTCCAAAAAGCCATGGTCTGGCGTTCGCGATGCAAACGCCTACGGCTCTGCCTGTTCGCAGCCCCTCCTTGGCGGCGCATGGAACCGCTACGACGCCGAACACTCGAGCGAAGACTGCCTCTATCTCAACGTCGACACGCCAACCTGGCCTGCCGCAAAACCTCTGCCCGTCATGTTCTGGATTCACGGCGGCGCCAACGCAGGCGGATCCGGCTCAGGCGGCCTTTACAACGACGGAACGCTGACTTACCACGGTGTCGTGCTCGTCACAATGAACTATCGCCTGGGCATCTTCGGCTTTTTTGCTCATCCCGAGCTCACGCGCGAATCGCCGCACCACGCGTCAGGCGACTACGGGCTTATGGATCAGATTCTTGCACTGCAATGGGTGCGCGAAAACATTGCCCGATTCGGCGGCGATCCCGGAAATATCACGGTATTCGGCCAGTCCGCGGGGTCGATCGACACGGGAATGTTGATG
The DNA here is from genome assembly GCA_049518955.1 of Occallatibacter sp. Lineage (GTDB taxonomy): Bacteria > Acidobacteriota > Terriglobia > Terriglobales > Acidobacteriaceae > Telmatobacter. The sequence goes on from JBEKRG010000171.1 coordinate 6,938, forward strand.
ACCTCGCCGCTGGCGCGCGGGCTCTTTCAACGCGCCATTGGGGAAAGTGGATCGCCGTTTTCTCCGCCGCTCGCGACACTGGCCGACGCGGAAAAACAGGGCGAGCAGGTCGCCGCCAAACTCAACGTGCCGCCTGGAGCCGAAGGCATTGCAGCGCTGCGCAAAGTTGCTGCGCCCGACCTTATCAAGCAGATTGGAGCCTTGGCGCTTACATGGCCGGGCATCGGTCCCGACGTCGACGGCTGGGTGCTGCCGCGTGCGCCGGCCCAAGTCTTCAATTCGGGCGACGAGGCGCAGATCCCGCTCCTGCTCGGCACCAATTCACGCGAGTTCGGCGATAGTGGATCCGGAGATCAGCTCCGCGCCGCCATCGAACAATATGCGGGAGACGAGGCTCCGCAGGCGCTCGCGCTTTACGGTCTCGCCAATGGCGGCCTGGGCGCAACGGACCCGCTCTACGGAACGGCCGGCCAGCAGTGGGGCGCAGACACTATCTTCCATTGCCCCATCACAACCGAGGCGCTATGGCACCTTGCGGCGCATGACGCGACCTATGAGTACGAGTTTGACCACGCGATTCCCGGCCAGGAAGCGCAGGGAGCCGTCCACTCCGCCGAGTTGCCGTATGTTTTTGGCCAATTCCCAACCACAGGCAACATCGCAGGCAATTTCGGTCCCGTGGACACACATCTCGCCGATTTGATTGAACGCTACTGGACCAATTTTGCGAAAACCGGGGACCCCAACGACAGCGGCCTGCCAACGTGGCCGAAACTGGACGCGACAGGTCGCTATTTGATTTTCACGGAAGAGGGCCAGGCCGTCCCCAGCATAGGACCCTTGCGCGGCCCGCAGTGCGATCTCTACCGGGCGGTTCTCGCCGAGCGGATGAAACCTGGGAATTAGCGGCCTTGACAGATAGTACGACGCGTACTATAGTACGAATCGTACTATGAGCACAAACTCCACCCTCGAATTGGCCCTTCTTGGCCTTCTCAATCAGAAACCGCAATCGGGCTACGATCTGCGCAAAACCTTTGCCACCACGGCGATGCGTCACTTCAGCGACAGCCCGGGGTCAATGTATCCCGCGCTGCGGCGGCTTGAGGCGCGGGGCTGGATCGCGGCCGACCCCCAAACTGACAACGATCCTGAGAATCGCCGGGGGCGGCAGGTCTTCCATCTGACCTCTGCCGGAATAACAGTGCTCGTCGAATGGCTCGAGCGGCCAGTCACCCGTGATGACGTCATTTGGCGCATGCCGGAGGTGATGCTTCGCTTCGCTTTCATGGACACCAACGTGCCGCGCTCCACAGCCATCCGATTTCTCGGTGAATTCGAGCAATCGCTGGGCGCCTATGTCGCGGAGCTGCGCATCGATCT
>JBEKRG010000172.1:0-8290 GCA_049518955.1 Occallatibacter sp.
CTGCTTCAAGATCCCGATGATCTGCTCTTCCGTGTACCGGCTCTTCTTCATCGCTCCGTCCTCCCGCTTAGATTACGAGAGAACTCCAGTTTCAACTGGTAGAGTTTTCCGGGGGCAGGTCACTTCTACAAATTTACGACTTGATGAGAAGGTAGCGCGCGCTTCATTCTCTATTACAACCACTCCTTCAATAGAGTTGACGGCCCCATCTGGGAGCGCTCAGTCTGCTACCACGTCGCGGACAAGTCCCGGCTGGCGGAGAACCAGCTTGCTATTCTCGGCAAGTTCGGCGGACGTTGCGGCTCCCGCTTGGATGGCAGGTGGTTCGACAGGCGCTTTTGCTCGACCCAGGTAGCGCTCATAACAGCATCAACTAGGAAATGTGGGGCTAAGAATTTGATCGGCCCCGGGTATTTTGAACCACGGTAAATGTTAGTTTTCGGCCAGAACCGAGCCTGAAGAAGGCTGAGGATTCGCCGATGAAGAAGGAGCGTTTATCTGTAGAGCAGGTAGTCGGAGTGTTGAAGCTAGCCGAAGTGGGAGAGCCAGTGGCCGAGCTGATCCGGAAGGTGGGGATCAGCGAGCAGACCTTTTATCGCTGGACGAGAAGGTGGGGGCTAGAGATGCCAACTGTGTCTTAGTGAATCGCTCGTTAGGCAATATGCGGTGGTTGAATGTCGAGGCCCAGATCGAGGGACCGGACACTATGTGTGAGAGCACCCACAGAGATGATGTCAACTCCTGTTGATGCTACTTCGCCTATTCTGTCGAGTGTGATGCCTCCACTGGCTTCGACCAGTGCGCGTCCACTAACGTGCTCGACGCCTCTACGCAGATCCTGGACAGTAAAGTTGTCGAACATGATAGTATCGACGCCGGCCACAAGCACAGCCTCTATCTCATCAAGGCGATCTACTTCGACTTCCATGCGAATGGTGTGTGGGACCGCGGCACGGGCGGACATGAGAGCTTCTCGAATACTTTGCCTTCCGTCCGCCGCGAGAATCGCCAGGTGATTGTCCTTAGCCAATAGGGCATCTGAAAGCGAGAAGCGATGATTTTGCCCTCCACCGCAGCGAACGGCGTAGCGCTCCAGTACTCTAAGGCCGGGAGTTGTCTTGCGCGTATCAACGATGCGGGCCTTCGTACCCGCTGTTTTGGCCACGTACTTTGCGGTTAGCGTCGCAATGCCGCACATACGCTGCACAAAATTCAGCGCGACGCGCTCGGCACGCAGGATCCCTTGAGCCGGTCCTTCCACCACCGCCAGGGTATCGCCTGCACTAAAGTGTTCTCCGTCAGCAAACCTGAACTGTGTGATGATCTCTCGATTAGCCAATGACATCGTCATTGAAAATACGTCTGCGCCACTCAAGACGCCTTCTTCGCGTGCGACCAATTGCGCCGTGATGCGAGTCGAAGTCGGAATGAGTGCGTCCGAGGTCAAGTCGCCCCAGGGCGCGTCCTCCAGCAGCGCCATCTGCACCAGACGTTCTATGACTTCCGCACTTGGTTTCATCAGCATCCGATAGCAACCGTCTTCGCCGATGCTTTCCGGCTGAATCGTGAGCTCACCTGCTGGCGATAGACCAGTGAATAAGCGAAGGCGTGGGAGACGAGAGGATAATCTCGCCGGAAGTGCGCTCCGCGAGATTCCTGCCTTCTAATCGCAGCAGCGACCAAGACTCTCGCCAACTGAAGCAGATTCTTCGTCTCCAAGTCGTCTGCGCTCTCGCCGCTCGTCTGCCATCGGCTCAAATCTGCAAGTGCTGCCTCCAACTCAGGCCCGCTGCGTTCGATACCCGCCACATCCCACATCAGCTTTTGCAAGTTTCTGCGCTCGAAATTGATCGTCTGCCGCGAAGGCTGGTCGTCGACCGCGACGATATTGTCCGAATCAACTGTCCGAGCCGGCCAGTCTGAGCCGTCTGGAGCCATCGGGCTATCGGATTCGACCTGCCTTGCCGAGCGCCAGGCGAAGACCAAACTCTCCAGCAGTGAATTCGACGCGAGCCGATTGGCTCCATGCACGCCTGTACATGCGACCTCGCCTACCGCATAGAGCGAGCGAATCGAAGTCCTTCCCCAGACATCGGTACGCACGCCGCCCATCCAGTAGTGGGCAGCCGGAGTTACAGGTATCGGCTCTCGCGACCAGTCGAAACCATGGCGGCGGCAGGCAGCATCAATGCTTGGGAATCTTGACCGCAGGAACTCCCTTCCCATCGCGGTCGCATCCAATAAGACGGGGACGCCTCCCTGTTTTGCCATCTCGATCACTATGCCCCGTGCCACCACATCACGCGGCGCAAGTTCTGCATCCGGATGCAGTGCCTGCATAAAACGCCGACCCCGCACGTCCAACAGCACAGCCCCTTCTCCACGCACAGCTTCGGAGATGAGAAATGTCCCTGGCGCCGCGAGCGCCGTTGGATGGAATTGATAAAACTCCACGTCCGCAAGCTGTGCCCCTGCACGCATGGCCATCGCTACTCCATCCCCGGTAGCAACAGCCGGATTGGTAGTATGCAAATACAACTGGCCAGCACCTCCGCTCGCAAGAACCACGGCGTCCGCACCAATGCGCTCAAGTCCGCCGTCGGCTCCGAGCAACTCCAGTCCTCGAGCGCACTCATTTTCGAGAACTATGTCGCGTGCGAAGGTGTGTTCTCGCACGCGAATGTTATCGGCAGAGCGCACGCGATGGACCAGTGCCAGTTCGATCGCGAGACCGGTTTTATCACCGCCCGCATGTAATACGCGGGCCCGTGTGTGCGCTGCCTCCATGCCACGGTCCAACTCACCATTGCGCGTGTCAAACACAACACCCAGGCGGATAAGATCAAGAATCCGCTGGGGTCCCTCCGTGCAGAGCAGCTTGACGGGAAGGGTTTGGCACAATCCAGCACCGGCTCGCAGCGTATCGTCGATGTGCTCGTCAACGCTGTCATCTTCGAACATCGCAGCCGCAATGCCGCCCTGTGCCCAGCGCGTGTTACTGTCCGCAAGCTCCGCCTTGGTAACCAGGGTGACAGAATGTTTCTGGCTGATCTCAAGCGCCGCAATGAGGCCGGCGATACCACTCCCGACGACGATGACGTGGCTCATGTCAGGCCTGCCATTGCTGCGCGGCTGGGCTTGATCGCAAGCATGCGCTCAAGGGCCACGCGCGCGGACCGAGCGACCACATCCGGCACGCTGATACGGTTGATGACTTCGCCCCGCTTGAGAGCTTCCAGCACCCAGCAAAGATATGCGGGGTGAATGCGATACATCGTCGAACAAGGGCAGATGATCGAATCGAGGCAGAAGATGTTGTGTTCAGGATGCTGGCAGGCGAGCCGGTGCACCAGATTGATCTCAGTACCCACTGCAAAGGTGGCTCCAGGAGCGGCGGCTTCAATCGCCCTGCAAATGTAATCGCTCGATCCTGACTCGTCCGCCGCATCAACCACCAGCATCGGGCACTCCGGATGCACGATCACACGCACACCGGGATGTCGTCGACGCGCCATCGAAATCTGCTCAACCGTGAATCGCTTATGCACCGAACAGTAACCATGCCACAATACAATCCGCGAGTCACGCAGCGTGCGGGCATCGTTTCCGCCCAGCGGCTTGCTCGGATCCCAAAGCAACATCTGATCCAATGGGATACCCATTGCCTTGCCGGTGTTGCGGCCAAGGTGCTGATCGGGGAAGAACAGCACCCGCCGCCCACGTTCGAAACCCCACCGCAGAGTTTCCGCCGCATTGGAAGATGTGCAAACGATACCGCCGTGGTCTCCGCAAAATGCCTTTAGTGCAGCAGAAGAGTTCATGTACGTAACAGGAACCACAGGCACATGGCCATTCGCGTCCTCGCTTGCGCCCAGAAGCTCTTCCAGGTCCCCCCAGCAATCACTGACGGAATCCAGGTCGGCCATATCGGCCATAGAGCAACCTGCCGCTAGATTCGGCAGGATTACCACCTGATCCGGCCGAGACAGCATGTCGGCCGTCTGGGCCATGAAGTGAACGCCGCAAAAAACGATCGCCTCGGCCTCAGGCCTCGACTGAACCGCTTGCGCCAGTTGAAGGGAATCACCGACAAAATCTGCGTACTGGATGACTTCGTCGCGCTGGTAGAAGTGGCCGAGAATGACCAGTCGTTCGCCCAGCACTTGCTTCGCTCGGCGGATGCGACGGTCAAGCTCGGTGTCCGAGGCATCCTGGTACTCCTGCGGTAGACTTCCCTGGCGCGGAGCGCTCAATGGTATTGCGTCCGCTATGGACGCTCCAGGGCCATAACTGAGTGGCTCTGTATCGAATACCCATGGCGGCTCTCGAAGATTGGAAGAACACACCGAGCTACCCTTCGCGGCACTTACTTCCATCTCTCCTCGCTGTTCGCGAATGCGAATCAGCTGGACAGTACTATCCACGGACGGCAAAAGTTCTCCTTTTGCAGCAGACGCACATTGCGTGCGAACCAGATCCTTGCGTACTGCCTCTGGCCTCTCAAATTCCAGTAGACCGGGGACCGCTTCGGATGCTGCCACACCTATAAGGTTACCGCTCATGACCCCGGCATGTGAACCCGAGCTATGACCAGATGCTCGGCGACGTGACCGAAGGCAACGGCGATGCCTCACTGGCCACTTTCGGCGACAACTCGACCTACACCCCTTACCCGCACGTTTCGCCCAACGCGCACGCGCTGGTGGAGCGCTTCCCGCTCCTTGACAACTTCTACCACCCGAGCCGCCAGTCGGCCGACGGTCACAACTGGATCGTTCAGGCCATGGCACCTTATTCCGACGACGTCCAGTCACCGGACTGGCTGCGCGACTACCCTTCGAACGGCGGCGATGCGCTTGCCTACCAGGAGAAGGGCCACCTGTGGGATACGGCGGAGAAGGCCGGCGTGAGCGTGAAGAACCACGGCGAATACGCCGAGTACAACACCTTCACACCGCCCGGCTGCACTTTGAACAACAAATATACGAGTTACAGCAGCGCCGGCGGCGATAGCACTGGTGGCGACGTCGCTACCAGCGTCACCCCGTTGCCATACACCCAATCGCTCAGCTGTGAGCCGTTGTGGATCGACTGGTACAACGACGTACTCGCCTACGAGTCTGGCAAGGAGAGCCAGCTCTACAACAATTTGTCAGGGCTTTGGGTAATGCAGCGGTGGTATCAGTCCGAATGAAGATGTCGGGAACGTATGCGGGTAATCCCGCGAATGGAGATTTCCGTTTCACGCGCGTGTGGGCACATTCACAGCAGGGGAAATGGCAAATTGTGGCTGCCCATTCGGGCCTCATAGCGTAGCAGCTGAATTGCGCTACTCCCGGTTGGTCGTCTATCCGGACAGAACCCCTCCAAACACGAGTAATGTCCGGTTTGGCGGTAATCCAGGCACAACGATTCACTCACGATGAGCCGACTTCTCGTTACTAATCGGGCTTCGCAGAGTGAATCGATGATGCCCACGTTCACCGTGGCGGATCGCAATCGTCGGACTGTTCTTAGACCGGACACACTTTATCGGCCCCGGAGGTAGCGCCGAATCAGTGGCCGCCGCCTATTGCGGAGGAATCTGGTAGCCTTCGCGGCGAAAGAGGTCGACGCAGGCCTGCACGGCCTCAGGGTCGTACAGGGTACCACTCTTCGACAACACCTCATCTAGCGCCGCGTCAATGCCCTTTGAGAGTCGGTAGGGCCGATGCGAGCTCATGGCCTCAACCACATCTGCAACCGCCAGAATGCGGGATTCGAGAAGAATCTCATCCGCCTTTAATCCGCGCGGATACCCTGAGCCATCGAGCCTCTCGTGGTGCTGGAGAATCATCTGCGCGATCGGCCACGGGAACTTGACGTTCTTCACGATCTCATAGCCAAGCTGCGCGTGCTCCTTGATAAGGTTGTACTGGTTTTCAGTCAAGCGGCCGGGTTTGGCCAGAATCTCGGCGGGAACTCCAATCTTGCCCAGGTCGTGAATACCTGCCGCCAGGCGAAGGCCCTGCATCCGTTCGCTCGATAGGCCAAGTTTGCCCGCGATGGCCACAGACAGACACGCCACTCTGCGCTGGTGGCCCGCGGTGTAGGGGTCGCGCTGGTCCACGGTCTCCGCGATCACCTCGATGGTCTGTTCCAGGCTCGCCTTCAAGCTTTCCTGATTCTGCGCCTTGGCCGCCGCAGTGCGCAGCGTGGTAATGCCGAACCCCAGTGCCGACGCAACCTGTTCCATCAGCCTGCGTTCCGGATCGGACCAGCGACTAACCCTGACTCCATACGCCGTCAGGCAGGCCTTTTCGTCCTCGAAATGCCGAAAGGGGATGGCAATTGAAGATACGTACCCACGTTTTCGCGCTTCTTTTCGCCAAGGAGCAACTGTCGGATCCGTTGCGAAGTTTTTCACCACAGCAATCTCCCCGGTCCGAAGGCACTGCCCGGTAGGGCCTTGGCCGCGTTTCGTGTCAGCCCAGGTCACGTTGACGATTTCGAGGTATCCATCCTCGTGCCCATAATGCGCGACCGGAAGAACGTGCTTTTCTGGTCCCTCTTCTGCAAAGCCAACCCAGGCCATCCTGTAGCCAGCCACTTCAACCACAATCCTGCAGTACTCGGAAAGCAGATCCCCCTCTGTCTTCGAGTGCAACAGCGCATTGTTCATCTCGCTCAGTACCTGCAGCTCTCGGACCTTTACGCCCAGATCGGCCTGCAGCGCCGTTTGGTGTGTAATGTCCTCCATGAATCCCTGGAAATAGAGCGTCTTTCCATCAGGCCCGCAAACCTTGCGCTCCGTCAGGACGCCCCAAAAAAGCGTTCCGTCCTTACGTCTGAATTGAAGAGGGCCGCTGCAAGCTTCTCCCTGTTGTTCCACAACTCCGATTATGGCGGCGCGTTCTGCTGGGTCAACCCACACTTGGCTGCCCCAATCGTTGAGAACGGCAATTGCCTCTCCCGGCGAGTCGTACCCAAGCAGCCTCGCTCCAGCCGGGTTGATCGCAAGTGTCTTGCCTTTTCTCGTGATACGAAAGATGGCCTCCGGCGCGAACTCGAAGATTTCACGATACTGCTCCGCCGTTCTGCGCAACCCCTCTTCTGCAAGTTTCTGCCGCGTCACGTCCTTGCCAAAGACCGAAACCCCAATCGTTTTGCCGTCAATGACGACCGGGTTCAGCGACAGCTCCAGGAGGCGGCCACTCTCGAACTTGTATTCGGTACGAAATGCGCCCTCCGAAAGGGCACGCTGATAGAGTGGAGGCCAGTTTTTCGCTATTTCAGCGGGGAGCAATTCTTCCGGGCGCTTGCCAACCGCGGCCTGAGTGCCGAAATTGACCTCATAATCCTGCTGCAGCAACCGATTAAAGGTAACCAGCCCATAGTTAAGGTCCACGGACCAGATAAAGTCCTCAGTGCTTTCAATTAGGGCGTCCAGATTCGCGGAGGCAAAGACCTGCGGATGGTTTTCCTGCGACTTCTCTCGGGACGCGGGCTCTTTAACCATCTCGGCGTCCTAGATGTGGTCTTCACGTGAACAGTTGGGAAGGGCACGCGACCGCTTCAGATTTGAGGAAGCCAGGATTGCCATTTTGGCTTCCGGATGCCGACAATTTTACTCTCATTTGCAATAGTGGGTGTGATTCTTTGTCTTCGAGGAGTGTCCTCCTAGCGCGTTGCTGGGGGCACAAACGGCGGGATGTTCAGAATTGGGCAACTCCTGGTTTGTCGCCTATCCGGACATTACCCTATTTTCCAGTTCTGTCCGGTTTGCCGGTTAATCGAGAAGAGCTGATTACTGGTCTCGGAGCCTATCTATAAAGCCTTTGAGTCGTTTGATGTCCACGCTGCCGGTCCGATGATCCGACCCCATGTATCGCTTCAAGGCGCTTGTCCCCGTCCAGCTGCCTCGTCGCTTCGGAAACGGATTTAGAGTCAAAATCTCCACCCGTGATTGTTCCGTCTTACGTGTATTTCGCCGTACTTTGGTGGCATCAGGCGTTTTCCTAATACAACCTAAGTGGCACGATGGTCGTGATGTCGCGCACAAGCGCGAATGTAGTTAGCCGCTATGCTCCCTACTAGCCAAACCTTCGCGCCGGCTGGCACCGTGTTCAGTGTTCCGGGTTGGGAGAGGCGCAATGCCCGTGAGAGCCCCATTTCTGGTATTCACTTTGGCCATCCCCGCGTTGTGCCTCGTAGCCAAGCCTGCCAACGCGGCGACTCCCAGCGCCTCAATCAGCGTCTCCGCGACGATCCAAGCTTCCTGTCTCGTCTCCACCACTGACACGGTGTTCAG
>JBEKRG010000173.1:0-8050 GCA_049518955.1 Occallatibacter sp.
CCGCGATCTGGCTGAAGCCTAAACCGGCCGACGACTAACTCTGGACTTGGTACAGAAATACTGGTCCCTTCACTTCCGCGCTACACTAACAATCTCGCTGGTACAAAATACCGGGCAGGCCAGGAGCACAATGGTTCCATGATCCAACTCAAAACTAGAATGCTTCGAGCCTCTCGGTACCTTGTTCCCTTGGCCCCCAATGGTATGCAAGGTATGGGCGAAGTATGGCGGAGGTATGGAGCCAGCCCATAAACCCTTTCTCATCAAATATGGAGGTATGGCATACCGGGGGTAGGGGGCGGGGGTGACTGAATGGTAAAGTTATTCCTTCAAACTAGGATAGCCCGCGGGAAAAGAGGCTGCCGCTCACTTCCCCGCGCACGCCGGGTCCGTGTCCACTGTTCACTTTTCACTGTTCCTGTAAAGCTCCATGTAGGCATCGACGATCGTTCGCAGCATGAAAGAATGGTGGAACCCTCCGAACTAGGCATTTGAGAGACTCAGGAGAAGGGTCGATTGACGTCATGAGAATTGTCCAGCTCGTCAACAATCTCGATATGGGAGGGTTGGAGAGGCTCGCAATTGACTTTGCGCGGTGTCAACTTGCTGACGGCCACCAGGCGTCGATATATTGCCTGACCCACCCCGGCAAGCTTGCCCCGGAAGCGGAAGCAAATGGAATATGCGTGCGATCGTTCGGAAAGGGGGCCGGACCGCAACTGGGCACGATCCGGAAGCTCGCGAAGCAATTGCGAGAGGACCGTCCGGACGTGCTGCATACTCATAACCACCTCGTCCATCACTACGGCGTTTTGGCCGCGCGCCTCGCCGGTGTTCCTGTAATCGTGAACACGCGCCATCGCGCGGAGCATCGCCTTATTCACGGTCCGGGTGGATTACAAATTTCCGACGAGCCTGCGGACAAGAAGTCCGACTGGATCTTTCGCGCAACGATGCCATGGACAGACGCTGTCGTGATGATCTCCGAGGCGACGCGCCAATTCTTGGTCCGAAACTGCGGCGTTCCAGAAGCTAAGACTCGAGTCATCCTGAACGGTGCGCCCCTTGAGAGATTTCTCTCCATGCCTGCCCATCCCGGATCCGCGGCTCCAAAAGTGCGCTTCGGAATTGCGGCGCGACTGACCGAGGCGAAGGATCATTTCACGCTGCTCCGCGCGTTCGCCATAGTCGTCACCGAAATTCCAGGAGCTGAGCTGCACATCGCCGGGGACGGAGAATTGCGGAGCCAAATTGACGCACTCGCGCGGGAATTGAACCTTACAGATCGCGTGACCTTTCACGGCGCAGTGTCGGATACGCCAGGATTCTTCAGCGAGCTGGACGTGTTTGTCCTCAGCTCACTAACTGAAGGCCTGCCGGTCGCGCTTCTTGAGGCGATGGCTGCAGGTCTCCCGATAGTATCTACCCGCGCAGGCGGGGTCGAAGAGGCGGCCATTGATGGTCAAAATGCATATCTTGTCGCTCCCGGAGATTCAAACGGCTTGGCGCGAGCGATGATTCGGATGGCCAGGTCATCCGATATGGTCCGGATGGGCGCCCTGGGCCGGGAGATGGCGCAGGAGCGTTTTAGCATCCAGCGAACCTGGCAGGAGTATTACAAGCTCTTTGTCTCTCTGTCTCCGAAAACCTGACCGGTCCAAGTCAGCGCACTAAGTTTAGAACTCGCAGTGAGAGGTACATCAGCAACAACAACGAGACTGCCAATACACCCGAGTACGGGAGCACCTGTGAAAACCGCACTCGAGAAGCAATCATCTTCCTCTCCAATGCCACTTCGAAAACGATTTCGGCGACGCCGCCTAGCAGGAAGAACGTCAAGACATAAGCGCGCGACAGAAACCACGCCGCAACGAGGAAACCTGTGAGTGACAAAACCACCAACTGCCCTAGCCGGTTGATCGCCGCTTTGTCGAGCGTCTGGACGTTCCACGCCGGCTGCGGGAACGGCGACTCCTCCGGCGCGACGACCTCTCCTTCCGTTACCTTTGCCGGAGAAGCGGCCGTCAGAGCATCTCTCACAGTTGGCAACAGAAAGAGGGACCAGAAATACAACCCGAACAAGCCAAGCTCTGCCGCGCAAACCACCACCGAGTTGTGCGCAGTTTGATGAGTGTCGGTGTAGTCCCCCATGTTTCCGAAGCCCACTCCGAACAAGGGATGGGCCTTGAAGATTTCCAGCCCTTGACCCCACAGCGACGTGCGGTCCGCGCCCGATTCGGCCGAGATATCTCGCCCGCCGGTGAAGTGCAACGCCATGGCTCCAGCGAAGAGCGCGACTGCCAATACCAGCGCGGGAACGGTCCCGATGCGCCGCCGCGCCGCCACGACCGCCATGGCCATCAGGGCCAGCAGTGCTCCGCGCGAGTGCGTAAGGTAAACGCCGGTCAGCAGCACGCACGCCGGCAAGACGACAAGCACGATGTTGAAGACCAGCTTCTTCGCGCGCCAGAAGAAGAACAGCAGCGGAGTCACGCAGACCAGCAGTTGTCCAAAGTCGTTCGGATCGTTGATCAGTCCCAGCCCTCTGATCCGGTAAATCATCTGTCCCTGGTTGCTCGCCATTGCCAGAAGGTACGGATGTTCCATGTTCCACACATCCGGATCCTCTCTCTCCGATTGCCCTGCCTGAACCTCCGCCCCCTGAGGTGCGAGGTGGCGCAGGTCGATGCATCCGCGCGCAATCACAAACAGGCAGACAAACAGCAGCATCGCGACCAGGGCCTGCAGCTTTCTCTTCGAGTTGCAATGCAGGCACACCAGGAAGAATGCAAAAGCATTCGGAATGAAGTCGAGAAACGCCTTAACCGCGCCACCGGCCCAATGTTGCCCGAAAAGCACCGACAAGATCGTCGCAATCGCCAACCCAATTAACGCGAGAGACTGCGGCGTCTTGAAGATAAACGACCCAGGTAACTTGGGAAGAGATACAAGCAGGATCAGCGCCGCGAGAATCACTTCAATTCTGTATTCCGCGAGCGGCCCGAACAAGGTGACCGGCGTCAGGTAGTTCGTAACGAGATAGAGAATGGTTAGAGCAAAGCCCATAGAGGACGGCCGGATCGAATCTGTCAAAACAATGCTAAATAACGGACGCCGTCGCGCCCACACAGAAGGTTACGCCGGGACCTTCACGGACCCCTGGCGGTAATGGGAGCTACCTGCCAGGAACCGTTTCTCAACCAGGTGCCACATCAGGACCGACGCCAGACCAACGAGACAGAGCACCATGAGTACAAAGACAGCCGGATGCAGTTTTGTTGCAAGGCCGAAGGATATCATGGTCTGGATGATGGGAAAATGCACGATATAGACGCCGTAAGAAAAGTCGCCATACTTCGCAAAGTTTCCGAAATAGAGCCAAAAGCCGAAGACGAAAACCAAACCCGAGATCCATAGGACGTCGATCAAGCCTCTCGTGAAGAAATGATCGAGAAGAAACAAAGATGCCGTGATGATGGCGATAGCCAGAAAATGGAACTTTAGTCTGTCGAAATAGAGCAAAAGCAATATTCCGGCGCAGAAATACATCAGCTGAGCAGGGAACTGCACCTCGAGCATGTCATAGATACTCCGCGAACCGTCGAGCGAAAAAGCACTCGGTGATCGGTGCAGAGAAGCCAGGTATGCGAAGCCGTACTTCCACGCGTAGGAGAAGAGAAAGATTGCACCCATCACCTTCTTGGTTCCCAGCCGACTGCAAATCCAATGGAGGATTGGCACGAACAAATAGAACGCAACTTCAATCTTGAGCGTCCACAGAGCGCCATTCACACCGGAGATGCTGTTGGAAGTGAACACTCCCGGCAGCGACGGCGCGAGGAAGTTGAGGAACGCTAGATTCGCGCCCAGATACTTCCAGAAGCCGGCTCCGAAATACTGCGATACAGGTAGGGAACTCAGCGGGCATAGCGCGAGTGCAGCCAGAACGACAACTGTAACGTAGGCTGGATAGATCCGCCGGACTCGCTTTTCAGAATATGAGCGAACTGAAGACGACCGGACATAACTGCGATAAATGAGGAGTCCGCTGATGACAAAGAAGGCGTCGACTGCGAATCGAGCAGAAAAATACCTGTCAAAAGCGAGGGCGGGGACGTTTGTCAGGCTAAGGTGATAGAGAACAACAATGGAAGCAAGAATCAAGCGAAGGCAATCTAAATTATTTCTGCTGAAATCAGCGCTGCTTCTCACCGGGGCGCCTCTCTGCATTCTCGGGCATGGATGCCAATCGTTGTTGCCCGCTTAATGCATCGTACATTCCCTCGGCCGACCGATGAGTTTCCCCATCGTATCAGCCCCGGACAGGCTTGTAATCGGCCCTTTGCGAAAATCCTGAGGGCCGCCGGGAGCGACCCTTGTGGTTGGCTCGTGGGGATCTTGCGATTCTCTTCAGCGGCGAAATACCTCGGTCTCCCATTCCTCTGCCTGCTTGCATCTGCATTCCCGAATTCCTTCGCTTCAAGCCCGTGAAGAGAACCGTGCTGGGACATGGATGCGCAAGAACTTGCGCATTGCCCAATCGTCGTGAACGTAAGCCATTGAATCTACAAGACAATTCTTTGGCTCCGAATGTGCAGAGGAAGGAGTGAGCGCGACTGGTGCGTCGAGGCAGGGTTGCATTGGCCTTTCCAATAGGAATGCAACTTTCAGGCCTCAGAGTCGATCCTGCAAATCCTTGGAAATATGCAAGGAATCCAGGCGCGAAGGCCGGTGGCATCGATGTAGTTCGAACTTAAGCGCGTTGTTACGGATTGGAACCGCATTTTTATCCATATCCAGCCCTCTGCAGGGGGCAAACGCAGCATAGAAGCCCGCGAGGGCGACTCCAGGAGGAGCAAATGAAGAAATGTTATCTAGCTTTAGTCGCAATAGCCGCGGCCCTTTCGATCACGCCGGCAGCAAAGGCAGACACGTTTTACTTCGATTATTACGCTGCCGGTGTCAGCTCCAGCGGAATGCTTGTAGGAACGGAGATCGACAGCACAGGAAGTTACCTAATCACTAGCGGATCGATCACCACAACGAGCGGCTATGGCACATACAGTGGCGTCATTGATTCCAACCCGAGCGATTTGAGCGCCGAGGAGGCCGACAATGTGCTTTATTTCAACCCCCTGAACTCATCAAATGGGTACGCCGACTACCTCGACGGGCAGGGGTTGCTTTTCGCTATGAGTTCTTATCCTAGTTCTCCTGCCTTCAACGAAATCTGGGCAGGGGATAACGGCGGCAATGGCCCAGGTTATTCCAACTGGTTTTGGGACGACTCTGACATTATCGGCGGAGGCACAATGACAGTTTCGCTGACTCCCGAACCAACCTCGCTGCTGCTGCTTGGCACCGGCCTGCTCGGCTTGGCGTTCTTAACCTTCCGCAAAGCGAAGGCATCCGGCATGGTCTCGCATTCATAACTAAACGCCCGTGGGGGCCTCTCCAGGAGGTCGTATGACGAAGTTCTCAATTGCCCTAGCCACGATTGCGGCATCGCTGGCCATGGCCCCGGCGGCCATGGCCACAACCATCAACTTCAGCTGCCCAGGAAGCCTGAACGGGGGTCCCGCATGCACCACTAGCCCTACTACCCAGTCCATGACCAGCTGGAGCCAGAGCGGATTTACGGTTACCCCCACAGCCGGCTCATGGGATTACAACTTCTACCAAGGCAACCCGCCACCCGGTATTTCCTCAGGAACCGGCGCAGCACAAACCATCGCAGTTGCTAACGGCGGTGATTTCAGTTTTCAGAGCGTGGATCTAGGCACGCACGTGGGCGATGGCAGCATGACCTATTCGATCGTCGGCGACAATGGCGCCACGCAGGAATTTGATATAACAGGCACTTTGAACGGATCGAGCTGCACCCCTACCGCCGGCGTTTGTTCTGTAGACGGCTTGAACGGTAATGGTGACGTTGTTTACTACTTCACAATAAGCGACGCTGCGGACTCCCTCATTGGCATCACGGCTCTCGATATCACCCTTACGCCGACCAGCGGGCAATATGGCTATGTCGACAATATCGTCTTGACTCCGGAGCCGACCAGTCTGCTTCTACTCGGCACCGGCCTCCTTGGCTTGGCGTTCGTAGCTTTCAGGAAGTCCAAGACGTCCGCCTTGGCCTTGCGCACGTAGTCAGTTCGTTCTTCTTGTTTCTCACGGCTAAAGGTAAGGAAGAGGGCCGAGTGTAAGTCGACACTCGTTCTGGCGGGCGGGTGGGAGGATTTAGAAGATGCGACAGCGTTTGGGAATCATCGCCATAGTAGTCGCGGCCATGGTCGCGCCCGCGGCTCTGAGAGCCGACGACATTACCTACGCAGTTAATGAATCCATCGGCGCAACAGGCAGCGTCAATGGCACCATAACAACGGACGGCACGGTCGGTTTTCTCTCTGCAAGCAACATCGTCGGCTGGGATCTGACTTTGAACGATGGGACAGACACGGCCACCATCAATTCCGCGGATTCTGCGGTCGCTACCTTCGGCGGTCCTGGTCTTGAAGGATCGTCTACGAACCTGTCCTTCAATTACACGCATGCCGAAGAAACTGGCGCTGCTTTGATATTTCAGGAGAGCGGAGAGGACGTTTTTTACCTTGGGGCCTACTTGCCCTTTGACGGCCTTAACACCCTGACGATTAGCAATGTAGGTGGCGACGAGGTGACCTTATATGACAATGAGCCAAGCTCGTTCGTGGTCATCGCCAACGTTGTCCCAGTCCCAGAGCCGGGCACAGGGGGTCTCATGCTAATCGGAGCGGGGCTGCTTGGGTTAATGATGGCATGGCGAACGACGATATCGAACAAGAACGGATTCCTCCATTTTCGACTATCGTCGAAGGCTACGGAATGAGAAAAAATTGTGGTCGATGGTTAGCCTTTTGTTTGTCATTCCGCATATTTAGGTACCCCACCTGGCCGCCCTCTGGGCACTGCGCCGTTGCTTCTGCGGTCGGGGCCGGAACTTGGCCGGCGGATCGTTGTCCAAGATCTTTAAATGAATTGTATTGACCCAAGCAGGCTCGCCAGTTAGTTCCGGCATGTGGTTCTCTCCTGCTGTCCTCCAGGGCTCCCGTTGTGGCCCGGTGCTGTCTAATCCAGAAGCTTTATGGCAAAACGATGCGCAAAACATTGCGCACGCTCGAATTCTCGCACGCGCAAGTCGCTGAATCTAAATTGTTTCCATTTGGCCCCCAACCTGCAGTAGGAGATGGCAGATCATCGGGGCCAATGTGCGCCGCATGGGGCGACCACTGTAAGCGGTCTAGCAGGGTTGGCAACGCACGACCAAGCCTGGAGGCAATATGAATAAATTTGGTATATCTAGTGTTCTTGCCGTTTCTGCGATCTGTTTTCTGTCTTGGCTCAGTCCGCTGAAAGCATCCGCAACTACCGTCAATATGGATTTCACCGGCGTCGGGGGGGCCAATTCCGGAGGGGTCTACACTTACCCCTACTATTTCGAGATCAACGGCGGGTCACAGGTCCCGCTTATGTGTGTCAGCTACGAGCAGGAGATCTATCTATCGACGCCCAACGAGACCTGGACAGCCACTATCACTGCGATCGGTACCCCGGTGACCGGTAGCCCTGACGATCTCACTGCAACGCAAGAAGAGGAAGACGCATATCTTGACAGCGTAATCCTGACCCCAGGCGCCTCGGCACAAACTATCAGCGATGCGCAGTGGGCGGCTTGGATAGTAAGCGATTCTGCGTTGGATTCTTATTCGGTCCTCTACAATAATCTCGGCTTAGCTGACGCTAGCAACATACTAGCCGAATACAGCGCGGCGGAGACTTTTGTTGGCGGTCACACGCTTGCAAATGACGCAAGCTTCTACGACGGCTATCAACTGTATGTTCCAGAAGCTGGCTCGGAGCTGCCTAACACGGACGGTTTGCCTCAGACTTTCATTGGACCTACCCCTGTGCCTGAGCCCAGAAGCCTCATCCTGCTCGGCAGCGGCCTGCTCGCCGCCGCTGGCGCCCTTTACCGTAGAAAGCGGCGTACCGCTTAAGCCGGAATCTC
>JBEKRG010000174.1:0-7946 GCA_049518955.1 Occallatibacter sp.
TGCTCTCGCGCATGGCTCCATCCTCGCCGCCCGTTATGCGGACACTTCACTTGCTAAAAACACCGGACATATTATGTGCTAACGACAACCGGCTATCCGGAAATTACTACTTGGTTACTGCCAAGTAGGCGACAAACCAGGAATGATCCGGAAACAGGTCCAGTTGAGGTGTGCGGCCCCACATTTTTTCCTCGATGCCGGTCAACTTCTATAGAGAGCCTGAGACCTTTGCTCTGTTGCTCTCAAGCAGATGAGCCTGACAATGACTCCGGCACTCGCCAGTATTCTCATGCTCGCCGGCGGCCCAATCACCCGCTTCGAGATCATTCTGATCTCGCTGGCCGTCGGGGCCGTCATGCTCGTGGCCATCTGCTGGCAGATTAAAGATAACTGGATTGAACGCGCTCGCCGACCTCAGCGAAGCTGGACACGCCTGGGTTTGCGCGCCATGATTGCCGGAACGATGGCGAACATGATTTCAGCGTCCATTGCGGGAGTTTTTCTGGAGTGAGGGAGCCTCTTCAGAGCTAACCCGGATACGCTCCGGTGATGTATCCCTCGAGCGCTTGGATGTCGTGTTCCTGGCCGGACATGACCCATTTCACCATGTCGCCGATCGAGACGATGCCCACCACCCTGTCGTTCTCCAGTACCGGAATATGGCGGAAATGGCCTTCCGTCATCAGGTTCATGCAGTCATCGACGGTGTGCTGTGGAGTCACGGAGACAACCGGGCTGGTCATGATCTCCCACACCTTTGTGTCGTTGGAGCGATTGCCCACGAGGATGCCCTTGCGCGCGTAGTCGCGCTCCGAGAGGATGCCCACGAGACGCATCCCGGACATGACCATCAGCGCGCCGACATCGTATTCGGCCATCAGCAGCAATGCCTCATGGACTGACTGCTCGGGGGAGATGGGCAGGATTTTATTGAACGATTTGTTCTTGAGCACCTGGTCAACGGTGTCGGTGATCTTCATCGGGCCCTCCATGTGTCTTTGCCAGGGAAATGCGGTTCCGATCGCGCTGTCCCCAAGGGCCTTTGCCGCCGTGGAAGAGAAGTGCACGGTGGAGTTCATTCCCCCTCGTACTACCCGCTGCACAGCTTGAGATGTGACTGGGATCACGTATACATGTTTACCGGGGTCTTGCCGGCTGTCGGCAGCCCGCCAGGAGTTCGATCAGGTCGCCTGCCGGCGGTCCTGGCCGTGCAAGCGGCGGACGCGATAGACGATGGTCAGGAATGTGACCGTGCCGGAGGTCAAAAAGCTTGCGCCCAGGCCGACGAAGAGAGAGTTGTCGCTCTCGTAGACGCCGTGAAGCGACGTATCATGTGGACGAATGCGCATAGAGAGCGATAGCTCCTGGCCCTTGTCATTCTCATTTGTGTTTTGGAGACGAAACTGAACATCTCCGCCACCCTTCTTGCCGATAACGGAACCCCGCAGGTTGCTGCGTGGCGATCCACTGCGTGGCATGCACCTGAATCACCGGCCATCCATCAACTACGTTACTGACGGATGGACGACAATACAGCCGCGACAGTGTCGCAGTCGGGTAAGAACCTGAACGGAGTGCTATACTCCGGTCGCCTAGAACGTTGGTGCCGGAGGCGGTCCGTGCTGCGCGATTCACATTTGGGCGCGGCAGATCGTGAGAGGCCAGGAATGAAGCGCTGGGAACGTCTCCTGTTGTACGCCATATATCTACTAATCCTGAGCGCGCTCTTTGTTCCTTTCTCGCATGACACGTTGGCCCAGTTCGCAAAAGAGTTTCTGATCCGGCTTGCCATCGTGGTGACATTTGCAGCAGCTACTTTCCGCGTCCTCCAGAGTGGCGCTGTGGAGTCTTACCGGATCACTGAGACTTCTCCCGAAATGCTCGCGGATGAAGTAGTCCTGCCTATCGAGTTGCAGGAAGCCTCCGAAATGCCTCAGCCGAAATTGCCCCCCAAACGACGGAGATCGTTTCTTGTTTTCTGGATAGTGGTTTTTGCAATCTACTGCCTCACCCAGACCTCGTGGTGGGGGCACCTGCCATGGGTCGGCAGATTGATGGAACTGGCAGTTCGATGGACGATTTTATTCTCGTGTTGGGGCTTCCTCTTGCTCCTGTGGATGCCCAAACCAGACGCGAATCAACCGGAATCGTATCACGTTACTCCTCGCGATAATGCAAGGACCGATGCGCCAAAGTCAGCGAACTAGAGTTTCAAAACTTGATTCGGGGCGGATCACCGGCAAACCGGAAGCAACGTGAGCCAGATCACGTTAGGGACGGATTGGCAACGATCCGCCCGCAACCCAAGTCGCCAATGCGTTCGCCTGAATTGGAATCAGGCATCTTTGCGATCGGCCTCGATGCCCTCTATGGAAGCCGTATCGCTGCCAGAGCGGCGCCAACTATTCATTTCCTTCGGTGCGAGATCTGCCAAGCCGCATTAGCTGCGCGCCAACGAGGAAGAACCAGAGCGTCGCGCCTAACGCGTTTGCCATCACCAGGGGAAAGAAGCCCGTCAACGACAGTAACCCGAACAGCCCCGTGATCACCCCGGTCCAGGCGCCGGCCTTCCCGAATCTTGCCTTTATCATCGCGATGCTTGCCAGAAGCACGCCCAGCGATGGAATCACGATGATGTAAAAGGTCAGCAGCGGCGTCGCATAAATCGAGGAGGCATATTCGGCCGCAGCCATGTATGCGGCCCGATGAGCCTGGTCAGTGGCGTTGGAGTAGAGTTGGAAAAGCGCCAGCAGAGAAGCGTGATGCGTCCAGGTTACTGCCAGATCGAGAACGACAAACAGATGCAGGCAGACTACGGCGGCCAGCATCAGATTTCTACCCATGTTCCGCAAGGCGATCCACAGCGCCCAGGCAACCGGCAGGTAGAGCAGATCGGTGGCTAACGAAAGCCAAATAATTGCCCACCACGCCGTCGTTTTGCCTGGCAGGTAGCGGAACCAGGCTTCGCCGGTCGCGGGTGGCATTCCCGCCCATGCGAAGAGTGGAATAATCGCCACGTAGCCAATCGCCAAAAGCAGCGCCGCAATCCCGCCCCAGCGATAACACAGCTTCTTTTCACGAGCATTCAAATCGCTCATCTCAACCCAAATCTCCATGATGGCTTTTTGCTTCTCCAAATCATACGCACGGGCTATGGAACTGTTCTATTCTGATCCACAGGGCTGTGTGAATTCAGACAGTTTTCCACGTTCATTTGGGCTATCCGTTCACGCAGCAGTCAGCTAGATTCCAGCCCTCCGCGAATCAGGGTCGAATCTCGGCGAAAAGCCGATTTTGGCAAACCGGCAATTCGCTCGCCGAGCAGACAGAGGCTCGGTGCCTACCTAGATGGGATAGGCACCCAAACATGATTCATAGACGGAGGAGCAGCCAAAAATGGATATGACGCGTCGGCAATTCGCCCTTTCTATTGCAGCCGCCAGCAGCATTCGACCGTCCCTCTTCGAACCCACGCTTTCCCCATTGGGCGTACCCCGAGGCGTGGTTCCCGGCCAGGTCACGTGGGCGCACGACCCGGCGGCTGTGACCTGGGATGGGACTGGTTCCTGGTGGACAGACGCAAACAACAACCAGGCTGTAATTGACCGCATGGTCTCTCGCTCGATCCGCGGGCTTACAAATCAGAAGGGTGATGCCCTGGCGTGGAACTCCATCTTTCAGTATTTCAATCGCACTCATGGTCGCCGCAACGCCGGATACAAGGCCGGCGAGAAGATCGCAATCAAGCCGAACCTGAACAACACGGTAGATCACGGTACGATCGATCGTCTGAACTCCTCGCCCCACTTGATCCTTTCGCTCGTCCGGCAGCTAACCGGCCCAGGAAAAGTGCCGCAATCGTCAATCACCGTCTTCGACTCCAGCCGGTTCATTCCCGGAAATCTCTATGACAAGATTCACTCCGAATTTCCGGCGGTCGTATTCGTGGATCATGTCGGCGGTGATGGACGAGTGAAGGCCGAGTTTACGCCGAACGCAATCCCCTTTTCGATTACCAGTCGCAACGCGAAGGGTCTCGATACCACGGTGATGGAAGCCACTTACTTGATCGACGCGGCGTTGCTGAAGGGACACGTCTCTTCCGGTGTCACGCTCTGCGCCAAGAACCTATTCGGCGCCACCAGTATCAATCCCGACTGGCACAAGAATGCGCACGATGGCTTCCCACACAGCCGCGACGGTTCGCCAGGTTACTCCGCATTCGTAGATTTCCTGGGTCATAAGGATCTCGGAGAGAAAACCATCCTCTTTCTCATCGACGGGCTCTATGGAAGCGACAACGCCGATGGTCCACCACGACTCAAATGGAAGATGGCCCCTTTCAACAATACGTGGCCAAGCAGCATCTTCATGTCGCTTGACGGCGTTGCGATCGATTCCGTCGGCTTCGATTTCCTGACTTCAGAATGGACTGATCTCGTGGATATTAAGAATGCCGACAACTACTTGCGCGAAGCCGCTCTGGCCAATGATCCACCTTCCAAGACTTTCTATGATCCTGAAGGTGACGGCATCCGATGCCGTAGCTTGGGTGTCTTTGAACACTGGAACAATGGGACGGACAAGAAGTACTTACGCAATCTCGGAAAAGCGAAAGGGATCGAGCTTTTCCAGGTCAGTTGACCGCCAACGGGGGGAGTTGGAAATGAGCCGGAGAGTATTGTTCCTATTCTTAATTGCCGCATCGACGTTTGCAGCAAATGCGTTTTCCCAGTCATTTCTGAGCCAGTACAAGGGCTTGCCCTATCGCGACAGCCACTATCAAGACGGCCCGCAGAAGATTCCGGGACGAGTGTTTCGCGCCTATTATGACTTGGGCGGCGAAGGAATCGCCTATCACGATACCGACCCGCAAAATCACGGCAGTGGAGAGCTAAATCCGGCCGATGGGACTTACCTTAATGAATTTCGCATCCATGAGGGCGTGGATACCTCATACACGAAGTTCGATCGGAAGCCGGTTCCGATTGACGACAACCCCTTCGACAAGATTGTTCCTCCGCGAGATATGCCCTATGTTGGCTGGACCGAACCCGGAGAGTGGTTCAACATAACCGTCTACGCGGCCCACGCGGGAACCTATGCTTCCGATTTTCTTTACACATCGAATCGCGGCGGAACAATATCAGTCGCTGTAAATGGACATGACGCCACAGGACCTCTGCAGGTCCCAACAACATATGACTCGGCAGACCACGTGGCTTGGCGTCAGTGGCATCATTGGAATTTGGCTCCGAATTTCTTCAAGATTCGGCTGAGCAAGGGGAGGAATGTTCTCACCGTCCACATACTGGCGAACGGGAACATGAATCTCGCTTATTTCGATTTCAAACAGGTTCCTGGATGAAATGCAAGAGCCCAGTCGCAAATTCTAACGGTTGCATGGAAGGCGTCGAGATGCTCGTCGAGAGTTTCTTGCCAACGACACAGGCGACAGTAGCTTTCTGTATGATTTCTCTGCAAATGTTAGTCGATCCGTTTACGGCGGATATGTGGCCGCAAGATGCAGAGGCGGGGGGACTGCGAACTTTCGCAAATGTAATTTGTTCGCGACTGGGGGTACCTGATAAGTAATGTCCGACCCAAGATCCGCAAGCAGGGATTGTCCCCGCAAATTATGATAAAGCGGCCGGATTGCTCTTTTCGGGCGCTTAGTTGCAAAAGCGGGACGACGTGACCACTGGGGAGAGGTATTCAGGGGGCCACTTGAGGGCCCCAAGCGGGTCGCACTTCTTCTCCCTCCGCCGGCGGGAGTTTCTTTCCCCTCAACCGTGGCAATCGGGGATCGCAGCACAAGTCGCCCAGACTTGCAGTGAGCGACCACATGAAGGGCGCGCCAGCCCGTCCACACAACGTGTCGCCAGCCATCGTTAACGGCCCCTAGGTATTCGGGTCGTAACGAGGTCGGGTCTGTCCTGGAGGTGCATCGTGTCACAACCGACGCGAGAAGGGCTGCGGTGCGAGACCGCAGTACAGAGCGTGATTGAAATCCTGGTCGATAGCCAGGATGGGCTTGCCACTGTGGGCGAGAGGCTTGAGGATCAAACTCTCACGCGATATTTCTTCGCAGAGTCACTGCTGCGCGCGCAATTTATCGACCAACTGGAGACGGCCCTCCGCCAGCGAGGCGTGAACCGATTTCGAGAGGGGGGCAGCGCAGTAGCGACTCTTCACCGCACATGGGCTCGCATCAAGTCCAGATTCATGGGCGGCGATCACACGCTGCTGGTCACGGCCGAGCAGGGCGAAGACGCCGTCACCGAAGCTTACATCAGAGCCTTGGAGACCTACCTCCCCAGGTCCATTCGCGAGATTCTGACGGCGCAGCAAGCGTACGTCGAGTTGGTCCACGCTTTCGTGAGAACGAAGCGTGACTGCCCCGCGGCCGGGGACAAAACGGCGCGGAGTACAGAGCCTGGAATTGACGAAGTTTCGCAGTGACGGATGGGCGCTCATCGCACCAGTGGGACAAACAATCGTTGGTGCTCGTCGTATTCTTCAGTGCGTCCGGTCAAAATGTTGAAGGATTACCCGTTCTCCGTCTGGTCGAAGAATCACATTCGAGGGGGGGTCAAAATAGCCGGGGCCGATCAGCGGTGACGGGATCGGAGTGGTACGAAGGATGGCGCATCCGCCGCATCAGATCGCTGTTTCGACTCGTTCCGGGTGAGTGACCGCCCATACGTCAGTGGGCTTTGGCAAAGCGGAATGAACGGGTTTCTGCCGTGCCGTTTCTCTCTCTATTTTGTGCTTCTGAAACGCTGCAGCTAATTTCTGGCTTTGGTCCTTGACTGAGCCAACATAACCGGGAAGGTCGAGTTCTGCTCCACACGAGCACGCGGCCTTAGTAATCCGCCAGTCGGTTCTCTCAAGCACTATCGGTTCATGTCTCATGCTTCACCATATCCATAGACTACGGTCACGCCACCTTCTGAAAACACGCTCGGCAAAGTACAGGTCTGCCCTGCGTCGGCTTGAAGGGAACGGTTGTTTCTAAGCCACACTGAGCGCAAGTTGTGCGCGTCTCGGGACGCGCTCCCTTCGTTCCTCTGGCGCGTTTCGCCTTGCACTGTTTGCAGTGTTTCGGGTCGTTCGTAAACTGCTTGTCGTGGAAGAAAAGTTGCTCACCAGCCGTAAACACAAAACCAGCTCCGCAGTCGATGCACTTTAGTTCTCTATCAAGGAAGTCCATGGCTCCCTCCCTTCTTCGGAATTACCCGCGACAAAATGCCGCACGATAACTTAAGCACCCGGCACAGGGAAGGCAGGTGAATGCGCGGAGCCGTGTGAAAACTCAGTGTGTGCAAGCATTATGTGCCTGCTCTCACTCAAATGCACGAAAGCCTCCCATTTATCGAGAGGCTTCGTGCCAGATAAGAGGAAAGGGTGCAGCGTGCGCAACGTTATCCTGCCGTAGAGCAGATTACTGTGACACGTGTCACGTTCGATGGTTCGAAGCACAGCTAAAGCCCCATCATTGAGTGGGAGTCCGCGCTGTCAGGCTGTCCCGTGGTCGGTTTGCTTGAGGAGTGTCACTGCATCCGCCTGTGCGCCTTTCTGTCCTTCGACTATGTCGAACTCGACCTCATCGCCTTCCTTGAGCGATTTGTACCCAACCGATTGAATCGATGAGTAGTGGACGAATACATCTGGACCGTCTTCACGTCCGATGAATCCGTAGCCTTTGGAGTTGTTAAACCACTTAACAATTCCTTTGTGCTCTGCCACAAGTTCCTGCTTTCATTACCCAGAATTCTTGCACCGAGAGTCTTCCCTCTCAATCAATACGCTATTGAACTAGCTCTTGCACCGGGTCCCCTGTTACCGCGCATTGACAGGGGTTTCTTGCTCGGTGAAATGATCATGCAGAATCACGTTAATCAGCGGCTTGCGGACCCGGATGCGACCGTTGTAGTCAATAAGGC
>JBEKRG010000175.1:0-7829 GCA_049518955.1 Occallatibacter sp.
ACGGGAATGACTGTCCAGGCGAGCTCCACTCGGATACTGCCGTAAATCTGGGGCGGCTCGTGCTCCGCGTCTGGCCCGCGGGCGCGGAACCTGACGACGACATAAGCGAGCAGCCCTGCAACCACTGCGAAGATGGAACCGGTAATGAGGAGCACGAAGAGCGAGAGGCCGTAGATCTCATGCGCGGGCGTCGAGGCGGGCGCAAGAATGCTGGGCGTGGACTGAGCGCCTTCCGCGAGAGCCGGCACGGCGCCGAGACAAAGCGAAAAAGCGAAGCAGGGCCGGAATCGAGATGAGGAAAGGCTGCGGCTTGGCTGCATAGTCCTCCGCGTTCCGGTCAGTTTCCGATCGAGCTAAGCAATTCCGATCGAGCGAAACAGGCGCGCCTGCAGAAACGGGTGTGCCTGCCGATTTCACGACCAATAGGTTGTTCGCGCATCTTCGCAGCGGACGGTTGTCGTTCAGTGGTTGCACTCGCCGGTCAGCACATGAAGCGCAATGGGGAAGGCGAGCTTTCGGGGTCGATTATAAGACATCTATATTTGAACTGTGCCTTGCAGTGGGACGTTGCGCACGAAAAGATGGAGCCCCTTCCGAATCCTATGCAGATGCCAATCGCGCCGACGGATCATCCGACAATTCGCGACCTGCTGGCTCAGGCAGAAAAGGTGCTGGTTC
The DNA here is from genome assembly GCA_049518955.1 of Occallatibacter sp. Lineage (GTDB taxonomy): Bacteria > Acidobacteriota > Terriglobia > Terriglobales > Acidobacteriaceae > Telmatobacter. The sequence continues at coordinate 679 of JBEKRG010000175.1, forward strand.
GGGGACCTCACGCTGCGCGCGCGCACCGGGATGCTGAGACACTGCTGCTTCATGCATTGCGGGAGGATCTGCCGGATGTAAATATGGCTTGGTTGATCGCGCACGCATACGAAACCATACCGGCGCAGGCGAACGCCGAATTTCGCGCGTGGGTTGAACGCCGACGTACCGGAGAGCCCATTCAATACATTACGGGCGAGGCGGAATTCTACGGTCTGCGATTCAAGGTCGGTCGCGGAGTGCTGATTCCGCGCCCCGAAACCGAGCACCTCGTGGAAAACGTCATCGAGCTTGCGCGCGGGTTCAAACGGCAGCGCATCGTGGACGTGGGCACGGGTTCGGGAGCGATTGCCGTGGCGTTGGCGAGCAATTTACCGGTCGCGCGCATCCATGCGACAGAGGAATCCGCTGCCGCTCTGAAAGTGGCGCGAGACAATGCGGCGCGAATCGGAGTTGCGGAGAGGGTCCGCTTTCACCAGGGCGACCTGCTGGCGCCCGTGGCCGGCAAGCTTTTCGATTTGATTGTCTCCAATCCTCCTTACGTGGCGGAAGACGATCGCGATTCGGTCGCGATGGAAGTGCGGGAATACGAGCCCGCGAAGGCGCTGTTCGCCGGCGCCGACGGTCTAGGAATCTATCGCCGCCTGATTCCGGCGGCATTTGATGCGCTTTTCCACGAGCGCTATCTGGCGATCGAGATCGGATTCGGGCAGGAGGCAGCGGTTCATGATCTTCTCGCCGGCGCCGGATTCACAGGGATTGAATTCACGAAAGATTTGCAGGGCATTTCCCGCGTAGCAATCGCGCGGCGCCCGTGAATCGGACTCGACATAAGCTCGATTAAGCGATTCGCCGGGTCGACTTCACGCGCGTCATGTTTGCCGCGGTAGACGCGCGGAGCTTTCAGGAGGCGCGGCCGGTCTTGTTCAGTTCCTTATGGAAGCCGAGGTCTTTGGCAAGCAGCGACTTGGTGATGTAGGCGATCTGGCCGTAGTGCATCCCGAAGTGCACGACGACATGGTAGATGGCGTCGAGACCGCGCGTGTGGTAGCCCTGAATCTCCCGGGGAGCGAGTAATTCGTCTTCAGTGAGGCGCCCGAGGACCTGACCGGCTTCTTCGAGCGTGGCGCCCAGCCGGGCGAGCAAGTCGGCGGCCGAGAACCCGCCTTGCGCGGCGAACTCAGCAGGACGATTGCGCCTGTCCGCACTCTTGTTGAACGAATCGACGAGCCATTGGCGCACGTTGCCGTCGAGATGGAGTAGCAGATTGCCGATGCTGTTTGAAGCTTCGTTGGGCCGCCACCATACTTGCTCCTCGGTCAAAGGCGTCACGCATTCCCTGAGCCGCGACCAGGTTGGTCCGAGAAGTTCGGTCCGCGAGGACTCGAAAAACAGCCGCACGAATTGGTTATCGTTTGTACTCATTTGAAGATGCGCCCTCCGTTGCGCCCGGCTGTCTAAATCAGCTCGTACCCGGCGAACCAATAACCAATCTCGAATGTCGCTGTTTCCTTTGCATCGGAGCCGTGAATGGCGTTTTCCTGAAGTGAGCGGGCAAACTTCTTGCGGATGGTTCCTTCTTCGGCATTGGCCGGATTGGTGGCGCCCATCAGCTTGCGCAGGTCAGCAATCGCGTTGTCCTTCTCGAGAACCATGAGGAAGAGCGGTCCCGAACACATGAAGTCAGTGAGGCTCGAGAAGAACGGCTTGTCGCGGTGAACCGCGTAGAAGCCCTCCGCCTCCCGTTTGGTAATGAATTCCTTCTTGATGGCGACGATGCGGAAGCCGGCCTTATCGAGTTCCGTGAGGATGGCGCTGGCAAGTCCATCGGCTACAGCGTCCGGCTTGATGATACTGAAGGTTCTCTCGAGCACTCGGGGGCGGCTCCTTTGCAGATAGTTCACTTTGTATTCCATTGTAATGGAAGGCTTTCGCCGCAGCGAACGGGCGTGTTCGCGCGCAATTCCTGCTGCGGCGAACAAATCATCGCCTTGCTGCGGTGCCCGATCGAGAGTCAATTTATCCCCCAAAAGTGGTACTCCGAACACCCTTTTTACCGCAGACAAACAATTTGGATTCTGCTACAAGTATTGAAGTACAGAGTAACGTTCAGGGTTCGGACAGTAGAGCACCAAGTGCCGATAGTCTGAATTTGGGGATCATTGATGGCTTTGCTTGTACTCCAAATTGCTGCCGTGGTTGCGATCGCTTTGATTCTTGTGAAGTGGCGCAAGAGCGTGCAGCGACGCAACGCGCAGACATGGGATACGTTGCTGGCCCGCCTTCGCCCTGAATGGAGCGCGCGCGAGTTGAGCGACCACTTTTTATGGCAAGAAGGTCTGAGCGCTACCCCTGAAGATGCCTGGCATCGCATGGAAGGGCCCAAAGGCCTGTGGGTGATCTACCAGAATGCGCGAGTCATGCAGGAGATGGCGGACTTCGCTGCTAAGCATTGTGATTCGGTTGATCGCCTGCTGATCGAGACATTGCACAGCGACGCGATGCAGATTCGAGTTTGCGTATTGGCAGCCCTGGCGCAATATGCCTTTCGGCACGCTAGTGAAGGGGTTCGCGTGAATGCGTTCCGCGCCGCTTCGATCTATACAGGCATGGCGGCCCGCATGACGCAGTTGCTGCAGGAGCACGCAGCCGTCATGGTTCCGGACTTTGTCGCTGCGATGTAACAGAGATTCGTCTTTCGAAAAGAAAACCCCGGCTTCGGCTGGGGTTTTCTTTAGGCAATCCTGACGGAACTCACTGCTGCATCGTGCTCAGAAACGCGACGATCTTTGCGAATTCCTCTTCGGTCAAACGGAAAGTGAGCGCGGCAGCGGTCTCTTCAACTTGCTTTGCACTGCGCCCGCCGACAATCGCGCCGGTAATGGCGGGGTTGTGCAGAACCCAGGCCACGGCCACAACTCCGGGGGTCACGCCGTGCCCGCTGCCGATCTCGCGCAGCAACTCGACGAGGCGCAGATTCTGGCTCAGCCGCGGCTCATTGAATTCCTTGTTTTTGCGCCGCCAGTCATCGGGAGCAAGGTTCGTTGCGCGCTCGGCGGTCATTTTGCCGGTGAGCATGCCGGAAAGCATCGGCGAATAATTGATAACGCCGATGCCGTTAGCCTGCGTGTAGGGAAGGATCTCCGCCTCGATGGCGCGGCGCAGCATGGAGTAGGGCGGCTGGAGGCTGGTGATGGGAGCAATCTTCATAGCGCGCTTCATCTGGTCGACGGAGAAGTTGGAGACGCCGATCCAGCGAACCTTGCCCTCCTCCTGCAGACGCGCCAGCGTCTCCCATCCCTCCTCAACCTCGTCGTCGGGCTTGGGCCAGTGAATCTGGTAGAGGTCGATGGTATCGACCTGCAGGCGTTTGAGCGAAGCTTCAACCTCCTCCGCGATTGAGGAGGCCTTGAGCGAGTTGTAGACAGAACGTTCGGCGTCCCAACGGAGGGAACACTTGGTGAAAATATAGGGCTTGCGCGAATGGGATTTGACGGCGCGGCCGACCATTTCTTCCGCGTGACCGAGGCCATAGACGGCCGCGGTGTCAATCCAGTTGACGCCCAGATCGACAGCGCGATGGATGGCGGCTATCGAGTCCGCGTCGTCCTGTGGGCCCCAGGCGTTTGACCAGTCACCGCCGCCAATGGCCCATGTGCCCAAGCCGATGGGTGTGAGTTCGAGATCGGAGTTGCCAAGGGTGCGGAGCGAAAGCGAAGCAGCTTGTGTCATGTCTAAAGGCTAGATGCACTGTCCGGGTTGGGCGCTGCGGAAAAAAAAGCAAACTGTTCAAAATTGACCAGTATTCACTGCGCGAGGATCTTAGGGTGTGGGCCAGTGCACTCCCCAGAGCGGCGGCAGCGCTGCCGGAACAACCGGCTTTCTCCTTGAGGGCCGCACACCCTTTTTCGCTGCCGCCGTACTGCTTTCATTCAGCCCTTGTGAAGAGCCCACCGACAGGTCTGCGCGCCGTCCCGTTAACCGCGGAATTCGGCGCTAATTCAAAAACATAGTGCGGTAGAGCGTATCGCGCTGGACAGGCTTGAAGCCGGCGTCTCGGATGATCCGGCGGAGCTCTTCTTCGGTGGTGCAATTCGACGTGCCTGCCGCGCGCACGACATTTTCTTCGAGCATCACCGAGCCCACGTCGTTGCCGCCGAAATGCAGGCCCAGCTCGAGCACCTTCAACCCCTGCGTGACCCAACTGGCTTGCACGTTATCAATGTTGTCGAGATAGAGCCGCGCGATAGCGAGGACCTTGAGATATTCGACCGAGGTCGCCTCCTCCCAGCCGCGGCCGCCGAGCGCCGTGTTTTTCGGCTGGAAGCTCCAGGGAATGAAGGCCGTGAATCCGCCAGTTTCTTCCTGCAGGCGCCGCACAACTTCAAAGTGGTTGATGCGCTGGTCGAAGCTCTCGCCAACGCCGAACATCATGGTCGCGGTGGTGCGCATGCCCAATTGATGCGCGGTGCGGTGCACGCTCACCCAATCTTCCGTGTCGCACTTCAGGCGCGCAATGCGATGGCGAACTCCGTCGTCGAGAATCTCTGCGCCGCCGCCAGGGATGGAATCGAGTCCCGCGTCGCGCAGGCGCGCGATCGTGGTGCGCAGGTCAAGACCGGAATACTCCGCAATCGCGAGCACTTCGGAAGCAGACAGGCAGTGCAGCCATATCGCAGGAAACCTCACTTTGATGCCGCGAAAGAGACGCTCGAACCAGTCGATTTTGAGATCGGGATGAATGCCGCCCTGCATGAGTACGCCGGTGCCGCCCATCTCCAGGGTTTCTGCGATCTTTTCGTAGATCTTTTCGAAATCGAGAATGTAGCCTTCATCGGCACGCGGATCGGGCTTGCCGGCGCGGGGCAGCGGGCGGTAGAAGGCGCAGAAAGTGCAGTACTCAGTGCAGTAGTTCGTGTAGTTGATGTTGCGATCGATGATGTAGGTGACCACGCCCTCGGGATGGAGGCGGCGGCGCACACCGTCGGCCTCGAATCCCAGACCGATCAGGTCGGTGGATTGAAAGTAATCGAGAGCCTGCTGGCGCGTGATCGGCATATCTTCGATTCTAGCAATTCAACTGCTCGCCGCACCGGGCGGGATAGGTTCCTTGGCGCGGCGAAAAAGGAAGATGCCGCGCGTGAGAAGTGCACGTCCCTGCGTGCGCGCCAGATTGGACGCGGTGGAAATGCCACTGAACAGAATGAAGAAATCGACAAACGCCCTGACGAAACTTTTTCGATTTTCGACTGCCATTGTAGAAGAGCCTTTGTTCAACAACCCACCTTTGAGATGCAAAAACCAGCTGGCGGTCGCAGGAATCCGCCAGACGCGCCGGCCTATCCCACGTAGCGTTTCTGGTGCCAGATCCACGCCGTCCGGATAATTTCGTCGAGCTTGGTGTAGCGCGGGCTCCAGCCCAATTCGCGGATGGCTTTCCGGGAGCCGGCAACGAGCACGGCTGGGTCGCCGGGACGCCGGGGATGAAGTTCGGCTGGAATGGGGTGGCCGGTGACGCGGCGCGCCGATTCGATGACCTCTCGCACACTGAAGCCTTGACCGTTACCGAGGTTGTAGATGCGCGGTCCCTGATTATCGGGCTGAGCATCGAGGACAGAGAGCGCCAGCAAGTGCGCTTCGGCCAGGTCGGAGACGTGAATGTAGTCGCGGATACACGTGCCATCTGGAGTGGGGTAGTCGTCGCCGAAGATGCGGATCGAGGGGCGCCGTCCGAGCGCGACATCGAGGACCAGCGGGATCAAGTGGCTTTCGGGCTCGTGGGCTTCGCCACGAGTGATGCCCGCGGGACCTTCGTGCGCGCCAGCCACGTTGAAGTAGCGCAATGAAGCGTAGCGCAGGCCGTGAATTCGATTGAACCAGGCCAGCATCTCCTCCACCAGCAGCTTGGATTGGCCATAGGGGTTCGATGGTGCCAGGCGCGCATCCTCCTCAATCGGAACGGATTCCGGTTCTCCGTAAACTGCGGCGGTCGAAGAAAAGACCAGCCGTTTGGGACCGGAGGCAAGTGTGGCCTCGAGCAGCGATAGTGTCGACGCGGTGTTATTGCGGAAGTAGATTTCGGGCCGCACCATCGATTCGCCGGCCTCAATCAGCGCGGCAAAGTGCAGCACGGCGTCGAAGGCCTCGTTTTGTTTTCGCGCCGCATCAAAAATGTTTATGAGGGATTGCCGGTCGGACAATTCGCCCTCGACGAAGTCAACTTCCGCAGGAAGCAGACTGCGCCGACTGTGGCTTAAATTATCAAAAACGACGACTTTATGGCCCTTTTCAAGGAAGAGGCTCGCAACAGTGCCTCCGATGTACCCTGCCCCACCCGTTACGAAAATCTTCACAAAAAGACTATCCTCGCTAGACCAGATTGGTTTACCTTGAGTCTATAAGAGTAGTGCCTGACTTTGCGGACAATCGAGCCGCATGGTCTGAATCCCCGCTTGGGGAATAGACAGCGCCGGGAATTTGAACACAGCGCCTTGGGATTACGATAAAGGGGTCGATCGAGCGGACCCGACTTGGCGTTTCCGCAACGCATCTTCAGTCGCGAACCCCGCGGCCGATTCCTTTTGAAGGGCCTTGGATTCTGAAGGAAAGGAACGGAATAAGCGTGGGTAGCAGACCCGCATCGGGTGAGTATTCAGGCGGATTCCCCCGTGCCATTGGTACCTGTATATACACAATTTGGGTGATCTGTGGGTAACTAACCGGTCCGTATACTGGTAATGGTTTCATTCCAATTTTCCCTCAAGGAACCTGGAAATTAGGGCGATGGGAGGGATATGCGGAGCCATCAGGATTACGAGAAGAAGATGGCGCTGCGCGGCCCATCGTTTTCGGCCGCCGGGCTCCAGTTCATCCCCAAACCCCGATTGGATCATCAAACCGAGTTGGTGCACGATTGAACGTTGAAATTGAGTTGGAAGAACGCAATTCAGTTGTTCACAGGTTTGCGTTCCCCGATTTTGCAATACTTCCTAAGGTGGTCCCCACAACGGCGGGGGCGGCCGCGAGCGAGGTTTAGAGAAATGGCGACGTCGTATACCCCTGGACAAGGCACATTCGTCGGTTTGCTTCCTGAGCCCGAGACCCGTCCGTTGGCCTTTTTGATGAGCGGCGGCATCAACGTGGCGATCGCG
>JBEKRG010000176.1:0-9165 GCA_049518955.1 Occallatibacter sp.
CGCCCACCTGCATCGTGCTCCCCCGAGAAGCGGGCCAGACAACCGCCAGGCTCGCTTTCTCGTTCACCGCTGAGTCCGCCTCGCTTGACGAGAACACGCCGTTTCACTATCGCGGGTTTCCGTCGATTCATTTCTGGGGTTCCGGTTGTATTGTCGCCGATCCGGAAATTACACAGCAGATAATAGCGACATCGTTAATAATTTCCGTGTAATTACTGGGATGGTCCGCCGCCTAAGCCCCTCGAGGGCGTAGAGGTAAACACAGGAGGTGTTCCATGGAGATTCGCACAATCGGTATCGATTTAGGGAAGACGGTCTTTCACTTTGTAGGCGTCAACGCACGGGGCGAAGTTGTGATTCGCAAGAAGGGCTCGCGGACTCAGCTGCTGCGCTTTACATCGAACCTCCGCGAGTGCCTGATCGGCATGGAGGCCTGCGGAGGATCTCATTTTCTGGGCCGTGCTCTGCGGGAACAGGGGCACGATGTGCGCCTGATGCCGGCACAGTATGTGAAGCCGTACGTGAAGACGAACAAGAACGACTACATCGATGCCGAAGCATGTGCTGCACCGGGTGCGCGAGCGGTGGGTGGGTCGCCGCACCTCGGTGATCAACCAGATTCGCGGCTTGCTGCTGGAGCGCGGCATCACCATCCGCAAAGGGCGTCATCATATTGAAGAGTCCCTGCCAGGGATCCTGGAAGACCCGGACAACAAGCTGTCCGGTGCATTGCGGGTACTTCTGACGCAACTGCGGCTGGAGATGCAGTACCTGCACCGGCAGGTCGAAGAATCCGACAAGCTGATCGTGCGCATCGCCGGCGAACTTGAACCCTGCACACGCCTGGTCGCGATCCCCGGAATCGGGCCGATCACTGCCACGGCCACGATCGCAGCCATCGGCAACGGGGCAGCCTTCAAGAAGGGCCGTGGGTTTGCAGCCTGGCTGGGAGTAGTGCCCGGCGAGCACTCCACCGGAGGCAAGCAAACGCTGACCGGCACCAAGAGACGCGGCAACAAATATCTGCGAAAGCTCTTCGTGCAGGGAGCGCATTCCGTGCTGCTGCAGAGAACCAAGCAATCTGCCGGCCTGAGTACGTGGCTGGCTCAGCTCACCACACGCAAGCGCGCACAGGTGGCAACCGTGGCGCTAGCCAACAAGATGGCCCGCATGGCCTGGGCGGTTTTGTACAAAGGAGAGGCCTATCGCCCCCCACAAGTGATCGCAGCCTGATGGCCTGCACATGACGCCTGGCACAAACGCCAGGCTTGGAAATCGCTTCGCGATTCCCACATCTGCAGTCCAACGGCGGCGGCTCTGGAATTTGAGATTCCTGCCAGGTTTGCTGGCGAACCATGAGATGGCACAACGGTCGATCCCGGCGCTCCCGAAACCTGTAACCGGAAAATGCCTGCAAGGCAGCGTAACTAAAAAGGACGGGGGCGCAGCGCATTCCATTCAGGCTAGGAGTTCGCTACTCCAACAAAGGCCGGATACATTCGCGCAGACCTATTCTGTCATCCTCCATCCTCTTTTTCCGCTTGCAAAACGGCGGCGGACCATACATTCCGGTTTGGCGGTGATTCCAGCAGAATGCGATTCAGTATCGATTTCCAGAGTCCGGGGGCCAGCGCCCGGCGACTGTGATTGCCGAAACCCCTGGTCGCAAGCCCCCCCCTATTAGGTGGTGGAACTCGGGGCGAAGACAAAGCCGGCGCTCACAATCAACAATCCGGCGGCGACGATCATTTCACTGCCCGTAAACCAGCCCAGGAAACGCAACATAATTCCCGTCTGGACCAGAAGGGCCGCACCGCAGAACAGAATCACTATCCTGCGCAGCATGGTTTCCGTGAAGCCTGCAATCAGCACGATAATCGCAATTGCGATCCAGTCGCATGCCACCAAAAGAAAAACTGCTCGCAAGGCGGATTGCAGTGAATGGCTCAGGTTCGACGCGGCCAACGCGGCGGAGACAATGGGATATGCCAGAATCGAATGAAGTGCCGCGCCGGCAAACAGCACCAGGCTTCCGAAGGCGACGAGGACTCGCGCAGCGTTACGGCGACCGCTCATCGCTGCCTCCTATCAAGGCAAAGTTCAGTCGTTGCGAAGAACCACCAACAGATCATTAACCCGGGATTTCCGTTTTGCCTTTCGGCTGCAAACCAATATACCCCCACTTGCCTCCACTCGCGATGATTTGCACCCGTTCTAAGACCCAATACTCAAGAGTGCTCAGGGTAACGCCTGGTTTGTCGCCAGCTGGGAAGTAACCCCTTCTGCCCGACCGGTCTACGAGACTCGTCGAAGCCATCATTCTCGGACTCTTTAGGCTCAGCGGATTCCGGATCGCGCGGTTGCGGCATAGCAGGAGCGCTGGTCACCGGAATGATGCGGGAATTGAACGGCGACAAGATTTGCAGAGCCGCGCGAAAGGTCTTGGGCTGTCAAATCAAGTTCCGAGCTTCCTTGCGCGAAACCCAAGAATATGTGGCATTTAAGGGTGCTTGCGTGCGCGGCCTGAGGAAACCCCACCCCGTTTTCGCGCATCTATATAAACACTGTTGCCCCAGCTACGGACTCTTGGTGGTGAACTCCTGGCGTTCGGTGTGCGGCCAACATCAACGTTCCTGCGGCCAATCCGTGGCAGCTGTGCATTCTGTAGAGGTAACGCATGCCATTGCTTCCCCCCAATGGTCGCACGCGCGTTGTCATCGGAGACGTTCGCCGTCAGATTGCGGCAGGCCGTCATCAAATCCGCCGGGTTGCTGGTAATGGAATTGTTGTCGCGCCGGCCACAGGCGGCTGGCGCTTCACGCTTCTTTCCAGGAGAGTGAAGGCGTGAGGAAGATCGCAAGCACATCGGATCCACTCTGGTACAAAGACGCGATTATCTACGAGCTGCACGTTCGCGCGTTTGCAGATTCGAATAACGACGGCATTGGCGATTTACCGGGCCTGCTGTCGCGCCTGGAATATTTGAAAGATCTGGGAATTACCTGCATCTGGCTTCTGCCATTTTTCCCATCGCCATTACGCGACGATGGATACGACATCTCCAATTACACCGACGTTCATCCGGCCTATGGAACACTGGGCGACTTCAAGGCGTTCCTCGATGCTGCTCATCTTCACGGATTGCAGGTGATGATCGAATTGGTGGTGAATCACACGAGCGATCAGCATCCGTGGTTTAAAACAGCGCGCCAGGCTCCTCCGGGTTCGGCCGAACGTAACATGTACGTTTGGTCAGACAGCGACCAAAGGTATAAGGACGCGCGCATCATCTTCACCGACACGGAAAAATCGAATTGGACCTGGGACGACACCGCGAAAGCCTATTATTGGCATCGATTTTTTTCGCACCAGCCGGACCTCAATTTCGACAGTCCTTTGGTGATTGACGAAGTGCTGAAGGCCATGCGGTTCTGGCTGGATATGGGCGTCGACGCGCTTCGCTTGGACGCGATCCCTTACCTATGCGAGCGGGATGGAACCTCGTGCGAAAACCTGCCTGAAACTCATGCAGTGGTAAAGACGTTGCGTTCGGCAATCGATGCGGGCTACGCCAATCGCCTGATTCTTGCTGAAGCCAATCAGTGGCCTGCCGACGTGCGCCCCTATTTTGGCGACGGCGACGAGTGCCAGATGGCGTTTCATTTTCCGCTCATGCCGCGTGTCTACATGGCGCTTCGCCAGGAAGACCGGCTCCCGATCATTGACATCATGGCGCAGACACCGCCGATTCCCGACAACTGCCAGTGGGGACTTTTCCTGCGTAATCACGACGAGCTGACGCTGGAGATGGTGACGGATGACGAACGCGACTATATGTACTTCGCCTATTCGGCCGATCCGCGGATGCGGATCAATGTCGGCATCCGGCGCAGGCTGGCGCCGCTGGTCGACAACAATCGCCGCCGCATCGAGCTGCTGAATTCCCTCCTGCTAAGTTTCCCCGGCACTCCGATTCTCTACTACGGCGACGAGATCGGGATGGGAGATAACATTTATCTCGGCGACCGCAATGGTGTTCGCACTCCGATGCAATGGACGTCGGATCGAAATGCAGGTTTTTCAAAATGCGATCCTGCGCGACTGTTTCTGCCGCTGGTGATGGACCCCATTTATGGCTATCAGGTTGTGAACGTCGAAGCGCAGCTAAGCGATCAATCGAGCCTTCTGCACTGGACGCGCAACATGATAGCGCTGCGCAAACTGTTTCAGGTATTTGGTCGTGGTACCCTGACGTTTCTCAATCCATCGAACCGCAAGATACTTGCTTACCTTCGCGAACTGGACCAAGGCGACGGATTCCGCGAAACGGTGCTCTGTGTCGCCAATCTAAGCCGATTTGCGCAGCCGGTTACGCTCGATCTGACAAGCTATGTGGGCTGCGAACCCGTGGAGATGCTGGGATACGTTCGGTTTCCGACCATCACGCACGAACCCTATGCGCTCACGCTGGCTCCGTATTCGTTTTTCTGGCTTGAATTGCAGGCGGCCAGTGTGGTTGAGGAGATGCCTGCGGATTAAGATTCGGCGGAGAAGAATTTCTGTTGGCAAGCGAATTCGATCGCTTGAGAGTTGTACCGGAGAACGATGGCAACAGCGAATCCAATTCCCGACAACAGCCAGACCGCGGAAAACACGGTGACCGATCTGCTTGTGCTTGTCACGCCCATGGCGCCTGAGCATTTCAAGGGAGTTCTGGCGAACCTCGGGTCCGCATTTTCTCCCGGCAGCTTCGTTGTTGCGACACAGAACGAATTGCCCGCCGATATTCCCTCGAGTGTGCGGATTGTCGCAACGCCGCAATCAAGCGCGGCATGGGCTCTTAAGCCAATCGACTTTGTGAATGCAGCGCGGTACGGCCGCGAACATGGAGCAAAGGCATTTCTGATTCTCGGTCCCGAGGCCGATTCGCTCAGCTCGCTTGCACTTCGCAGCCTTGCCGATGCCGTTCTAAGTGCGTCGATCGACATGGCCGTTCCGCACTATTCACTTCCTTCGCATGCCGGTCTCATCAACTCAGCCATTCTTTACCCGCTGACGCGAGCGGCCTTTGCTTCGCGTGTCCGTTTTCCGTTGTCGATCGATCTTGGTATGTCGGCCAGGATGGCAGAGCGGCTTGCCAGCGTGGCAGAACCAATTTCCGCGGCCAACCAGGATGAAGCGCTTCTGTGGCCGGTGAATGAAGCGATTGCCGCGGGTTTCGTAGCGGATGAAGTCGATGTGGGTTCGCGCACGATGCCCCAACCCTCCGATCCCGACGTCAACTCAATTCTCGCCTTGGTGACTGGATCGCTGTTTGCCGATATCGAGGCGAAAGCGGCTCTTTGGCAGCGGCCTCGCAGGCCTCCCGTAGTACGCCGTCCGATGGTTGAAGTTGACCTGAACGACGGAACCACGGATGTTGCGCGCATGGTTGCGGCTTTCCAACTGGCCAACGCGAATCTACAGGAGATTTGGTCGCTTGTCCTGCCGCCTAATTCGATGCTTTCGCTCCGGCGTTGCTCGACGCTTGATCCCGCCGCCTTCAGGTTGCCCGACGGTCTGTGGGCGCGGATTGTCTATGACTTTCTTATTGCTCACCGGCTCCGCACGATCAACCGGGGCCACCTTTTGGGAGTACTGATCCCACTTTATCTGGCATGGGTCGCCAGCCATATCAATGTAATGGCGTCGGGGACCCCGGCAGAGCGGCACATTGAAGCAGTTGCCGCTGCGTTCGAAGCAGACAAACCGTATCTGGTGGCGCGATGGCGCTGGCCAGACCGGTTCAACTCGTAATCGCCGTTCACGCCTGCGCCAAGCGTCAATTCGGCGAGGAGGGAATGCAATGCAAAACACGGTCAACAATTCGATGCAAGCGGCAAGTCAAAACATCACCACGTTTACGGGGTACAGCGAAGACGTGTCGATCTGGCATCACATGTCCGAAGCTTTGCACCAGTCGCTTTACCGGGTGCTCGCTTTGCTCATCGCCGTGCTGCCCGGAATTCTTGCGTTCTTTGTTGCGCTGCTGGTGTTCACTACTGCCGGTGTGCTGATTTCCTGGGTACTGCGCCGATGCCTTTCGTGGGTGAAGTTCGACGCTCGCATCGCCTCAAAGAGCGGCACTGATTGGGCTCCGGCCAGCTCGCCGACCGAGATCGTCGCCCGTGCCTCATTCTGGATCTGCGTGTTGCTCGGCCTCGTCATTGGTGTTTCGGCGTTCGATACGTCGTATGCGACGGGCGCTCCCTTGCCCATTTCCTTGTTGCCGTATCTGACTCATGCCGTCGGCGCCGCGCTACTGCTGATCGCAGGCGTCGTGGTCGCGAGATTTCTTGCCCGCTCAGTCCTGATCAGCGCCGTGAACGCGCAGTTGCAATATGCAAGGATTCTCTCTCTAGGTGTGAAGTGGCTCGTTCTTGTGCTGACGGCGGCCATGGTGCTCGACCATTTGCAGGTAGGCGGAAATATCGTCGAGTTGGCGTTTGGGATTTTGTTTGGCGGAATCGTTCTTACCCTTGCGCTTGCGGTCGGCCTTGGATCACGCGACCTCGTCAGCCGCTCTCTCGAGAGTCACGTCGAGCACCCCGGCGAGCGGACACAAATTCCCGACGAAGCCCCAACCGCGAATCAGCAGATCAGGCATTTTTAGAAATGATGACCACAATGGTTCTGACCTGATCATTCCGAGCGGATCATTTCGCATCCACTGCCGCCCCGCCGTAGCTCGACAGCGCCGCTCCCTTGCGGTCCAACAGCAGCACCGCGCCACGCTGCGCCTGCATTGTGAAGTGAATGTGCGCGCCTGTGAGCGCATCCACAATGTTTACGGTCTGTGGATCGAGCGACTCATTGCTGAAGCTGTAGATTTCCGCGTCGTTCAGAACTGTGGGAAACGCCAGCACCGCCGGCGACAGCCGCTCCACTTCACGGAATGCTGGTTTCAGCCCGGCTTCGTCCAGCGCCCAGCGATACAGCGCAGCGACCGCCGTATATCCCTCGGCAAATTCCACAGGATCTGCGGCCCACAGAATTCGGCCCTTGCCATGAGGAATGATTTCCACGGATTTTCCGTCGGCGAAGCGCATGGTCCATGTCGCCGTCTGCTGCACGTCGGCAGGAAATCCGAGCGGATATGTATCCCCATTCGGCAACGTCAAATCCGACCCACGCACCGCCAGCGGAACGACTGTTGCCATCACCCCCAGTTCCATCGTTCGGTCCACCGGCTGCCAATGCTCGTCGCGATCGACCGGGCCGGTCACCAGCAGCGTTCCGCCGCGCGAGGTGTAATCCAGCAGCTCGCCCCATGCCTTGTCGGTTAGCCCCTGCGGCGACGGCAGAAACACCAGCTTCGGCATTCCCAGCTCGGCCAGTCGATTCTCCGGCAACATGCGCAGCGGCGTGTGATCGCAGTACGCCATTGCGCGGAGCGCGTGTTTCTGCGTACCCAGCGCCAGACCTCCCAAATTGGAATACAGCAGCGCTTGCGACGTCACCATCGTTACCGCCGGCGGCTCAATCTTGGTGAAGCTCTGCGGACTCTTGTTCGCGAACGCCGCGTAGCCCGCCAGCACCTCCGCCTCCGGCTTCTCCGTGCCGTCCGGGCGCACGGCGCCGATGGTGATTTCATTGTCATTGGCCATGTTGGCATTCACGTTCCAAACCCACTCAAGCGCTCCTGCCCCCTGCGCATATGCGACCGCGATCTTTCGCTCCAGTTGCCACGCTTCCGCCTGCGCACTGAAACGCAACTGGCCATCCATCGTGAGCCTGCGCTGCTCTCCCGTCTCCTGGATCAGCATTGGCTTGCCGGGAAGTTTCGGCGCCAGCGAAGCCCACAGGATCGCGTCATAGTCCCACCATGTGTGGTCCGCCGTAAAGTCGATCTGCGGCGAATAGAACGCGGGCGAGACGCGTCCCGCGACGCCGCCTTCATCTTGGCCGACAGTAATCAACTGCTCCGAGCCGGTGCTGCGAATCAGGGTTCGCATCCTGTTGACCCAATCGGTAAACACAGACTGAGTGAAGAGCGCGTAGTCGTAATCCTTAAGCGGATTGAAGCCGCTCGTCGTCGAATCCGATGAAAACGCACCAGCCTTGGGGAGCGCGAGTGGATCTTCGGCCGCCATCTCCATACTCGTGGCCGTCGGACGCGCCTGCAAATCACGCCCAATTCCGAGCGACGGTTCAGCCCAGTCATGCAGCAGCTTCGCGCGGTCCGGATAGCGATCCGCGATCCAATTGCGCCACGCCGCTTGCTCGAAAGGATCGTAATCGGGTTGGGTGTGCCATATGTTCTTGTTTGCGCTCGGCTCGTTGATCAGATCCCAGGCCAGGAACGGCACTGCGTGAAAGCGCTCCACTAGCGACTGAGCGTAGAGCGATTCCGCGTTGAGCGCGGCCGGATCGAGGTAGCCGTTTTCCCCGCCAAATTCGTCCGGGTAGAACGCAAACAGATTGAACTGCACCGGCAGATCGTTGTGCCGCGCGCACATCAGAAACGCCTCCACCGATCGCATTGCGGCCTCGCTCATTTGCCCGTCGGAAGCCAACTCGTGTTGCCAGGTCGTCCATAATCCCGTGCGGATCATGTTGAGTCCGGCCCCATGAATTTGCGCCATGTCGCGGTCCCACACGTATGCGTTCGGCAGCATGAGGTAGAGCCGCGAAACATCCCCGGACATATACGTCGTCCCGACCACCGGGAGCGGCTTGCCGTTCAGCTCGAAATAGTCAGTGCCCACCGTCAACTTGGGCCCAGACAGCAAATACTGCCAGTCCCGCATCCAGAATCCGGACCGGTACGTCCGCAGCGGCTTTCCGTCGAGGAGCAGCGTGGCTTCGACACTGTGCAAGCCCTTGCCTTCGGCCGCGCTTTCGGGCAGCGTTATCGCTTGTTCCGCCGGATCAGTCTGGTCGTAGTGCACGCTGCCGTCTTCTGAGGTCACGCGCACGTGCAGTTGTTCGCTTGTGGGCTGTGTCGTCAGCGGATCGGAGGAAGTGTAATCGAACTCCAACGCTTCACCCGGCACGAATAGCGGCACTCGTGGCCGGAAGGTAAAGCGGTCACCCTTTCTCACCGCCAATGCCGCAAGGGCCTATAACAGTTGCCCGTTGCTGAAGAAGTCCGCATCAGGCTCGCACGCCACCAGTATCCATCGC
>JBEKRG010000177.1:0-7442 GCA_049518955.1 Occallatibacter sp.
GCGCATCCGCTCCCGTCTTTGGCAACGCCTGAACTTGCCAGCCGCGCATTCTTGTCCCGCTTCAATTCAAATCGAAAACAGAAGGCCAGGAGATTGTCTCCTGGCCTCAAATGAACGCCCCGATTCATGCCGACCTCAGTTCGCTTAGCTGCACCCGCTCGTCGACCCGCAGCTCATGCAGCGGTAGCAGCTTCCGTTCCGCACCATGATCGCGCCGCATGTGCCGCAGCTCGGCGCGTCGCCCATGTCGTACATGCCTCGCATCGCGTCAGCCGCGTGATACAGCCCGCGGTCCTGCATGCTCGGTACCTGTGGAGAGCCCGCCGGCGCCTGGCGCATTTGGGCTTCCGTCATCCGCCGCGGTGCGCTGCCGCCCGTTTCGGCCTGCGGCTCCGGTGCGATCCCACCCCCCGAATGCCCGCCGCTTGCCGTCACCTGCGTTGCAGTAACTTGGCCCAGCCGCTTCGCCACTTCCTCCGCCAGCCGCGCAATGTGCTGCTGTGTCGTCGGCGATTCATCTTCATCGAGATCGCTCTCCGCCATCATGCTCGGCGACGCCGTCAATTGCGGAGCCTGCTGACCCAGCCCGGCGAACAGCGTCAACTGCTGCCCGGAAAGGAAGCGCAGATTCAGCCAGCGGAACATGTAGTCCATCAGGCTCTTTGCGTACCCGATCTGCTCGTTGCCCGTCCAGCCCGAAGGCTCGAACCGCGTGTGCGCGAACTTCTCGCACAGAACCTTCAGCGGCACGCCATGCTGCAGCGCCAGCGAAACCGACGTCGCAAACGCGTCCATCAGGCCGCTCACCGTCGATCCTTCCTTGGCCATGCGGATGAAAATCTCGCCCGGCTGGCCGTTCGGATACATTCCCACGGTGATGTAGCCTTCGTGTCCGGCGATGGAGAATTTGTGCGTGAGCGACGCACGCTCCTCTTGTAGCCTATGGCGGATCGCGCGCGGCGGAGCATTCAGATCCTGCGCTTCCCGTGGAATCTCGGTCGCAGTATTCATCGCCGGTGTCGGCGTCAGCACCGGAACCGCTGCTGCCGTGGCAATCTCGTCGAGCGCCTTCTGGAACGCCTGCACCGTTGCGAGCAATTGTTTGGCGCTTACCTCTACCTTGTCCGAGCCGTGCGCTTCCAGCAGTTTCACGTCGGCTTCAGCCGCCGTTTGTGACGCCGCCAGGTTCCCCAGCAGCCGGCTGCCCACCGCATCCAGCGCCGAGGGCTCTTTCTTCGCATCCATGCTTGTGTTCAGTGGCTGCGTGCCCTTCGATCCGTCGCGATAAATCGCGACTGCCTTGATGCCCTGCCGCCAGCTTTCCGCGTAGGCTTCGGCCACATCTTCCACTGTCGCCTCGTGCGGCAGGTTCACCGTCTTTGAGATCGCGCCAGACAGAAACGGCTGCGCAGCCGCCATCATCTTGATGTGCCCCATGTAATGAATCGACCGCGTGCCCTTCGCCGGCTTAAAGCTGCAATCGAACACCGCCAGGTGCTCCGGCTTGATCCCCGGCGCGCCTTCGATCGTCCCCGTCGCGTCGATGTAGCTGACGATCGCGTTCACCTCTTCGTTGTCGTAGCCCAGCTTGAAGAGCGCGGACGGCACCGTGTTGTTCACGATCTTGATCATGCCGCCGCCCACCAGCTTCTTGTACTTCACCAGCGCCAGGTCCGGCTCAATTCCCGTCGTGTCGCAATCCATCATGAAGCCGATCGTCCCCGTCGGCGCCAGCACCGTGGTCTGCGAATTGCGGTAGCCGTAGCGCTCGCCGTAGAGCAGCGCCATGTCCCAGCACTCGCGGCTGGCATCGATCAGCGCGTCCAGTTGCGGCACCGTGAACGGCTCGCCGCTTTGGCGCGACTTCCCGATGTTGTTCACTTCGGCCCGGTGCATCCGGATCACGTCGAGGAACGGCTCGCGGTTCACATAGTAGCCGGGGCATGCTCCGCCTTGGTGCTCTACGCTAGCCGTCAGCGGCGTCGCCGAAGTCAGTGGCGGGCATTGCGCCGCGATGATTGCCGACTGCAGATACGCCTGACCCGTCATCATCGCTGTCATGCTTCCTGCCAGGTCGCGTCCGGCTTCAGAGTCATACGGCAGCCCCATCGACATCAGCAGTGCGCCCAGGTTCGCATAGCCCAGCCCCAGCGGACGGTAGTCGTGCGAGTTCCGCGCAATGGCCTCGGTCGGATATCCCGAGTTGTCCACCAGGATCTCCATCGCTGTGATCAACACAGAAATCGCGTGCCGGTACGCAGCGGTATCGAATGTACCGGCCGGCGTGACAAATCTCATGAGATTGAGGCTCGCCAGGTTGCACGCCGAGTTATCCAGGAACATGTATTCGCTGCATGGATTCGACGCGTTGATCCGCGACGTATTCTTGCTCGTGTGCCATTTGTTGATCGTGTCGTCGAACTGCATCCCCGGATCGCCGCACAGCCACGTCGACTCTGCGATTTTGCCCATGATCTCGCGCGCTTTATAAGTCTTCACCGGCTGGTGGCCCTTCACCGTATATGTGGTGAAGTCCCCGTCGGCCTCGTAGCCGCGCATGAACTCGTCACTGACCCGTACAGAATTATTGGCGTTTTGAAAGAAAATAGACGAAAAAGCCTCAGAATCCGGCCCGCTTCCGTCGTAGCCCGCCTTGATCAGCGTGAATGCCTTCGCTTCCTCTTTCGACTTGCACTCGATAAAGTCCACGATGTCTGGATGGTCCACATTCAGGATCACCATCTTGGCCGCACGCCGCGTCTTACCGCCGCTCTTGATTACGCCGGCAAAGGCATCAAATCCGCGCATGAAGCTCAGCGGTCCGCTGGCCGACCCGCCACCCGAGAGCAGCTCCATCGATCCGCGCAGCGACGACAAATTCGTCCCCGTGCCCGACCCCCACTTGAACAGCATGCCTTCCGTCTTCGCCAGCGTCAGAATCGAGTCCAGCGAGTCGTCTACCGCGTTGATGAAGCACGCCGAGCACTGAGGGTTCCTGTAGCCCGTGGCAGAATACTGTACCCCGCCCGTCACCGGATCCCAGTGCCAGTTCTGTCCGTCCGCCTCCGGCTCCAGCCGGTCGCAGCCCACGTTGAACCACACCGGCGAGTTGAACGCCGCCTTCTGCGTCAGCAGCAAGTGCGCCAGCTCATCGTGGAAGATCCCAGCATCCACTGCCGTGGCAAAGTAACCTCCGGCCATGCCCCAGTCGCGCACCGTCTCTGCCACGCGCGCCACCAATTGCCGCACACCTGTTTCGCGTTCCGGCGTGCCGATCTGCCCGTGCAAGTACTTTGAAGCCACAATGTTCGTCGCCGTCATCGACCAGTCCACCGGTACTTCCACGTCCTTCTGCTCGAAGATCGTGTTCCCCTTGGTGTCGGTGATCGATGCTGTGCGGTGCTCCCAGGCCAGCTCGTCGTAGGGGGAAACTCCCTCTTTCGAAAAGCGCCGGGAAAAGGTCAGGCCCTGCGTACTGGGTGTGGGCGGGTGAGCAGCGGTCGAAGTCTGAAGGTGAGCCTCGTTCATCTTGTTACTCTCCATGGGTCGAAATCAACGTAAAAAGCCCTATCACCGGCCACGCAGCCGGAGTGCGGGTACAACCCGCAACTATTTGGAAACAAAGGCAGAAACTGGGATCGAAATTCCGAGAATTCCAGCGTCGTCCGCGGCCCGCCGACCCATCCAGCTCTTTCCTAGTTACCGTACCCTGGAGCCATCTCCGCCAGGTGGGAATCTCCGCTTCGATTGCCCACTTAGGAGATGCTGGATGGAGCACTTGAACTCGGGAATTGCTCGGTTTGCGCCGGTATTTTTTAACAGCCTGTTTACAGCCGCAGATGAAAACTTACCGCTGTGCATGGTGCGTGTCAAGAACAAACCACAACATCTTGTATTTTGTTCACATTTCCCGCATCTGCTCTCTAAACCCCGCCATTTGCCTGTGGAAACTTCGATTCAGCCTTGTTTGTCGCAGGTTTCCGGGGTCAGACTTGCATCAATTTTGGGGCACCGCGAGGTACCGTCCAGGACCCCAACCCCGGTCCTCGCCCCATGCCTCAACCCTAGCCCCAGGCGAACTCCGGCACAAGGCGCAGGACCGGTGCACTTCGCCGGCACTTCTGTTCAAGTTGTGGACATTCGGGCGATTCGATTCGGCATTCCCGCCCTCGGCGCTTTATCCGCGCCGGTCAGCCCTCATGCACGCCCATTTCGGGCGGGCACTCATTGCCGCGCCTTCCTTGGCTTCCTCGGCAGGGTCATCTCGCTCAGTGGCACAAACTCAAATCCCTGTGCGCAATAGCGGGTGATGATGCGGTCGGTGGCTTCCACTGTCGCCCAGCGGTTGCCACTCGGGTCTTCAGAGTCGCCGTCGTGCAGCAGCACGATCCCGCCATCGCCGTCGAGCATGTCGATCTGCTCGGCGAGACAGGCCACAACCTCGTCAGCCGTCCTCAGCTTCCAGTCCAGTCCTTCCGCATCCCACATCGCGAGCTGGATGTCATGGAGCCTCAGGTACTCCAGTATTCCTTCGTCGTAGTGTCCGCCTGGCGGCCGGAAGTACTGTCCCCAGCGGTTAATCTCGTGTTCGATAGCCTCGAACGGCGCGCCGCACAGATTGCGATGCGTCCGCGTGTGGTTGCCAATCGCGTGGCCCGCCTGCTCCACGCGCTTCACGGTGGCCTCGTGCGCCAGCATTCTCTGGCCAATCATGAAAAACGTGGCGGGAACGGAATAGTACGAGAGGACCGCGAGAAGCGCCTCCGTGCAAGGCGGAGAAGGTCCGTCGTCGAAGGTTAGCGAGAGCTTCTTCATCGATGGAGGCAGCATACCTGCGCCGTCCCTTAGATCACAATGATTTTCTGCGGGCCTCAAGCCGCAGGCTCTGATCCAACGGTCGCGCCCCTCCAAAAACAAGTCGGCCCCGCACACCGTAGCGCGCGAGGCCGGCTTTTTCCAAGGTGACGATAGAAGGCCCGAGAATCAGTTGCCCTTATTGTCGATCCTCATCCCATAGAACGACCTCCACACAAAGAACACCGAGATCAGGAAGAATACGACCGCCAGCGCATGCGCCAGCATCGGATTGCTCGCGCTGAGCGTCACCGCCAGCTCGACCGCAAGTAATCCGAACAAGGTCGTGAACTTGATTACCGGGTTCAATGCCACAGACGAGGTGTCTTTGAATGGGTCGCCGACCGTGTCTCCGATTACAGTCGCATCGTGCAGTGGCGTCCCCTTCTGTTTCAGCTCTACCTCTACAATCTTCTTCGCGTTGTCCCATGCTCCGCCGGCGTTCGCCATAAAGATCGCCTGGTACAACCCGAACGTCGCAATCGAGATCAGATAGCCGATAAAGAAGAATGGCTCCACGAACGCGAACGAAAGTGTAACGAAGAAGACCGCCAAAAAGATGATGAACATCCCCTTCTGCGCGTACTTCGTGCAGATTTCCACCACCTTTTTGCTGTCGGCAACCGACGCCTTTTCCACGCCTTCCAGTCTGATATTCGCTTTGATGAACTCAACCGCACGATATGCGCCCGTCGTCACCGCCTGCGTTGAAGCGCCCGTGAACCAGTAGATCATCGCCCCGCCGCTGATCAACCCCAGCAGGAAAGGCGCGTGCAGCAGAGAGAGGTTCTGCACGTCGTGCGTCAGTCCCCCGGTCAGGGCCATGATGATCGAGAAAATCATCGTCGTGGCGCCAACCACTGCGGTCCCGATCAGCACCGGCTTGGCTGAAGCCTTGAAGGTGTTGCCGGCTCCGTCGTTGGCCTCCAGCAAGTCTTTAGCCTTTTCGAACTTCACGTCGATGTTGTAGTCCTTCTTCAGCTCAGCTTCGATGCCGGGGACATTCTCGATCAGCGAAAGCTCATAGATCGACTGAGCATTGTCGGTGACCGGCCCGTAAGAGTCTACGGCGATCGTCACCGGACCCATCCCCAGGAATCCGAACGCCACCAGACCGAAAGCGAAGACCGCCGGAGCCAGCATCAGGTTCGCCATCGATGCGCCCGTGCTGAAGAAGTAGCCCATTGACATCAGCCCAACCATGCTGAATCCCAGCCAGTAGGCCGAAAAATTGCCGGCCACGAATCCCGACAAAATCCCCAGCGAAGCTCCGCCTTCCTGCGCCGACTTCACCACTTCTCTCACGTGCCCCGATTTGGTCGAAGTGAAAACCTTGACCAGTTCCGGAATGATCGCGCCCGCCAGCGTTCCGCAGGAGATGATCGAGGCCAGCTTCCACCACAGCGTTCCATCGCCGAGGTTGGGAATCATCAGGTACGTGACGACGTAGGTCAGGGCGATCGAAACGATGGACGTGATCCATACCAGCGACGTCAATGGCGTCTCAAAGTCCATTTCGTCTGCATTTCCGTATTTCGCATGAGCAATTGCGCCATTCAGGAAATAAGCAGCCGAGCTGGAGACCAGCATGGCCACGCGCATGACGAAAATCCATACCAGCAGCTGCACTTGCGTCGTGGGGCTTGGTACCGCCAGCAAAATGAACGTAATCAAGGCCACGCCGGTAACACCATACGTCTCGAAGCCGTCCGCGCTCGGGCCAACCGAGTCGCCCGCGTTGTCACCCGTGCAGTCCGCGATCACTCCCGGGTTGCGTGCATCGTCTTCCTTGATCTTGAATACGATCTTCATCAGGTCCGAGCCGATGTCGGCAATCTTGGTGAAGATGCCGCCGGCAATACGCAGCGCCGCTGCGCCCAGGCTCTCGCCGATTGCGAAACCGATGAAGCATGGGCCCGCATAATCGCCTGGGATGAACAACAGAATGAACAGCATGATCAACAGTTCAACCGAGATCAGCATCATGCCGATACTCATTCCGGCCTTCAGCGGAATCGCAAAACATGGATAGGGTTTGCCGCGCAATCCCGCAAACGCCGTACGGCTGTTCGCAAAGGTGTTCACGCGAATTCCAAACCATGCCACGCCGTAGCTGCCCCCGATGCCGACCAGCGAAAACAACAAGATAATCGGAAGCGTCACCGCAATCGATTTCCCCGGAACCGGCGCCAGATAGCCGAAGTACAGCGAGATAATCACCGCGATGAAAACCCAAAGCAAAAGAATGAACTTGCCCTGTGTCACCAGGTACGTTTTGCACGTTTCGTAGATCAGCTCCGACATCTCGCGCATCGTGCGGTGAACCGGCAGGTTCTTCAACTGCACAAAAATCACCAGCCCAAATAACAGGCCGCCGGCGCAAAACAGCAGTCCGATCGAGAGAAGTGAATGTCCGTTCAGGCCGAGAAAATTCACGGTCGACAAGTCCGGCACTTTCAGGCTGGCTTCTCCGCCCGCCTCCGTCTGCCCATAAGCGAGGGTTGGCAGCAGCAGCCCCGCGAGCCCCGCGGCGATCTTCAATGGCCGCCGCAGAAACACCCTTGCGCCAACCTTGATGGCCGCGAAAC
>JBEKRG010000178.1:0-13371 GCA_049518955.1 Occallatibacter sp.
GCGCTGCTATCATGAGAAAAGCACCGCAGTGGGCGGTTAGCTCAGTTGGTTAGAGCGCCTGCCTTACAAGCAGGAAGTCGGGGGTTCGAGTCCCTCACTGCCCACCAAAAGAATCAATAATTCAGTTAATGTTGATCTCCCGTTCGCGCTCTGATTGCGGTGACAATTGCGAGTACCCCGACGCAATCTGCAAGTTTGCAGGAATGCTGAATGATTCCACGGCGCTGCGCAATTCTTCAACTCCGAAGTGACCATAACGCGCGGCCATCTTCGCCATTGTGCTAGTGGACCACCCAACAACCTTGGCAATGATTGGGATTGGGATACGCGCTGCAATCATGCGAGAGACGGCGCTGTGTCTCAAGTCATGGAAGCGAATCCTCCCGATCCGAATCAGAAGTGCACTTGTCGGAGACCGTTGCCACGAAGGGTGTTTGTGGAGGCGCAAGCGGAATAGCGGGAGGGCCGAATTCCTTATTGGTGTGAGCAAAATTATACACAGGTAGGGACAATTTACACGCTCGGCGGCCGCTCCATGTGGGAACGATTCGCGGCCTTTCCGCTCGCTGGGGCTGAAGATCATTTGTATGAGGAGTATGGAGGAATCGGTCCCGATGCGATTGGTTTGGCGCGAGAATTGCAACTATAAACTACAAAATCACGTTTGGATATTGCTCCAGCTATCCTCAATTTGGATGAGAATCTGCGTTGGTTGCGAGCGAAGGTTTCAAAAGAACGGACGGCTGTGTCAACGATTCGGTTCGGTCATGCAGATAAATTCATTTAACCAAGGCGCACGTTGCATATCCGAAAAGCCCCGAAGCATAGATGCGGGAGCTTCACAACGTCGTTTGCGCAAGTCAGAAAGTTCCGCCCTTGACGATTGCGACCGGTAGATCAGAGTTTTACTGACCCCCCGCTGAAATCAGTCTTGAGCGAGTTCTTCAAGGACTCATTTACATAGCGATTGCCGTCCAGGCACAAGAGCGTTGTGGCCTATCGCATTGCCTTGTCCTGACGATCGGCACCAAATGAGCGAGCTGGTTGACTCAATGCGAGCATCCAGCCGGCGGGAATCCCATGGCTGCGAGCCATGAAACAACACGACCCTTAAAGAGGTTCACAAATGATGCGATTGCGCGACATTTTTCCTTGCGCGCCGTTGAGAGATGAATTGACAACGGCAAGGACGGCTTGTGGCCGTTCTTCACGGTCGAATTACCACGACACCCACCTGCGTGCTCGCGTCGCGCAGCTAGGCCGCGGCCTTCGAATTCCCTTGTTTTGCGTTTTGATTTTCTTCTCATTCTGTGGCGAGACTGCTGGTGCGGCTACAAGAGCACGATCCCTGCAGGCATCTCCGAGCGTTGTCAGTTTTGGAGGAGTATCGATAGGAGGAACGGCCAGCACGAGCATTTCTCTTAAGAATACGGGCACGGCATCAGTGCAAGTTTCGAAGATTACCGTGTCGGGAAAGAGCTTCTCGGTCAGCGGCGAAGGTAGCCTTCCAGTTTCGGTTGCCGCCGGCGGCGAATATAGCTTCAGCGTTGAATTCTCTCCGACTGCGACTAGCACGATTTCGGGTCACCTTACGATTACCAGCAATGCCTCGACGGACGAAAAAATGGTGGTCGATCTCAGCGGTACGGGAGTCTCCGCGAGCACGCCGACCTTGACTAGCCTAAGCTGCACAAGCTCGTCGTTCACGGGAGCGGGGACGGACAGTTGTGCATTAGCCGTCAACGCGGCAGCGCCGAGCGGCGGGTTCAAGGTTAGCGTGTCCAGCAACAACTCAGCCGTTGCCGTCCCTGCCAGCGAAACCATCGCTGCGGGAGCCACAACCGCCAGCTTCACAGCCACGGTATCCTCGGTGAGTTCGGCGCAAACGGTGACGCTGACAGCAAGTGCGGGCGGTGTGGCGGAGACCTTTGCCCTGCTACTGGGCGAGACGGCGGCGACGCTCAGAGTGAATGCCAACACGATTGCCTTTGGCAATGTGAATTTGAACTCCCCGGCGACGCAGACACTGATCCTGACGTCAACCGGTGGCGCGGCGGTGACAGTGAGCACGGCCACGGTGAGCGGAAGCGGCTTCACCGTCTCCGGAGTCAACTTCCCGATCACATTGAACCCCAATCAGACGGCCACCCTCAGCGTAGAATTCGACCCCACCGCGGCTGGGACGGTGACAGGACAGCTGACCATCTCCAGCAACTCCTCCACGGGATCTTCCGCGGTAATCAGCCTGACTGGAACGGGAGCGGCGACTTCCTATCAGGTCAACTTGACCTGGGATGCGCCCACAAGCTCTACGGACCCAGTCGCCGGATATAGCGTATTTCGATCGCCGAGCGGCGCCTCTTCGTATACGCAATTGAATTCGACCGCCACGACTCAAACGACCTACACGGACACGAACGTTACGAACGGCCAGACTTACGACTACATTGTGGAGAGCGTTGACGCCACCGGAGTCCAAAGCGTGCCGTCCAATACGACAGTTGTTCCGATTCCGTAACCGCTTCGGCACAACCATCAAATTACTCGAATAATCGCGCCGCTCTGTGCGCTGCGCCTCTTCTGCTGGCACTTGACCCAGTACTCCTAACCCGGAATCAATCGCTTCACTTGCGCCGGTTTGCGGTACAGAGGCGAATCGACATTGTGCGCTCTATCGCACGGCCATAGGGAACCATCACCCAAAGGCCAGCGGCGCGTCCTAGCCAATCCTGTCAGGCCGCTTTTTGGGGGAAAACTCGCGGCCCTAGACGATAGACCGTTGGCACCCGGCTTTCATTAGGGGGATGCCATGCGGTCAGAAAGCAAGCTCAAAGGTATACAGTTCCGCAAGCCGCCGATTTCGCAACAAACACGTCTACAGTCCCCGCAGTTTCCACCGCAATTTCACAGGTTCTAATGGCATAGCCCTGAAAATGCAGGGAGAATGTACCTGCAACTCCCTGCTGGCTACGCAGAAGGCACACTTTGACCGGAACTCGGGTGGTGTCTTCTTAGTGTGCTCTCGCCCGTGACAGTCATCACGGAGGCCTATTCTCGCCGCGGGGTATCGTGTCCAAACAAGGTAACGGATTCCCTGATCTGCCACGAAGCCTCTCCGCACAGGAGAGGCTTTCGTGCGCTTGAGCGCTTTCAAGCACCAACGCAGATTTAAGAATCTACCGGAAATCGCAGTTACATTCCCGGACCCCTTTTTATGGTGGGCTTGCCTGTCCCGGGCCGGTTGTACTCTCGGTTGCTTTAGCGCTGCACCTTGAATGAAAGGGTAGTGGTATGCGTAATGCCTCCGCCCCTTCCGGTGATCGTGATCGGGTAAGTGCCTATTCTGGCGGATCTCGACACGGTCAACGTAAAGTCCGACGTGCCCGAACCTGGTGCGGCGATTGGATTCGGACTGAAACTGCCGGTCACGCCCGAAGGAATGCCTGCGGCGCTCAGCGAAATCGCCGAGCTAAACCCACCGGAGACGGTTGTGGTCACGACCGCATACCCGCTCTGTCCTTGATCCAGGGATCCCGAACTCGGCGAGACGGAGATGGTGAAGTTGGCTGCGACGGGAGCCGTGACCGTGAGATTCACCGTGGTTGTTTTCACCGAACTGCCAGCGGTTCCGGTCAGGGTAATGGGATAGGTACCGGGCGTTACGGTTGAACCCGATGCGACCGCAATCGACATGCCCAGGCTGCCCGTGCCGGTAATCGAGCCCGGCGAGACGAAGGTGACCGACACGCCCGAGGGTTCGCCCGAAGCCGACAGCACGACCGCAGCATTGAAACCGCCGCTCACCGTGCTGGTGATGGTGGAGGAGCCTGAACCGCCCTGCACGATCGAAACTGACACTGGCGAAGCGCTCAGGCTAAAGCCTGGCGCAGCTACGATTCCAGCGAGCGCATTGAGCAGGCCGCTGCCGTCGGGGCTGCCCCAACCGGTAGCCAGGTCGTAGCCTTTTGCGGCCGAGTAGCCATTGCTGCCACTGGTGATGTCGTGGAAGTCCGAGTCGTAGCTTGAACCGGCGCCGATCGAATACAGGCTGGGATTAATGAAGCCCAGCGTCTTGTTGCCGTTGGCCACGGACTGCTGGTTGGTGAGCGCAAGATAGCCGGCCCACATCGGCGTGGCAAAGCTGGTGCCACCATACTCGTTGGCCGTGCACGTGGTCTGGTCGGCGCAGACGTAGAAAGTGAAATTGGCGTTGGCCGAAACGTCAGGGCCGTTGCGATAGGTTTGCGAACAGCTTGCGCAGCCGGCGGCCGCGGCCGTCTGCCAGGATGGAATGGCAAATCTATCGGGCGAAATGCCGCCACCGCCATCGGACCAGGCGGTCTCAGAACCCCAGGGTCCGGCCGCGGAGCTGGTGGTGAGGTCCGTCCCGCCAACCGAGGTGACATACACATCGTCTGCCGGATAGATCTCGGAACGTGCTCCCCATTTGCCGTCGTCGCCTGCGGCCTGAAAGAGATTCTGACCCTGCGTTGCGAACTCTTCGAAGTAAGGATTGTCGGTGTTCGGGTCAGCCGGACTCCAGGTCCACGAAGAGCTCAACTG
The DNA here is from genome assembly GCA_049518955.1 of Occallatibacter sp. GTDB lineage: Bacteria > Acidobacteriota > Terriglobia > Terriglobales > Acidobacteriaceae > Telmatobacter. Next base: position 4,564 of record JBEKRG010000178.1, read on the forward strand.
CGCGTTGAGCGGGCTGGCGGTAGCCATGGCGTTGAAGATGGCCGCATCAGTCGAGCCCACGTACATCACCAGGCTCGACAATTCCGGCGCCATACCGAGGGCCTGCGTCATATCCAGGGTCTGTTCGGTGTCGTCGCAGCTCGGATACACGCAGCTGGTGCTGGTTCCGTCTGTAGAGAGTAGCGTGATGGGCACGTTGTTGGTTTGGCCGACGTTCTTAAAGTAGGTGTTGAGGTCAGCGAGGTCAGTGCCGTAATACTCCAGCAAGCCTAATGACTGGCCGCTGCCGGTCAACGATCCGCCGCCGTAGTAGGCCGCGCGCATGTCGCTGCCCAGATAAGAAGCCGACGGGCCGGAGCCGGTGGTGGCGCCGGACTTTGCACCGGAGCTCGCCGGGATTCTATTGAGACCGGCGGGATGCGGAATCGAGAAGTTGTCGAGGCCCGAGATGTGCCACAGAGAAAACGTCAGGTTCGTAGTGGGCTCGCGGTCCGGCGCAAAGAATGTGCGATTCTCGGTGGGGTGCTGATAGACGCCCATGTTCACGTGGAATGCGCTCTCAACGTTGGCCACACTTCCCGAGACCTGCACGTTGAGGCGATTTGGTGAAGTGCCGGTTACGGTCAGGCCGTTCTGTTTGGCAAAGGCGATCACCGCGTCAAAGTCCTGCTGGGTCGGTCCAAACTGCTCCGTGAACTGCTCCACGGTCAGGAACTGGTGGTAGTTCGGACCGCTGGGATCGTAGAGATTCGTCAGGAGCTGATCCAACTGGTCCTGATTGCGCAGCGGCAGCGTGATCACCAGATTCATGTTCCGGCTTGACGGCAGACGGTCGATGAACCGCGCGGTCCCATCCTGAGAGGCTTGGCGGACGTGGTGCGTCAACAGCGACTGCGCCTGGCCAACTGTGATGGCAATCGACAAGAACGCGGCGATTGGGAATACGAATTTTCCCACAATTCGCATGCATTTCTCCTTTTTCTATCGAATACGAAAACGCACGTCCTGGCGGACGGGGGACCCCCTGTGTATTCACTGAATTCTCCGGCAACCAAAACACTCCTGTCTATCGAAATTTTCAGAAAATTGGGCCGTTTTCGCGTTACTTTTGTGTAAGCGAGGCAATTTTCGGCAACTCCAGTTCGATGGAACGCTGACGGATAAACCTCAACCCGAGGCAGAGCGCCAGGCACTCAGCGATCTCTTTGCTGGCTCAATTGGCCCATACAAGAACCCAATCAGCCATCACACCGTTCAAATCGATGACTCTTCAGAAGCTGGTGAGATGCTGCTAGCGAGTCATCTTCGACGTATCGTTGACGTCCGCTCGAATCCCTAGAACTACGGTGAAAATTGCGGGTACCCTAGCCAGAAAATGAGTGAAATTGACAAAAATCACGGGCGGCCGGTGAAGGCCAGAAACCCGTGATTCTGTAGTAATTGGAGTAAGTGGGAGACAGTGAGAGAATAACTCTCGATCCGACTTACAAGCAGGAAGTCGGGGGTTCGAGTCCCTCACTGCCCACCATTGCATCGAGCAACCGCTCGCTGATCGCTCGCAGAACCTCCTCGCAGATTCGCACCGCTCACATCGTCAACGCCGATGATTTCGGGCTGACCTCTGGCGTCAATCGCGCCATCAAGGAACTGCACGAGGCCGGCCTCGTCACCAGCACCTCGCTCATGGCCCGCGCTAACGCTACAGAAGAAGCTATCGATATTGCCGTGCGAACGCCGACACTCGGCGTGGGCTGCCATGTGGTTCTGGTCGATGGCGAGCCTGTACTCCCGCCGGATCAAATTCCCAGTCTCATCGATTCCAAAACCGGCAGTTTTCCGAATTCGTTGGCCACATTTCTGACGCGCTTGTTTACGGGCCGGATTCGCTCGGCCGAAATCGAGGCCGAGATCTCGGCGCAGATTGCGTTTCTCCAACAGCGCGGCGTTCACCTCACCCACGTAGATACACATAAGCACACCCACGTATTCCGCGCCGTGTTACGTCCTCTGCTGCGAGCTGCGCGCTCGGCGGGAGTTCGCGCCATCCGCAATCCATTCGAGCCCCATTGGTCCACACGGGCCACGCGTCGCGCGCACTGGATGCGCCTGGCGCAGGTGGGGGCACTGCGCTGGCTCGAGCCTGCTTCCCGGCGGATCATCGAGGAGGGAGGTTTTGTGACCACGAGCGGAACTGTAGCCGTGGCCGGCACGGGCATTCTGGACGCCGACACTCTGCGTTCCCTGCTCCAGTGCCTGCCCTCCGGCAAATGGGAGCTGGTCACGCATCCCGGCTACAACGACGCCGATCTCGGCCTTGTTCGCACGCGTTTGCGAGCCACGCGCGACGTGGAGCGCGCGGCACTGGCCGTGCTCAAGGAGTTTCCCACGATCAAGCTCATCTCCTTTGCGGGTCTGTCATCCGACCCGCTCGACCACTAACATGCTGAAGAACAGCCTCGCTGACTCTGTGCATCCTCCAATCACTGCCGCGCGTCCAAAGCATAGCGGAAAACCAAATCATCCAAAGTAAGAAGGCCTCATGCGTATCGGGATTACCTGTTATCCAACTTATGGCGGCTCGGGAGTTGTGGCCACCGAGCTGGGGATTGAGCTCGCCGTCCTCGGACACGAAGTCCACTTCATCTCCTATTCGCAGCCCTTCCGGCTAAACGGCCGCGACGACGGCATCTTTTACCACGAGGTTCCTGTCTCGAGCTATCCGCTGTTCGAGTTTCCACCGTATGACCTGGCGCTTGCCTCGCGTATGGCCGAAGTGGCGGAGTACAACTCGCTCGATCTGCTCCACGTGCACTATGCGATTCCTCACTCGGTTTCTGCGCTGCTGGCACGGCAGATGCTGGCGACGCGCGGGCGGCGACTGCCCTTTGTGACGACTCTCCACGGCACCGACATTACGCTGGTCGGCCTGGATCGCAGTTATCTGCCGATTACGCGCCACGCGATTCAGGAGAGCGACGGCGTGACTAGCATTTCGAATTACCTGCGCGACAAGACGATTGCCGATTTCAACGTTACACGACCCATCGAGACCATCACCAACTTCGTCAACTGCGACGTCTACACTCCAATCAAGGATGAGGTTGCGCGCGCGCGCTGCCGCGCGCATTACGCCGCGCCTGATGAGTCACTGCTCGTACACCTGTCAAACTTCAGGCCGGTGAAGCGCGTTACCGACGTGGTGAAGATCTTTGCGCTTGCGGCGCGCGAGCGGCCGGCACAGCTAATCCTGATCGGCGACGGGCCAGACCGCTCGGCCGCGGAGTGGCTCGCGCACGATCTCGGCATCCAAGCCCGCGTCCACTTTCTGGGCAAGCAGGAGCGCGTGGCGGAGCTGCTGGCGATTGCGGATCTGCTGCTGATGCCGAGCGAGCTCGAATCCTTTGGCCTCGCGGCGCTCGAAGCCATGGCTTGCAAGGTTCCGTCGATTGCCACGCGCGTTGGCGGGGTTCCCGAGCTGATCGACGAAGGAGTCAATGGATTGCTCTTTCCCGTCGGCGACGTCGAGGGCATGGCCAATGGTGCGTTGAGCCTGCTGAACGATCCGCCGCGACTCGACGCGATGCGTGAGGCAGCCCGCAAGAACGCGCAGAAGCGTTTCTGCGCTACGCTTGTTGTGCCGCAGTATGTCCGATTTTACGAGCAGGTGCTAGCGCAGCCTGCCCGATAGGAAATTCCTCAAAAACTTCTTGACCAATTCACGGCCACTGCGGGTATTCTGCATCCATCTGGAGGTCATCCATGAGAATCGGGAAAGCACTGTCTTTTGCCTTGGTTTGCGCACCGGCGCTGCTCTGGTCCCAAAATGCGGGCGGACCTTTCGACGGAACGTGGACCACGAACATGTCCTGTGACGCGAGTGAACACATGCCTGCCTACACTTGGACATTCGTGAGCACGATTGCCAACAGCACCTTTCACGGCCAGCACGGCGAGGAGGGTGGGCCAGGCTACATGGTCATGGACGGGACAATCGGCGCAGACGGCTCGGCGAAGCTCCACGCCAAGGGCAAGGTGTCGGCGGGAAAAGCGGGCCTGGTAACGCAACTGAAAGGCAACAAGTACGACTATTACGTGGATGCGACCTTCACGGGTACGTCTGGGACCGGTAAGCGCGAAGAAGGCGCGGGGATTCTGGGGCGGCCGTGCACCTTCCAGTTCACCAAGCAGACGGATACGGGCGCACCGCCCGCTACGCCGGCAACACCACCTGCGCAGTAAGCTTCGAGCCGCAAGCAAATGCGACCTTCGGCAGCGCGCCGCCGGATCCTTTTGGTGTTGCGGCATAGAAGCAAAATCAGTCAAGGAGAGTGGAGTTGTGACTGTGCGCCGACGCAAGATTCACGTTGAGCTTGCCGAGGCCGCAGTTCGGATCTTTGCCGCGAACGATCTCCTGAACCAGATTCTGATCACGAATCTTGATCCCTCTGTTTGGAAAGCCCAGCCACCCGGCAAGGTCCGCACGATCGCGGCCATCTTCGCGCACATGCACAACGTGCGCACGAAGTGGATCAGGCTGACGGCGCCGCACCTGGGAGTTCCTCCGCAACTCAATCGCGCCCGGTGCACCCCGAGCGAGACTCGAAAAGCACTGGCCCGGAGCGCGGCCGCGTGCGAAAAGATGCTTGCCGAAGCGCTGGGCAGCGAGGGGCGCGTGAAGGAGTTTCGAAGGGACGGTTGGGCTCGTCCATGGCCGGCCGGACCGGAGATGCTCTGCTACATGATTTCTCACGAAGCGCACCATCGCGGACAGGTGTGCATGATCGCGCATCAGCTCGGATTCCCGCTGCCTGGCAAAGTGACATCGGAATTATGGAACTGGGAGAAGCTCTTGAAATGGTGAGGCGCGCGTCGTTAGCAAGCTATGGGCGGCAATGTTGGCGGATAAGTCCGTAGTCTATTTACCGACGAGTTAATATCTAAAACATTGATTCTATTGAAAACCGCCTGAATGACGCCTCAATTTGCACCGAGGATGGGGCAGTTTTCAAAAAAGAAAATCACGCGGCGGGGATGGCCAATTTCGGTTGCGCCTTCAGGAGAGCCATGGCGATTTTGGCTGCTCAGCGACAGAGCTTGCCGAGGATGAGGACGCGTTTTGACGTTTTGTCATGGCAGGATTCCTTGATGAAGATTGATGCTGTGACCATGATGCGCCGGAAAGGCGTAATTATCGGCAAACTTGGGCCTGAAATCGTCGGTTGAAGGATGCGTCGCAAGTGATGGATTAAAAGGGGGTTGGGAGAGCGGGGCGGAAGGGCGAAGAAAAAAGTTGAGGGCGGGGGGCTTGACAAGGTGGAGAGCGCGGACCGATTTGGGTGCAAACGGCTGCCCCAATAAGCCGGGGTCGGCCGAGAAATACCTTCAGTCGAGTCCACGACCCACTGGACTAACGAGCGGGTCAATGTTAGTGAAGAAGTAAGTTCTGGAGTGCACGTAACACGGCGTCAATTCACCGACGGTTTCTCGATGTGATCGACGACGATTGTATCCACCGGACCTTTTGCGGGCAGGAGTTTGAGCCCAAGCTGCTCCTCAATGGCGGCGAAGATGTCAGGCCCGGAATCAGCCGATCCTTCCGCGCCCTCCGGCGCCCATTTGAGCGTGATTGCGACGTTGCCGGTAAGGCCGGTCTTGTTTATGACGAAACGGCCCACGTCGTTCGAGAGGCTAAAGATGAAGCTGTCAATCGGGACGCTCTTACCTTCAAACCGTCCGTCTCCCATCGACCAGGAACTGTTTACGTTCGCAGTCGCCTGTGTCATCTTGATGCCGTTCTTCGCGACCATCAGATCGTAGACGGGCAGCTCTTTGGTCTCGTGGTGAACCTTCAATTGAAAGCGATCGAAAAGGACAGCTTGCATCATCAAGTCCAGCTGGCGCACGTGCTCCTCTCGAGGCAGCTTCTGCATGGCCGCAGCTGTGTCTTCGTCCATCTTGGCCTGGACGTCAAAGGTATCGGACGAGGCCCATCCGGGCAGGCCCGAAATCTGCTCGGGCATGATGAGGTGGAAGGCGCTCCGGATCAGACTTTCTGGCGAGACGTTCGAAGCGGAAAATCCATCGAGCGTCGTTCTCCACGACATGCTGTCGTCTCCAAGCTCATGCGGTTTGATCGAGACGACTTCGAACGTTGGCGATTTGGCAGGCGTGGGCGCGGAAGCATTTAACTGGGCAGACGACGGTGTTGCCAGGGTGATCGATGCGGTTGCCGCGAGAAGCAAGAAGCCAGCAGGTGATTTCAAGGAAGGGATAAAGTGGGCGGCCATCACTGAGACGATTCCTTTCTGAAGCGTCTGCTTTATTGTCTCTCCGCCGCCAGGTAGACGATTGCGTCGCCAAGCAACCGCAAAGAAATATGTCGAGGGCGTCGGCCATGACGTCCGAGTTTCGCCCGGATGGTCTCCTACTCGTCAAGAACGGCAAAGATGGCGTCAGGCTGGGTATTGATAAGCTCTAACCGCCTATTTCTAACACAGATCCCCTTACATCAAATCATCGCACGGAGCACGAATCGCAACGGAGGATGCTCATCGATGCGGACAGCCGGGCCAGCAGCACGGTCGCCGCATCCCTTCTTTGAGCTCCGAGCACACCCTTTCGACGTGCTGCCGCCTTGTCTCATCTTTCTTGACGGAGATGGTCCAGCAGATCCATTCGTTGCGTGCGAGCGGCGTTATGTCTTCCCAGGCTGCCAATGCTTTCGCGTCGGACTCGAGCGCCTTTCGGAGATCAGCCGGAAGGTCATGTACGACTCCCCCTGAGGTTCGGATCAATGTCATAGAGTTATCTCGCAGGCTAAGAAATCAAGCATCTGATACGAGATTACAACTCGAATTCCGGGGCTTTCGTTGCCCATTCGCGAGTAGCCAGAAAGCAGTTTCAGAAGGGAACGCAAACAACGAGCCGAAACTTCACATCCAGAGCCCCCACCTGACGTTTCGCCGGCCAGTGCAAGCATTTGCTGAATCGAGGCGCGGTTCAATGTTCATGGAAGAATAACTGCGGAGCTGCCGGCCGCCCGCCCGGAACTCGATTCTTCAAGTCCCTGAGTTGCTCAGTGACGATGAAGTGCCTTCGGTCTAGTTGGCGGCCAGGAGAGTCTCAATTTCCTGGTGGAGGTCGCGCTTGACTTGGTCGGCGCTGCCGTAAGCGCTGTCGTCAAATCGGATGCGACCGCTTTGGTCAACGACGAGCAAAAGCGGGAGCCATTGGGTTCCATTCACCTTGACATACGTTTGCAGCGGGTCAAGCGCCATGGGCATTGACACTGGCCTGTGTTGGACGAACTGGGCGATCTTCTCCGGCGTATCGCCCATTATTTCGGTGTTGACGAGGAGAAAGCGCACTTTGGGATTGCCGGCGTACTCGTTGTAGACCGCATCCACTGCAGGCAGCTCGGCGAGACAGGGGCCGCACCACGTTCCCCAGAAATCGATGACCGTAACATGGCCTTGCAGCGCTGATAACGGGATTGGTTTGCCGTCGAAGGTGGTCAACGCCAGGGCGGGCAGAGGCTTATCGACCTGGCCACTGGGAGGACTGACGCGCAACAAAAGATTGGCAACAAAGAGTCCTGCGGCAACAAGGATGATCGTCCCCAGAGATACGAGAACGCCGGCCATCCGGCGGTGGCTGCGCCACAGACCCACGCTCTCGGCCCCGGCGGAGCTGACCAGGAGGATGCACCCGCAGTTCAAGAGCAGCTGTGTGTACGGACCCCACGCCCATGTGTGGAAACGCACAATGGCGATACCAAATGCCAGTGCCAGGAGGGGAGCACACAGGCCAAGTCCAGCCAGGAGCCCCTGCCGCCATGGACGCCAATCGGATATTCTCTCCGCCAACACAGCCATGGCCACGACCTCGATGGCGACCGCTCCGTCAAAAATCCTGGAGCCTTCGTGGAAGACTACATCCAAAGCAAGAAAAAGGATCAATGCGGCGAAACCGAGGAGAAGCGCGCGGAATGAGTGCTTGAGGCTTTCGGATTGCATGGGTACATTCTCCGCCTGCCATCGCATCATCCGCCGAAAACCCGCAAGCAGCAAGTGATTCGCATCACGATCCTGGCTCCTCGATCATGAGCAGAAGCATCATGCCATTGAAGGCAATGGAGCCGGCGATAATGAGGCACAACATCTTCAGCATGATCATGGGATGAAAAACGACCGCCAGACCTGCAATGAGCGATCCAATGACGCCGATCGGATATTCCGCTCAGAGTGGCCTCGATGGCGCCGTGATCAAGGGCTTGTTCTCCTCAATGCTGAGCTCCTGGATCACTTGCTCGCCTTAAACCACCAGTGCGCCGCCTCTTCGCAGGAAAAGCTGTGGCAGCGTTAGAGGGGCACTGACCGCAAACTGGCTGGTCGCCTTTGATTGAATCAATAGCATGGAGGAACCAGGTGGTCTCTCTTTTGAAGTTTCAATCACCACATCATGTTCAGGTTCCTGCACCGAGGGTCTTCCGTCTCTGCCGCCTCAATTCTGCACCGAGGGTCTTCCATCCCAATCATCACGCGAATGAGCAGACTCCTGCACCGAGGATCTTCCATCACAATTTCGACGCCACTGAGCAGGTTCGTGCATCGTGGGTCCTCCGTCTTTGCCGCCGCGATCTTGCACCGAGGATCTTCCATCTCAATTTCCCCTGAATAACCAGGCGCTTGCACCGGGTCCCCTGTTACCGCGCATTGACAGGGGTTTCTTGCTCGGTGAAATGATCATGCAGAATCACGTTAATCAGCGGCTTGCGGACCCGGATGCGACCGTTGTAGTCAATAAGGC